>NZ_JBKGGT010000083.1:0-202 GCF_052041995.1 Pseudomonas sp. SMV7 | reverse complement strand
ACGGCAATCCGATCGGCCAGGTAACGGCCGATGGCAGCGGCAACTGGAGCTTCACGCCAGGCACAGCGCTGCCCACAGGTACCGTGGTCAATGCCACGGCGAGCGACGCGGCCGGCAACACCGGCCCGGCCGCGACGGTTACCGTCGATTCCAGCGCGCCAGCGGCGCCAGTCATCAACCCGAGCAATGGCACCACGATCAG
>NZ_JBKGGT010000082.1:0-204 GCF_052041995.1 Pseudomonas sp. SMV7 | reverse complement strand
GACCCAGGGCAGCGTTGACTTCGAGACCCCGGCGAACGACGTCTACAACAACGGCTCGACCGTCAGCACGACGATTACCGGTGCCACCGGCGGCAACTTCGAACAGCTGACCCCGAATCCGACCCCGGCCCAGACCACGATCAATGACTCGGTCGATGTCACCACCGCTACCCTGACGGCCACGCCTTCGGTGACCGAAGGTGG
>NZ_JBKGGT010000081.1:0-213 GCF_052041995.1 Pseudomonas sp. SMV7 | reverse complement strand
AAGCCGGCCAGACCAGCGCAGCGTACGAGCACGCAGCTCAAGGTGATGACGTCTACAAGGACGCGGGTGAAGTCAGCCTGGGCATCAAGTCCGCTGTGGACGTCGATGGCCGAGCCTTCGAGAATCTGCAACTGGGCGGTGCAGCCAAGGTCCAGGTCACCGACACCACTGACGAAGTGGTGGCCAAGCTGACTGCTACTCCTTCGGTTACCG
>NZ_JBKGGT010000080.1:0-219 GCF_052041995.1 Pseudomonas sp. SMV7 | reverse complement strand
CGTGATCACCTACACCGTGACCCTGAGCAACCCTGCCCAGACCCCGGTGACCGTGACTTTGTCCAACGGCCAGACCATTACCGTTGAAGCCGGCAAGACCCAGGGCAGCGTCAATTTCGAAACCCCGGCGAACGATGTCTACAACAACGGCTCGACCGTCAGTGTGACCATCGAAAACGCCACCGGCGGTAACTTCGAGCAGCTGACGCCGAACCCGAC
>NZ_JBKGGT010000079.1:0-220 GCF_052041995.1 Pseudomonas sp. SMV7 | reverse complement strand
GCATCAACCCCATCAACGGTAGCGATGGACTTCACAACCGGATCGTTGGCACCGGTGTAGACATTGTCTGGCGCAGTGACATTTATGCTGCCGGTAGTGCTGTTCGCCGGCACGGTAATGGTGGTGCCATCGTTCAGCGTGAAGGTCAGTGCGCTGTGCTTGTCGATCGGCAAGCCGTCTTTGTTGGTCAGGGTCACGGTGTAAGTGATTACGCCGCCTT
>NZ_JBKGGT010000078.1:0-239 GCF_052041995.1 Pseudomonas sp. SMV7 | reverse complement strand
TTGCGCTTTACCTTTCAGCCGCTGGCGAGCCAGCTTGAGTTCGAAGTGGTTTCGTTCGAACTCGACGAAGCGCTCAGCTCACCGTTCCAGCTGAGCCTGGAGCTGATCAGTTTCGACAGCGACGTCGACTTCGGCGCGTTGCTCGACAAACCGGCACTGTTCACCCTGTGGCGCGGCGAACGCCCGCTACGCCATGTGCACGGCCTGGTCAGCCGCTTCAGCCAGGGCGAGACAGGCCA
>NZ_JBKGGT010000077.1:0-245 GCF_052041995.1 Pseudomonas sp. SMV7 | reverse complement strand
TCAAGACCCTATATAGGTCTGTAGCTCAGTTGGTTAGAGCGCACCCCTGATAAGGGTGAGGTCGGCAGTTCAAATCTGCCCAGACCTACCAATATGCGGGGCCATAGCTCAGCTGGGAGAGCGCCTGCCTTGCACGCAGGAGGTCAGCGGTTCGATCCCGCTTGGCTCCACCACTTTCTGCCGTCGTGAAATGTTGCACTTGATCAAACTCAGAAATGAGCATTCGCTTCGAATGTTGATTTCTG
>NZ_JBKGGT010000076.1:0-254 GCF_052041995.1 Pseudomonas sp. SMV7 | reverse complement strand
ACCGTCAGCACCACGATTACCGGTGCCACCGGTGGCAACTTCGAGCAGCTGACGCCGAACCCGACTCCGGCCCAGACCACGATCAATGACTCGGTCGACACTACTACTGCGACCCTGACGGCCACGCCGTCGGTGACCGAAGGCGGCGTGATCACCTACACCGTGACGCTGAGCAACCCTGCCCAGACGCCGGTGACCGTGACCCTGTCCAACGGCCAGACCATTACCGTTGAAGCCGGCAAGACCCAGGGCAG
>NZ_JBKGGT010000075.1:0-265 GCF_052041995.1 Pseudomonas sp. SMV7 | reverse complement strand
TGTGATTACCTACACCGTGACCCTGAGCAACCCGGCTCAGACCCCGGTGACGGTGACTCTGTCCAACGGCCAGACCATTACCGTTGAAGCTGGCAAGACCCAGGGCAGTGTCAATTTCGAGACTCCGGCGAACGACGTTTACAATAACGGCTCGACCGTCAGCACCACGATTACCGGTGCCACCGGTGGCAACTTCGAGCAACTGACGCCGAACCCGACTCCTGCTCAGACCACGATCAACGACTCGGTCGACACTACTACCGCG
>NZ_JBKGGT010000074.1:0-270 GCF_052041995.1 Pseudomonas sp. SMV7 | reverse complement strand
GACCAGTTGCCGCTGCCATCGGCGGTGGTCTCGCCGATCGGGTTGCCGCCACCGTCGGTGAGGATCACCTTGGCTCCGGCTTCAGCGGTACCGCTGATCACGGCGCCGTTACTCGGGTTGATGACCGGCGCTGCCGGGGCAACCGCGTCAACGGTGACGCTGGTCGGTCCGCTGGTATTGCCAGCCGGGTCCTGGGCCACAGCGTTGACCACCGTGCCGTTGGCCAGCGGCGTGCCAGGCGTGAACGACCAGTTGCCACTGCCGTCGGCG
>NZ_JBKGGT010000073.1:0-279 GCF_052041995.1 Pseudomonas sp. SMV7 | reverse complement strand
CAGAAATCAACATTCGAAGCGAATGCTCATTTCTGAGTTTGATCAAGTGCAACATTTCACGACAGCAGAAAGTGGTGGAGCCAAGCGGGATCGAACCGCTGACCTCCTGCGTGCAAGGCAGGCGCTCTCCCAGCTGAGCTATGGCCCCGTATTCTACGGCTGAACCATGTAATGGTAGGTCTGGGCAGATTTGAACTGCCGACCTCACCCTTATCAGGGGTGCGCTCTAACCAACTGAGCTACAGACCTATAACAGGGTCGCGTTACAACATCGTCTTT
>NZ_JBKGGT010000072.1:0-284 GCF_052041995.1 Pseudomonas sp. SMV7 | reverse complement strand
TGCGACATCTGCAGGATCGATGACCCCCTCGATAGCCTCTTCGATGACCAGCTCCGGAAGCGTCGGAACAGCCGCCCCGACTTGCAGCGTCAACGGTTCGGAGTGACTGGTCCCTGCTCCCTCTGCCCGCTCGACCCAATAAGACGCCACCACCTTGTGACCATCATTGGCGGTGACCAGTCCCTTGCTGACAGTCAGCTCAAACTGCTCGCGACCAATGTTGGAAGCAGTAATTCTGATCGAATCCTCCAGCGAAGCACTCTCATCCTTGCCCTTCCAACTGA
>NZ_JBKGGT010000071.1:0-287 GCF_052041995.1 Pseudomonas sp. SMV7 | reverse complement strand
GATTCATTTCGCAAAACCCCTATCTGCGCATGCAGGTAGGGGTTTTGTCTTTAAGTAGAAGCTATCGCTTCTCCTGGTTGGCTGAACGGCCGGTCGGTGGCAAAAAGGTGGTTGACAGCGTTTTTGAATGCTGTATTATTCACCTCCCGCGACGAGAGATCGAAGCGAGTTAAGTGTCTGAAGTTAAACGGGTTTTTCTCAAATACTTCAAAACAAACGCTTGACAGCAAATGAGGAAAGCGTAGAATGCGCGCCTCGGTTGAGACGAAACGCTCTTGGCCAAACGT
>NZ_JBKGGT010000070.1:0-295 GCF_052041995.1 Pseudomonas sp. SMV7 | reverse complement strand
TGCCGAACCGAACAGCACCGTAACCCTGACCGATGGCAACGGTAATCCGATCGGCCAGGTAACGGCCGATGGCAGCGGCAACTGGAGCTTCACGCCAGGCACAGCGCTGCCTACAGGTACCGTGGTCAATGCCACGGCGAGCGACGTGGCCGGCAACACCAGCCCGGCCGCGACGGTTACTGTCGATTCCAGCGCGCCAGCGGCGCCAGTCATCAACCCGAGCAATGGCACTACGATCAGCGGCACCGCCGAAGCCGGCAGCACCGTGACCCTGACCGACGCTGGCGGCAACCCG
>NZ_JBKGGT010000069.1:0-308 GCF_052041995.1 Pseudomonas sp. SMV7 | reverse complement strand
CCTGTACCGCACCGGCGACCTGGCGCGCTACCGCGCCGACGGGGTGATCGACTACGCCGGGCGGATCGACCACCAGGTGAAGATCCGCGGCCTGCGCATCGAGCTGGGCGAGATCGAAGCGCGCCTGCTGGAGCTGCCGAGCGTGCGGGAAGCGGTGGTGCTGGCCCAGGACGGGCCGAGCGGCAAGCAACTGGTGGCCTACGTGGTGCCTGCCGACAGCACGCAAGAGCAGGGCGCGTTGCGCGACAGCCTGCGTGCCGCGCTCAAGGCCGGCGTGCCGGACTACATGGTGCCGGCGCACCTGCTGC
>NZ_JBKGGT010000068.1:0-308 GCF_052041995.1 Pseudomonas sp. SMV7 | reverse complement strand
ACAGCAGGTGCGCCGGCACCATGTAGTCCGGCACACTGGCCTTGAGCGCGGCACGCAGGCTGTCGCGCAACGCGCCCTGCTCTTGCGTGCTGTCGGCAGGCACCACGTAGGCCACCAGTTGCTTGCCGCTCGGCCCGTCCTGGGCCAGCACCACCGCTTCCTGCACGCTCGGCAACTCCAGCAGGCGCGCTTCGATCTCGCCCAGCTCGATGCGCAGGCCGCGGATCTTCACCTGATGGTCGATCCGCCCGGCGTAGTCGATCACCCCGTCGGCGCGGTAGCGCGCCAGGTCGCCGGTGCGGTACAGA
>NZ_JBKGGT010000067.1:0-310 GCF_052041995.1 Pseudomonas sp. SMV7 | reverse complement strand
AGTGACCTGGGCATTGTTGCTCAGGGTCACGACCAGATCGTGAGCCAAAGCTTGGTTGATGTGCACGGTGAAGGTCGGCTTGACGTTCTCGGCCACCGAAGGTTGGTCAGCAGTGATAGTAACTTTGACCAGATCGCCTTCGTTGTTGCCGCCTGGATTGCCCGGCGTACCCGGCTCGTCGGTAACAGTGGTGCTTACAGGCGTTTTGTCCAGGTTGAGGTTTTCGAACTTCCAGACATCCGCACCGCTGACCGCCTCGATGGCATTGACCACCGGTTGGTTGGCACCGACATAGACGTTGTCCGGCGCG
>NZ_JBKGGT010000066.1:0-368 GCF_052041995.1 Pseudomonas sp. SMV7 | reverse complement strand
ACCCACGGCGGCGAAAAGATCTTCGTGCTGCTGGAGCGGATGATGCAGTCGCCTGCGGAATTCCAGGATGTGCTGGAGTTCCTGTACTTCTGTTTCTGCCTGGGCCTGAAGGGCAAGTACGCACTCGACCCCAAGGGCGATGACCTGATCAATGCGCTGATTTCACGCATGCACAAGGTACTTCGCGAACTGCGTGGTCCCACCCCCGAAAGCATTTGCGACCCCTACACCAATGTTGTCGATCGCCCCTATCGCCGGCGGCGTAGCTGGCCCTGGTGGAGCCCGCTGGTGGTGTCTGCCGTCGCCATGGCGTGCGCCTACTGCTACTACAGCTATCGCCTGAGCCTGATCACCGGCGAGGTCCTGGA
>NZ_JBKGGT010000065.1:0-400 GCF_052041995.1 Pseudomonas sp. SMV7 | reverse complement strand
TGCCTCGGCCGACAACATCCCGGCGCGCATGCGCGAAGCGTTCCGCCTGGCTGAAGAAGAAAAGCCCGGTGCAGTGCACCTGGAACTGCCGGAGGACATCGCCGCCGAGCAGACCGACGCCCTGCCGATCCCGCCAAGCCTGCACCGCCGCCCGCTGGCCGAGCACGTGGCCATCGAGGCTGCCGTGCAGAAGCTGCAGAACGCGCGTAACCCGATCCTGGTGATCGGTGCCGGCGCCAACCGCAAGATGACCGCCAAGGTCCTCAAGCAGCTGATCGACAAGACCGGCATCCCGTTCATCACCACGCAGATGGGTAAAGGTGTGGTCGACGAGCGCCACCCGCGCTTCCTCGGTAACGCTGCGCTGTCGTCCGGCGACTTCGTGCACCGCGCGATCGAG
>NZ_JBKGGT010000064.1:0-400 GCF_052041995.1 Pseudomonas sp. SMV7 | reverse complement strand
CGCCTCCGCCGACAATATCCCGGCCCGTATGCGCGAAGCGTTCCGCCTGGCTGAAGAAGAAAAGCCGGGTGCAGTGCACCTGGAACTGCCGGAAGACATCGCCGCCGAGCAGACCGACAGCCTGCCGATTCCGCCAAGCCTGCACCGCCGACCGCTGGCCGAACACAAGGCCATCGAAGCGGCAGTGGAAAAACTGCAGAATGCGCGCAATCCGATCCTGGTGATCGGTGCCGGCGCCAACCGCAAGATGACCGCGAAAGTCCTCAAGCAACTGATCGACAAGACCGGCATCCCGTTCATCACCACACAGATGGGTAAAGGTGTGGTCGACGAGCGCCATCCGCGTTTCCTCGGCAACGCTGCGCTTTCTTCGGGTGACTTCGTGCATCGCGCCGTCGAA
>NZ_JBKGGT010000063.1:0-411 GCF_052041995.1 Pseudomonas sp. SMV7 | reverse complement strand
GTCGGGTTCGGCGTCAGCTGCTCGAAGTTACCACCGGTGGCACCGGTAATCGTGGTGCTGACGGTCGAGCCGTTATTGTAAACGTCGTTCGCCGGAGTCTCGAAATTGACACTGCCCTGGGTCTTGCCGGCTTCAACGGTGATGGTCTGGCCGTTGGACAGCGTCACGGTCACCGGAGTCTGAGCCGGGTTGCTCAGAGTCACGGTGTAGGTGATGACGCCACCTTCGGTTACCGACGGCGTCGCCGTCAGGGTCGCGGTAGTAGTGTCGACCGAGTCGTTGATCGTGGTCTGAGCAGGAGTCGGGTTCGGCGTCAGTTGCTCGAAGTTGCCACCGGTCGCACCGGTAATCGTGGTGCTGACGGTCGAGCCGTTGTTGTAGACGTCGTTTGCCGGGGTCTCAAAATTGACA
>NZ_JBKGGT010000062.1:0-430 GCF_052041995.1 Pseudomonas sp. SMV7 | reverse complement strand
ACCCTGACGGCGACGCCGTCGGTGACCGAAGGTGGTGTGATTACCTACACCGTGACCCTGAGCAACCCGGCTCAGACCCCGGTGACCGTGACTTTGTCCAACGGCCAGACCATTACCGTTGAAGCCGGCAAGACCCAGGGCAGTGTCAATTTTGAAACCCCGGCGAACGATGTTTATAACAACGGCTCGACCGTCAGTGTGACCATCGAAAACGCCACCGGCGGTAACTTCGAGCAGCTGACGCCGAACCCGACTCCTGCTCAAACCACGATCAACGACTCGGTCGATGTCACCACTGCGACTCTGACGGCGACCCCTTCGGTGACCGAAGGCGGCGTGATTACCTACACCGTGACGCTGAGCAACCCGGCCCAGACCCCGGTGACCGTAACCCTGTCCAACGGCCAGACCATCACCGTTGAAGCCGGCA
>NZ_JBKGGT010000061.1:0-433 GCF_052041995.1 Pseudomonas sp. SMV7 | reverse complement strand
AAGCCGGCCAGACCAGCGCAGCGTACGAGCACGCAGCTCAAGGTGATGACGTCTACAAGGACGCAGGCGAAGTCAGCCTGGGCATCAAGTCGGCTGTGGACGTCGATGGCCGTACCTTCGAAAACCTGCAGCTGGGCGATGCGGCCAAGGTTCAGGTCACCGACACCACTGACGAAGTGGTGGCCAAGTTGACCGCGACTCCTTCGGTTACCGAAGGCGGCGAGATCACCTACACCATCACCCTGACTAACAAAGATGGTCTGCCGATCAACAACCACTCGGCACTGACCTTCACGCTGAGCGACGGCAAAACCATTACTGTGCCGGCCAATGGCACGACCGGTTCGGTCACGGTCACCGCTCCGGACAACGTCTACGCAGGCGCCAACGACCCGGTGATCAAGTCGATCGCTTCGGTCAGCGGCACCGATGT
>NZ_JBKGGT010000060.1:0-464 GCF_052041995.1 Pseudomonas sp. SMV7 | reverse complement strand
GCCGCCGACCTGATCGTCAACATCGGCCACGACGTGATCGAGAAGCCGCCGTTCTTCATGGTTCGTGGCGGCACCGAAGTCATCCACATCAACTTCCGCTCTGCCGAAGTCGATGCCGTGTACTTCCCGCAGGTGGAAGTGATCGGTGACATCGCCAACGCCGTCTGGCAGATCGGCGAAGCGCTGAGCGACACCTCGCACTGGGACTTCACCCGCCTGATGGCCATCCGTGAAGCCAACGAAGCGCAGATCGCCGAAGGCGCCGACGACAACCGCTTCCCGGTCTACCCGCAGCGCCTGGTGGCCGACATCCGTCGCGTGCTGCCGTCCGAAGGCATCGTCGCCCTGGACAACGGCATCTACAAGATCTGGTTCGCCCGCAACTACAAGGCGCACAAGCCCAACACCGTGCTGCTGGACAACGCCCTGGCGACCATGGGCGCCGGCCTGCCATCGGCGATGGC
>NZ_JBKGGT010000059.1:0-521 GCF_052041995.1 Pseudomonas sp. SMV7 | reverse complement strand
GTGAAAGCATAGGGGTAATGTATGTCGTGCTGCCAGGCGGCAACCCGCCTGAGAAGCGCTCGGGTACTGTCGAATACGATGTGCAAGTGGCGCCGAGTATCATCAGGGTGCGGGACAGTCTGGGCGATATAGAGAACAACGGCTTCACGTTCGACTCCAAGGTGAGGGTCTACGGCAAGGCGAGTATCGGGCAGTGGCTTGAACTGTTCGACGGTACCACGCCCAAGATCCAGAAACAGGTTGACCGCTACGGCAATTGGAGCGCTGAGGTGTCTGACCTGGCGGTCGGCCAGCACTTGGTCAAGGCTGTGGCCTTGTACGGCCGCAAGCTGGAGTCGGGGGGGCATGGCTTTGAAGTGCGTCCAAGTGCGCCGGTCATCAGCCGTGTAGTCGATAGCAAGGGCGAGCCGATTTGAGCGCGCCAGGCAGGGTGGAAGTGACCATCCTGCCGTATCCGTTCATGGCCGAGCACGACGGTCGATGGCAAGCACCTGAAGGCGATCAAGGGCGGCAAGCTGGTA
>NZ_JBKGGT010000058.1:0-529 GCF_052041995.1 Pseudomonas sp. SMV7 | reverse complement strand
ACTGGGCGATGCGGCCAAGGTTCAGGTCACCGACACCACTGACGAAGTGGTGGCCAAGCTGACCGCGACACCGTCGGTTACCGAAGGCGGCGAGATCACCTACACCATTACGCTGACCAACAAAGACGGTCTGCCGATCGACAAGCATTCGGCGCTGACCTTCACGCTGAACGATGGCACCACCATCACCGTGCCGGCGAACAGCACTACTGGCAGCACTACTGTCACTGCGCCGGACAACGTCTACGCAGGTGCCAACGATCCGGTTGTTAAATCCATCGCCACCGTTGATGGGGTTGATGTCGGCAAGTTCGAGCAACTGACCCTGGACAAGACCCCGGTCAGCACCACCGTCACTGACGAACCGGGTACGCCAGGCAACGAAGGCGACCTGGTCAAAGTCACCATCACTGCCGACCAGCCTTCGGTGGCCGAGAACGTCAAACCGACCTTCACGGTAAACATCAACCAGGCACTGGCTCACGATCTGGTCGTGACCCTGAGCAACAATGCCCAGGTCACTATCAAG
>NZ_JBKGGT010000057.1:0-533 GCF_052041995.1 Pseudomonas sp. SMV7 | reverse complement strand
GGTGTAGTGCAGCACCAGCTTGCCGCCCTCGATCGCCTTCAGGTGCTTGCCATCGACCGTCGTGCTCGGCCATGAACGGATACGGCAGGATGGTCACTTCCACCCTGCCTGGCGCGCTCAAATCGGCTGGCCCTAGCTATCGACTACACGGCTGATGACCGGCGCACCTGAACGCACTTCAAAGCCATGCCCCCCCGACTCCGGCTTGCTGCCGTACAAGGCAACAGCCTTGACCAAGTGCTGGCCGACCGCCAGGCCAGATACCACAGCGCGCCAATAGCCGCCGCCGTCAACCGGTGCCACGACCTTGGACGTGGTACCGTCGAACAGCTCAACCCACTGCCCGATCCTCGCCTTGCCGAAGACCGTCACCCTGGAGTCGAACGTGAAGCCGTTGTTCGCTACTTCACCCAGACTGTCCTGCACACTGACGATACTCGGCGCCACTTGCACATCGTATTCGACAGTACCCGAGCGCTTCTCAGGCGGGTTGCCGCCTGGCAGCACGACATACATTACCCCTATGCTGTCAT
>NZ_JBKGGT010000056.1:0-542 GCF_052041995.1 Pseudomonas sp. SMV7 | reverse complement strand
GCTGGGCGGTGCGGCCAAGGTCCAGGTCACCGACACCACTGACGAGGTCGTAGCCAAGCTGACTGCGACTCCTTCGGTTACCGAAGGCGGCGAGATCACCTACACCATCACCCTGACTAACAAAGATGGTCTGCCGATCAACAACCACTCGGCACTGACCTTCACGCTGAGCGACGGCAAAACCATTACCGTGCCGGCCAATAGCACGACCGGTTCGGTTACGGTCACCGCTCCGGACAACGTCTACGCAGGCGCCAACGACCCGGTGATCAAGTCGATCGCATCGGTCAGCGGCACCGACGTCGGCAAGTTCGAGCAACTGACCCTGGACAAGACCCCGGTCAGCACCACGGTCACCGACGAGCCAGGTACGCCGGGCAACCCAGGCGGCAGCAACGAAGGCGACCTGGTCAAGGTCACGATCACCGCCGACCAGCCTTCGGTGGCCGAGAACGTCAAACCGACCTTCACGGTAAACATCAACCAGGCACTGGCCCATGACCTGGTCGTGACCCTGAGCAACAACGCCCAGGTCACCATCA
>NZ_JBKGGT010000055.1:0-559 GCF_052041995.1 Pseudomonas sp. SMV7 | reverse complement strand
GCTCCGGGGCCGAGGGTGGACAGGCTGACGCCGGTCTTGCCGGTCAGGCGGCCGTAGGTGGCAGCCATGAAACCTGCGGACTGCTCGTGACGGGTCAGTACCAGTTTGATCTTCGACTTGCGCAGGGACTCCAGCAGGTCGAGGTTTTCTTCTCCGGGAATACCGAATACATACTCGACACCTTCGTTTTCCAGGCATTGCACAACGACATCGGCGGCCTTGGCCATCTTGCTTGTTACCTCAAGTGATGGGACGGTGGAAGTCCGGAAATGCGCAGCACGGTACGCTGGCATCGCTTGGCTCAGGGCCACAAGTGCCCCGAATCAAAGTCTTGACGAAAGCTCGGTACGGAAAAGTCACGCTGATTTGGCCGAATGTCGTCCACGCCGCAGGCGCGGCCTTGCGTCGCGATCGGTGCAGGAGCGGTTTTAGCCGCGAAACAGGCGACGCGGTTGGCCAGGGAGATCGGGGTTGGAGGAATCGCGGTTGCCTGGCTTTTTGCGCCACAAAGACAAAGCCCCTACCTGCGTGCGCAGATAGGGGTTTTGCGAAATGAATC
>NZ_JBKGGT010000054.1:0-661 GCF_052041995.1 Pseudomonas sp. SMV7 | reverse complement strand
CGCGACATCTGCAGGATCGATGACCCCCTCTATGGCCTCTTCGATGACCAGTTCCGGAAGCGCTGCCTCGCTGATTTCAAGCACTGTGAACTCAACCGGAGCAGAGGGCTGTTCTGGCTCGACACCTCCCCGGAGGACGAAATAGGTCACGGTGATATTGACGTTCTGGTTACCCCAGATCACTTCAGGGGCAATCTTGAAACGCTGTTCCCCGCCCTGAGTCACTGTGTGCGTTTGTGCATCCGGATGCTTACCTGACACCTCGATACGCACCTTGTCCAGCGGTTGCAACTCGGCACTGGCGGCGATGAACACCGTTGCACCGTCCGCGACCTGTGCAGGATCGATGCCCCCCTCGATAGCCTCTTCGATGACCAGCTCCGGAAGCGTCGGAACAGCCGCCCCGACTTGCAGCGTCAACGGTTCGGAGTGACTGGTCCCTGCTCCCTCTGCCCGCTCGACCCAATAAGACACCACCACCTTGTGACCATCATTGGCGGTGACCAGTCCCTTGCTGGCAGTCAGCTCAAACTGCTCGCGACCAATGTTGGAAGCAGTAATTCTGATCGAATCCTCCAGCGAAGCCCCCTCATCCTTGCCCTTCCAACTGAAGTAAAGGACATCGCCTATGGCGATACGCGCATAGCGCTGCACCACCAGT
>NZ_JBKGGT010000053.1:0-682 GCF_052041995.1 Pseudomonas sp. SMV7 | reverse complement strand
TTGATCTTGATCTTGATCTTCGCGACTTCAGGAGGCCGAACGCAGGCCTTGCGGAGGGAGGTGACGGGCATGGATGCCCGTCAAGCGCTGAGGCCCCATGGATGGGGCCTGCAGCGCGTCCTCCCGGGAGCAAGGCCGGAGTGAGGGAACCCCGGAGCGCAGCGCAGGGGCCGGATGATAGGAGCGCAGCGTTTTTTGGTTACTTTTTGCCGCGTTTGGCAAAAAGTGACTCGCCGTAAGGGCGAAAAGGTGAGTCAGCGTCGTCATCGCCAATGGACTTTGCGCGCGATAAAAACCAGCGCTATTTCGCTTTTCGCTTTTCGCTTTTCGCTTTTCGCTTTTCGCTTTTCGCTTTTCGCTTTTCGCTTTTCGCTTTCAAGCGTGGGCTTCAACAACGAGGTCAACATTCATTTTCGAGGGCGGCGCTTAGTCACCTTTCCGCCCTTACGGCGGGTCACTTTTTGCCAAACGCGGCAAAAAGTAACCAAAAAACGCTGGCTCCCATCATCCGGCCCCTACGCTGCGCTCCGGGGTTCCCTCGCTACGGGCTTGCTCCCGGGAGGACGCGCTGCAGGCCCCATCCATGGGGCCTCAGCGCTTGACGGGCATCCATGCCCGTCACCTCCCTCCGCAAGCCCTTCGCTCGGCCTCCTGAAGTCGCATTCGGCGGCGCCTGAACTAT
>NZ_JBKGGT010000052.1:0-709 GCF_052041995.1 Pseudomonas sp. SMV7 | reverse complement strand
AGTCCAGGTCACCGACACCACTGACGAGGTGGTGGCCAAGCTGACCGCGACACCGTCGGTTACCGAAGGCGGCGAGATCACCTACACCATTACGCTGACCAACAAAGACGGTCTGCCGATCGACAAGCATTCGGCGTTGACCTTCACGCTGAACGACGGCACCACCATCACTGTGCCAGCGAACAGCACCGCGGGCAGCACTACTGTCACTGCGCCGGATAACGTCTACGCAGGTGCCAATGATCCTGTTGTTAAATCCATTGCCACCGTGAATGGCGTTGATGTCGGTAAGTTCGAGCAACTGACCCTGGACAAGACGCCGGTCAGCACCGCTGTCACCGACGAGCCGGGTACGCCAGGCAACGAAGGCGACCTGGTCAAGGTCACCATCACTGCCGACCAGCCTTCGGTGGCGGAGAACGTCAAACCGACCTTTACCGTGCACATCAACCAGGCACTGGCTCACGATCT
Organism: Pseudomonas sp. SMV7; assembly: GCF_052041995.1. Classification (NCBI taxonomy): domain Bacteria; kingdom Pseudomonadati; phylum Pseudomonadota; class Gammaproteobacteria; order Pseudomonadales; family Pseudomonadaceae; genus Pseudomonas; species Pseudomonas sp. SMV7. The sequence continues at coordinate 238 of NZ_JBKGGT010000052.1, read as the reverse complement.
GGTCGTGACCCTGAGCAACAATGCCCAGGTCACCATCAAGGCGGGTGAAACCAGTGCAGCGTACGAGCACGCGGCACAGGGGGATGACGTCTACAACGATGCCGGCGAAATCAGCCTGGGCATCAAGTCCGCTGTGGACGTCGATGGCCGTGCCTTCGAAAACCTGCAGTTGGGCGATGCAGCCACGGTTCAGGTCACCGACACCACTGACGAAGTGGTGGCAAAACTGACCGCAACG
>NZ_JBKGGT010000051.1:0-768 GCF_052041995.1 Pseudomonas sp. SMV7 | reverse complement strand
CGGCCGCCGTCGGTGCTGAACGGGTCTGGCACGAAGCGTTCGGCGGTCAGCGCCGGGCGCTGGTGATAGCCCCGGGCCAGGCCCACGCCGCCGAGGTACAACTCACCGGTACTGCCGCGCACCGCCGGTTGCAGGCTGCCGTCGAGGATGTGGGTCTTGAGGTTGTCGATCGGCTGGCCGATCGGCACGCTGATATTTTCGTCCGGCTGGCAGGTCCAGTGGGTGACGTCGATGGCCGCTTCGGTCGGCCCGTACAGGTTGTACAGGCGCGCCGCCGGCAGGCGTTGCAGGGTCTGCCGGGCCAGTTCGGCCGGCAGCGCTTCGCCGCTGCACACCACGCGCCGTAGACTGACGCAGTGCTCCACCGCTTCATGGCTCATGAACGCCTGCAGCATCGACGGCACGAAGTGCAGCGTGCTGATGCCGTAGTGGTGGATGGTGTCCACCAGCAGTTGCGGGTCGCGGTGCGCCCCCGGCTGGGCCACGACCAGGCGCGCGCCGGTCATCAGCGGCCAGAAGAACTCCCACACCGACACGTCGAAGCTGAACGGGGTTTTCTGCAGCACGCTGTCGCTGGCGTCCAGGGCGTAGGCCTTCTGCATCCACCACAGGCGGTTGACCAGCGCCCGATGGCTGTTGCCAGCGCCTTTCGGGCGACCGGTGGAGCCCGAGGTGTAGATCACGTAGGCGAGGTTCAGCGGCGCGACATCGATGTCCGGGTTGGCATCGCGGTAGCCGCCCAGGTCTTGCGTATCCAGCTCCAGGCAG
>NZ_JBKGGT010000050.1:0-842 GCF_052041995.1 Pseudomonas sp. SMV7 | reverse complement strand
CTCGAACTGATGCTCCAGCGCCAGGGCATCAGCCGTTTTGAAATCAGCAGTATCGACGCGCACCAGGTGCGCGAATTCTGCGTACAGGCCGGTGAGACCGACCTCGACTTCATGGCCCGCCTGGCCGCCGAGGAGGGTTTCGTCTACCGCTTCGAACACACGCCGAACTATCACCAGCTGGTCATCAGCGATCGGCTGCTGGCGCTGGGTCAGCTCAGTCGTGGTGCCATCCAGCGCGACGATGATGAAGGCTTCCATGAAGAGGGAAACATCGGCCCCGACCAGGTGCTTTACCGTGCCAACAGCGGCGGCGATCAGGCACGCCCCTGCCTGTGGAGCCTGCGCTACAGCGAGCAGGTGCGCACCGCGAAGCAGGTGCAGCGGGACTACACCTTCACCAACCCACAGTACCGCCAGGAACATCGCGCGAGTGACAGCGGCATCACCCATCAGTCGTTGGACTACGAGCGTTTCGACTACCCAGGCCGCTACAAGCGCGATGCGGTCGGTGTGCCCTTCACCGCCACCCGCCTCACGGCCCTGCGCCATGACGCCCGCCTGGCCGAGGTGGAGGGTGACGATGTGCGCCTGCAACCGGGGTTGAGCTTCACCCTGGTCGAACACCCTCGCGAGGACCTCAATGTGCATTGGCGCACCATCCGCGTGCACCACGAGGGCATCCAGTTCACCAGCCTGCAGGAGGAGGCTGCCGGCAGCGAGCAAGGCACGCGTTACCAGCAGGCGGCGGTGCTGGTGCCGGGAAGAAGTGAATGGCGCCCGGCACCATTGGCCAAACCGCGTATCGACGGCCCGCATATGGCCACCGTTGTCGGCCCGCCTGG
>NZ_JBKGGT010000049.1:0-928 GCF_052041995.1 Pseudomonas sp. SMV7 | reverse complement strand
CGTCGATTTCGAAACCCCGGCGAACGACGTCTACAACAACGGCTCGACCGTCAGTGTGACCATCGAAAACGCCACTGGCGGCAACTTCGAGCAGCTGACCCCAGACCCTACTCCAGCATCTACCGTCATCAATGACAGCGTCGATACCGTCACGGTGAGCATCGTCAGCAATGGCAACGTGACCGAAGACCAGCAGCCTTCCTTCACCGTGAAGGTAAGCCAGGCGCTGGATCGGCCGTTGACCGTAACCCTGTCGAACGGCGACACCGTGACCATCGAGGCAGGTAAAACCGAGGCCGAGTACAAGACTCCAGCCCAGGGCGACGACGTCATCAAGGACGCCGGCTCTGTTACCCTGAGCGTCACTGATGCCACTGTTCCGGGTGCAACCTTCGAGAACCTGGCCTTGGGCGGCCCGGCTACCGTTGAGATCTCGGATACGATCAGTGAGGTCGTGGCCAAGCTGACCGCCACCCCTTCGGTTACCGAAGGTGGTCAAATCACCTATACCGTGACTTTGACCAACCAAGACGGCCTGCCGATCGACAAGCACGGTGCATTGACCTTCACGCTGAACGACGGCACCACCATCACCGTGCCGGCGAACAGCACTACCGGCAGCATTACCGTCACTGCGCCGGACAATGTCTATGTCGGTGCCAACGACCCCGTGGTCAAGTCGATCGCTTCGGTCAGTGGCGACGATGCCGACAAGTTCGAACAGCTCACCCTGGACAAGACGCCAGTCAGCACCGCTGTCACCGACGAGCCGGGTACGCCAGGCAACGAAGGCGACCTGGTCAAGGTCACCATCACTGCCGACCAGCCTTCGGTAGCCGAGAACGTCAAACCGACCTTCACCGTGCTCATCAACCAGGCACTGGCCCACGATCTGGTCGTGACCCTGAGCAACAATGCCCAGGTCACC
>NZ_JBKGGT010000048.1:0-1098 GCF_052041995.1 Pseudomonas sp. SMV7 | reverse complement strand
TTCGCTGCCGCCTTGGCCTTGCTTGCCGAGCAGGGCCATTTCCATATGCGGGAGGCCGGTAAGGCTGGGGTGCCAGACCAGGCCAAGCCTCATCCCCGCGCTGAGTGAATCATCTTCTGGAAATATCGCGGTGCTTCCAGTTGTTTTCCATGGAAATGTCACGATGCCGCCGCAACTTCTAGGCCGATGTAGATGGACTTGCTGGGTTTTTCGGTTGAAACGAATTAACAAGTGGCGCCAGTTAAACATTTCTAGGCGTGTAAATCGGAGGCCATACTTTAGGTAGAAGTAAATGATGCCACTTCCGACTAGGAATGATAGGATATTTAGTATGATCAGTAGTATACTGAATTCTGGAAATATGGATAAGTTAAGCTTTGAAATGCTATAGGTTAACTCTGACCATGCATTGATGGTAGGGGCTACGGCGCCTAGGGTCATTATAGTTATTAAGCCTCGTTTCTCCTCTGAACCGCCGCAACGCATTTCGACATACGTATCATTGAATGCAAATACTGGTCCGCGCGCATGAGGCTTTTCGCTGACACGCTGAAAGTGAATTTCTTCTAAATCACTTTCATAAAGATCTTTAGCAGCATACTCTTTCGGCGACCTCTTGGCTTCGTACGCTTTTCGCTTGGTTTTCGATTCGGTTGCCATTTGCCAGAAGCCCCATTCAATCAAATACATATATAAGGCCTCGCTAGAAAAAATAATTCTTGCCTCTCTTCTTAGGGATCAAAGCTTCGTTCAGTTTGGGTAAACTCCTGATGCAAGGGGGATGTGCTTCAATCGATCCCCTTGGGCCTTCTGGGTGTACGTGGTTTGCGCGGCTTCTTTTCAGGCCGCTTACCGGGTTTGAGCTGCCAACGATCGGCATTGGCGAGCAGGCGCTCCTGGATCGCTGGCGGGTAATCGGCCAGGGTTGTCACAGGCGGGACGGGTTTACCGGGCCTGCCAGCCTCGCGGATCACCTTTGGCCAACGTGGTCGCCAGCACAGCAGCAGGCTGAGCCAGTGGCCGGTACCAATGATGACGAAGGCGGGCCAGACCATGAGCAGCACGACTTTGAACAGCCAGCTGCTCTTGCGGAAGAAG
>NZ_JBKGGT010000047.1:0-1178 GCF_052041995.1 Pseudomonas sp. SMV7 | reverse complement strand
GGCAGCGTGGTAAACGCCACGGCGAACGACCCGACCGGCAACACCGGTTCGCCGGCTGCCATCACGGTGGACTCGGTGGCGCCTGCGGCACCGGCGGTCGATCCCAGCAATGGCAGTGCAATCAGCGGCACCGCCGAGGCGGGGAGCACCGTCATCCTCACCGATGGCAGCGGCAACCCGATCGGCCAGACCACCGCCGACGGCAACGGCAACTGGAGCTTCACGCCGGCAACCCCATTGCCGGACGGCACCGTCGTCAATGCCGTGGCCCGGGACCCGGCTGGCAATACCGGCCCGCAAGGCAGCACCACGGTGGACGCTGTAGCGCCGGGCGCGCCGGTGGTAAACCCGACTAACGGCGCCGTGATCAATGGTACTGCCGAGCCGAATAGCACCGTGACCCTGACCGATGGCAGCGGCAATCCGATCGGCCAGGTAACAGCCGATGGCAACGGAAACTGGAGCTTCACGCCCGCCACGCAATTGGCAAATGCAACTGTGGTCAATGCCACGGCGACCGATGCTGCCGGCAACACAAGCAATCCTGGTAGCACTACGGTGGATTCATCGCTGCCTTCGATTCCGCAGGTCGATCCGAGTAATGGCTCGGTGATCAGCGGTACCGCCGATGCCGGCAATACCATCATCCTCACCGATGGCAACGGCAACCCGATCGGCCAAGTCACCGCCGACGGCAGCGGCAACTGGTCATTCACGCCCGGCACACCGTTGCCCGATGGCAGCGTGGTCAACGTCGTGGCGCGCAACCCGGGCGGCATCGAAAGCGCACCCGCAGTCGTTACCGTTGACGGCGTGGCACCGGCCGCACCGACGATCGAGCCGAGCAATGGTACGGAAATCAGTGGTACCGCCGAGGCCGGGGCCAAGGTGATTCTCACCGACGGCAGCGGCAACCCGGTCGGCGAGACGACCGCCGACGGCAGTGGCAACTGGTCGTTCACGCCTGGCACGCCGCTGGCCAACGGCACGGTCGTCAATGCAGTGGCCCAGGACCCGGCTGGCAATACCAGCGGGCCGACCAGTGTCACCGTTGATGCTATCGCCCCGGCTGCACCGGTCATCAACCCGAGCAACGGCGCTGTGATCAGCGGGACCGCTGAAGCCGGGGCCAAGGTGATTCTCACCGACGGTGGTGGCAACCCGGTTGGCGAGACGAT
>NZ_JBKGGT010000046.1:0-1184 GCF_052041995.1 Pseudomonas sp. SMV7 | reverse complement strand
TGCGCCGGACAACGTCTATGTCGGTGCCAACCAACCGGTGGTCAATGCCATCGAGGCGGTCAGCGGTGCGGATGTCTGGAAGTTCGAAAACCTCAACCTGGACAAGACGCCTGTAAGCACCACTGTTACCGACGAGCCGGGTACTCCGGGAAATCCAGGCGGCAACAACGAAGGCGACCTGGTCAAAGTTACTATCACTGCTGACCAACCTTCGGTGGCCGAGAACGTCAAGCCGACCTTCACCGTGCACATCAACCAGGCATTGGCTCATGACCTGGTCGTGACCCTGAGCAACAATGCCCAGGTCACCATCAAGGCGGGTGAGACCAGCGCAGCGTACGAGCACGCGGCACAGGGCGATGACGTCTACAACGATGCCGGCGAAATCAGCCTGGGCATCAAGTCCGCTGTGGACGTCGATGGCCGTACCTTCGAGAATCTACAGCTGGGGGATGCGGCCACGGTTCAGGTCACCGACACCACTGACGAGGTAGTGGCCAAGCTGACCGCGACACCGTCGGTTACCGAAGGCGGCGAGATCACCTACACGATTACGCTGACCAACAAAGACGGTCTGCTGATCGACAAGCATGGCGCACTGACCTTCACGCTGAACGACGGCACCACCATCACTGTGCCGGCGAACAGCACCGCGGGCAGCACCACTGTCACTGCGCCGGACAACGTCTACGCAGGTGCCAATGATCCGGTGATCAAGTCGATCGCGTCGGTCAGCGGCACCGACGCCGGCAAGTTCGAGCAACTGACCCTGGACAAGACCCCGGTTAGCACCACCGTCACTGACGAACCGGGTACGCCAGGCAACGAAGGCGACCTGGTCAAAGTTACCATCACCGCCGACCAGCCTTCGGTGGCCGAGAACGTCAAACCGACCTTCACCGTGCACATCAACCAGGCACTGGCCCACGATCTGGTCGTGACCCTGAGCAACAATGCCCAGGTCACTATCAAGGCAGGTGAAACCAGTGCAGCGTACGAGCACGCAGCACAGGGTGACGACGTCTACAAGGACGCAGGCGAAGTCAGCCTGGGCATCAAGTCGGCTGTGGACGTCGATGGCCGTACCTTCGAAAACCTGCAGTTGGGCGATGCAGCCAAGGTCCAGGTCACCGACACCATTGACGAAGTGGTGGCCAAGTTGACCGCAACGCCGTCGGTTACCG
>NZ_JBKGGT010000045.1:0-1212 GCF_052041995.1 Pseudomonas sp. SMV7 | reverse complement strand
GTCGTCTCGCCGACCGGGTTGCCCCCGCCGTCGGTGAGGATCACCTTGGCTCCGGCTTCAGCGGTACCGCTGACCACCGCGCCGTTGCTCGGGTTGATGACCGGGGCAGCCGGGGCAACCGCGTCAACGGTGACGCTGGTCGGTCCGCTGGTATTGCCGGCCGGGTCCTGGGCCACGGCATTGACTACCGTAGCGTTGGCCAGCGGCGTGCCGGGCGTGAACGACCAGTTGCCACTGCCATCGGCGGTTGTTTCACCGATCGGGTTGCCGCTGCCGTCAGTGAGAATCACCTTGACTCCGGCTTCAGCGGTCCCGCTGATCACAATGCCATTGCTCGGCTCGACCGTTGGCTGGCCGGGCGCGACGGCATCTACCGTGGTGCTGACCACGGGGGAACTGGTATTGCCAGCCGAGTCCTGGGCGACGGCGTTGACCACCGTGCCGTTGACCAGCGGCGTGCCTGGCGTGAATGACCAGTTGCCACTGCCGTCGGCGGTCGTCTCGCCGATCGGATTGCCGCTGCCGTCGGTGAGAATCACCTTGGCTCCGGCTTCAGCGGTACCGCTGATCACAATGCCATTGCTCGGGTCGATCGTCGGCTGGCCGGGCGCAACGTTATCTACCGTGGTGCTGACCACGGGGGAGCTGGTGTTGCCAGCCGAGTCCTGGGCCACAGCGTTGACCACCGTGCCGTTGGCCAGCGGCGTGCCAGGTGTGAACGACCAGTTGCCGCTGCCGTCGGCGGTCGTTTCACCGATCGGGTTGCCGCTGCCATCGGTAAGGATCACCTTGGCCCCGGCTTCAGCGGTGCCGCTGATCACGGCGCCGTTGCTCGGGTTGATGACCGGCGCAGCCGGGGCGATAGCATCAACGGTGACACTGGTCGGTCCGCTGCTGTTGCCGGCAGGGTCCTGGGCCACGGCATTGACTACCGTAGCGTTGGCCAGCGGCGTGGCGGGCGTGAACGACCAGTTGCCACTGCCATCGGCGGTTGTCTCGCCAATCGGGTTGCCGCCGCCGTCGGTGAGAATCACCTTGGCTCCGGCTTCAGCGGTACCGCTGATCACAACGCCGTTGCTCGGGTTGATGACCGGCGCAGTCGGGGCGACCGCGTCCACTGTGGCACTGGTCGGCCCGCTGGTATTGCCAGCCGAGTCCTGGGCTACGGCATTGACTACCGTGCCGTTGGCCAGCGGTGTGCCTGGCGTGAGT
>NZ_JBKGGT010000043.1:0-2065 GCF_052041995.1 Pseudomonas sp. SMV7 | reverse complement strand
GCTGTCGAACGGTGAACACGCCTGCTGGGCGTACTCGAACACCTGCTTGTCGACCTGCAAGTTGTCCGGCGTCATGGCGATGCCCAGCAGCTCGGGATGCTTGCGCGCCTGGGTCAGGTCCAGCCCTTCGAAGCGCTGCGCCGGAGCCTGGCCCCGCTTGTAGGCGTTCAGCACACTGACCGGCCAGGCGTCGCTGGAAAAGGCCAGCCAGGCGCTGCTGTATCGCTCGGTGTCGAGGTTGAGAAAGGCCGAAGGAATGTCGTGGTCTTCATGCACGCACTTTTCCGGCAGTGGCCTTGGCGGGCCATCCGGTGGCTCGTACGGGTTGAAGCGGCGCAGGTGGCCCTGGGCGCTGACGGCATAGGCCTGCCAGACCTGCTGGTCGAGCAGCACGTACAGGTAGCCCATGCGCAAGGTGCGCAAGCCGATCCTGGTCGAGATATGCAGGTTATCCGCCACGGTGACGACACACTCGGGGCGGGTGTCTGGCACCAGCGCGCGGCGCAGCGGCAGGATCGGCAGGCCCTGGCGTTCACAGGACATGCACTGGTCGTGCGGCAGGCCCGCTTCGGCTGCGGCGATGGCGATGCGTTGACTGATGCTCATGGGCGACTCTCGGATGTCGGCAGGGATTCGGTCAGGCGGCGCCATTGCTCGTCGGAGTAACACGCCAGTGCAGGCGCAAGGGGTCGTTGTTGCCGAACGACCGAGGTCAGCAGTTCGTGAACCGCAGCAACGTTGTGCAACCCGGGATGAATACACAGTTGGTGGAGGGCAAAAACCACGATGTCCTCCGCTTCGCTCAACCCCAGCGCCCGCGCATCATCGATGTGGTTCGATGCGCGCACGGCGGCAAACGGCGGAATCGGGCATGGGTAGGCGTCGCTCGCCCCCGCTCGCAACGCTCTCCAGATGCCCAGAACGCGCTCCACCAACGCCACATCGTCCTGGATCCGCTGGGCAGGCGCGGGCAGAGGATGACGCTGCTTACCCTGCCCTTGCAGGTTTACCAACCGTCCTCCACTGCTGAGGAACAACCATTTGCCGATCGGCCACCACGGACCGTGCTCAACCTGCTGGTAGGTCGCTGCGAGCAGCTCCAGGCGAACCGGTTCGTAGACTGGATAGAAACCGAATGCCCCTTTGCCATCGGGTACCTGGCACAAGGCCGCAAGGTGCGAAGCAATCCTGGTTGACGGCGCCTCACTGAAGAGCCAACCGCACAGGTAGCGCCGGCGCTGATACAAACCTTTCTGCGCTGCCCGCGCTGTCTGTTCCAGCAATGAGCGACTGGGCGCGGTTCCAGGCATCGCCAGACAAACCAGGACGGGATGCAAATGGGGCGCATGGGCTAGATCGCCCCTTGGCACCTGGGTCAGTGCACCTTCGCCCAAAGCGCTGCGCAGCTGTGCAAGCAGGGCGTGATCACCATTGTCAGGAATCGCGAGCGGGTCAACCAGCACATGGCAATGCAAATGGGGCTCGTACTGTTTTTCAATGAGGCTGGCCAAGCCTTCGCCACCCATCAGAGCTGGCCCTCACACTTGTCGCTGGCGTTCGGCGTCAGCACCAGTGACTGGACGTCGCCTGTGCCTTTGGCGAGCGCCGTGGTTTGCCCTTGCAGGTCGAGTGCCAGCCCATTGATGGTGATGCCTCGCTCATCCAGCAGGATGCTGCCACCTGCGGTTCTGAATTCGATGCGTTCGCTGGCCCGCACCTGGTAGATCGTCGTGTGGTGCTCCATACCCTGCCCGACAGTGACTTTTTGCGTACCTTTGACGACAAGCTCGCTGTTATTGCCGACAGACACCTGCTGATTGCCACCCGTTGATTCGCTCCGGTTGTTGCCGACCTTCTCGACCAGGTCCTGCCTGATGTCCATGCGGCAGGTCTGCCCGACCAAGCGGGTATGGTCGCGCCCGATTTCTTCGCGCAAGTCATTGCCGATGCTGGATTGCTCGTCATGCCCCACCTGCTCGACACGGTTGCGCCCGACACGCGTGGTCTCATCGTTGCCAACCACATTGTTCTGGTCCCGCTGGGCGTGGATGAACACCTCCTCCTT
>NZ_JBKGGT010000042.1:0-3088 GCF_052041995.1 Pseudomonas sp. SMV7 | reverse complement strand
GTGGTTCGTTGCGAACTTTCGGTTCGTATCATCTTCACCACCGCAATCTGCGCTAGCAAATTGCTTGGGTGTTATATGGTCAAGCCTCACGGGCAATTAGTATTGGTTAGCTCAACGCCTCACAGCGCTTACACACCCAACCTATCAACGTCGTAGTCTTCGACGGCCCTTCAGGGAACTCAAGGTTCCAGTGAGATCTCATCTTGAGGCAAGTTTCCCGCTTAGATGCTTTCAGCGGTTATCTCTTCCGAACATAGCTACCCGGCAATGCCACTGGCGTGACAACCGGAACACCAGAGGTTCGTCCACTCCGGTCCTCTCGTACTAGGAGCAGCCCCTCTCAAATCTCAAACGTCCACGGCAGATAGGGACCGAACTGTCTCACGACGTTCTAAACCCAGCTCGCGTACCACTTTAAATGGCGAACAGCCATACCCTTGGGACCGGCTTCAGCCCCAGGATGTGATGAGCCGACATCGAGGTGCCAAACACCGCCGTCGATATGAACTCTTGGGCGGTATCAGCCTGTTATCCCCGGAGTACCTTTTATCCGTTGAGCGATGGCCCTTCCATACAGAACCACCGGATCACTAAGACCTACTTTCGTACCTGCTCGACGTGTTTGTCTCGCAGTCAAGCGCGCTTTTGCCTTTATACTCTACGACCGATTTCCGACCGGTCTGAGCGCACCTTCGTACTCCTCCGTTACTCTTTGGGAGGAGACCGCCCCAGTCAAACTACCCACCATACACTGTCCTCGATCCGGATAACGGACCTGAGTTAGAACCTCAAAGTTGCCAGGGTGGTATTTCAAGGATGGCTCCATGAGAACTGGCGTCCCCACTTCAAAGCCTCCCACCTATCCTACACAAGCAAATTCAAAGTCCAGTGCAAAGCTATAGTAAAGGTTCACGGGGTCTTTCCGTCTAGCCGCGGATACACTGCATCTTCACAGCGATTTCAATTTCACTGAGTCTCGGGTGGAGACAGCGCCGCCATCGTTACGCCATTCGTGCAGGTCGGAACTTACCCGACAAGGAATTTCGCTACCTTAGGACCGTTATAGTTACGGCCGCCGTTTACCGGGGCTTCGATCAAGAGCTTCGCTTGCGCTAACCCCATCAATTAACCTTCCGGCACCGGGCAGGCGTCACACCCTATACGTCCACTTTCGTGTTTGCAGAGTGCTGTGTTTTTAATAAACAGTCGCAGCGGCCTGGTATCTTCGACCGGCATGGGCTTACGGAGCAAGTCCTTCACCCTCGCCGGCGCACCTTCTCCCGAAGTTACGGTGCCATTTTGCCTAGTTCCTTCACCCGAGTTCTCTCAAGCGCCTTGGTATTCTCTACCTAACCACCTGTGTCGGTTTGGGGTACGGTTCCCAGTTATCTGAAGCTTAGGAGCTTTTCTTGGAAGCATGGTATCAACCACTTCGTCGCCAAAAGGCAACTCGTCATCAGCTCTCGGCCTTGAAATCCCGGATTTGCCTAAGATTTCAGCCTACCACCTTAAACCTGGACAACCAACGCCAGGCTGGCCTAACCTTCTCCGTCCCTCCATCGCAATAACTGGAAGTACAGGAATATTAACCTGTTTTCCATCGACTACGCTTTTCAGCCTCGCCTTAGGGACCGACTAACCCTGCGTCGATTAACGTTGCGCAGGAAACCTTGGTCTTTCGGCGTGCGAGTTTTTCACTCGCATTGTCGTTACTCATGTCAGCATTCGCACTTCTGATACCTCCAGCAAGCTTCTCAACTCACCTTCACAGGCTTACAGAACGCTCCTCTACCGCGTCATCAAAGATGACACCCGTAGCTTCGGTGCATGGTTTGAGCCCCGTTACATCTTCCGCGCAGGCCGACTCGACTAGTGAGCTATTACGCTTTCTTTAAAGGGTGGCTGCTTCTAAGCCAACCTCCTAGCTGTCTAAGCCTTCCCACATCGTTTCCCACTTAACCATGACTTTGGGACCTTAGCTGACGGTCTGGGTTGTTTCCCTTTTCACGACGGACGTTAGCACCCGCCGTGTGTCTCCCATGCTCGGCACTTCCAGGTATTCGGAGTTTGCATCGGTTTGGTAAGTCGGGATGACCCCCTAGCCGAAACAGTGCTCTACCCCCTGGAGTGATACATGAGGCGCTACCTAAATAGCTTTCGAGGAGAACCAGCTATCTCCGAGCTTGATTAGCCTTTCACTCCGATCCACAGGTCATCCGCTAACTTTTCAACGGTAGTCGGTTCGGTCCTCCAGTCAGTGTTACCTAACCTTCAACCTGCCCATGGATAGATCGCCCGGTTTCGGGTCTATACCCAGCGACTAAACGCCCTATTAAGACTCGCTTTCGCTACGCCTCCCCTATTCGGTTAAGCTCGCCACTGAATATAAGTCGCTGACCCATTATACAAAAGGTACGCAGTCACCTAACAAAGTAGGCTCCCACTGCTTGTACGCATACGGTTTCAGGTTCTATTTCACTCCCCTCTCCGGGGTTCTTTTCGCCTTTCCCTCACGGTACTGGTTCACTATCGGTCAGTCAGTAGTATTTAGCCTTGGAGGATGGTCCCCCCATGTTCAGACAAAGTTTCTCGTGCTCCGTCCTACTCGATTTCATTGACAAGAGATTTTCGTGTACGGGGCTATCACCCACTATGGCCGCACTTTCCAGAGCGTTCCACTAATCTCAAACCAACTTAAGGGCTGGTCCCCGTTCGCTCGCCACTACTAAGGGAATCTCGGTTGATTTCTTTTCCTCAGGGTACTTAGATGTTTCAGTTCCCCTGGTTCGCCTCTTGCACCTATGTATTCAGTACAAGATACTCAGCTTGTGCTGAGTGGGTTCCCCCATTCAGAGATCTCTGGATCACAGTCTGTTTGCCGACTCCCCAAAGCTTATCGCAGGCTACCACGTCTTTCATCGCCTCTGACTGCCAAGGCATCCACCGTATGCGCTTCTTCACTTGACCATATAACCCCAAGCAATCTGGTTATACTGTGAAGACGACATTCGCCGAAAATTCGCATGTTGCTCTTTCGAGCAGAACTCACAAATTTTACCTTAGCCTGATTAACCAGCAGTGAAACTGG
>NZ_JBKGGT010000041.1:0-4889 GCF_052041995.1 Pseudomonas sp. SMV7 | reverse complement strand
CGGCAGGAAGTCTTCATCCACGCAGAAAGGGACCAGAACAACGTCGTCAAACATGACGAAACCACACAAATCGGTAACGATCGCCTCGAACGTGTCGCAAGGGACGAGACGATTTCGATCGGGCAGGACCGTCGGGAAGAGGTTGCGCGAGACGAGGCCGTCAGTATTGGCCAGAACCGGGTACAGGAAATAGGCAGCGACGACAGCCTGACCATCGGCCGGACCCATACCATCATCACTGGCCAGGACCGCATCGAACAGGTCGGCAACCATCGCCAGGACATCACCAAAGCCAACCACACCGTGGAAATCGGTGGTCACCGCGAGCAGGTCGTGGCCGGTCACAGCACTCTGCAAACCGGCGAGGCAATCCGGCACACCACCAAGGTCTATGACATCCAGGTCAGCGAGAGCCTGACGATCAGGAGCCCGGCTGGTCTGCTGCGCATCGATGGGGCAGGTATTACGCTGGATGGCCTGGCACTGGCATTCAAAGGGCCCGTCAGTCAACGGGCAGAAGGCAGCCAGCGCACGACTTCAACCTCTGGCATACCCGAGCCCGGCGACCCCATTTGCCTCAGCTGCTTGCTCAAAGCGATCGCGGACGACCAGAACCTGGTGCGCATGGAAGGAGCAAGCTGATGCCCAGTCCATTCGTCAGAGCAATGGTAGAAGCACTGCGCACATCCGACCGCTATCGTCTGAGCGCCGTGGTAGAGATGGCCAAACTGTCACCTGAAATACGGCAAACACTGACCCAGCATTACTCAGGCCGCTGTTGGCCCCTGTTGCAACAAGCCCAGTTCAGCAACCTGCGAACAGCCGGCCCTTGGCTGTTCGGTTCAAGGCCCGGCTCCGAGGTGGCGGCCCAGTACGATTTCCAATGGCAGCTCGAACAAGGCGCACCGGGTGCGGTGTGTGGCTGGATCGTCAGCGCGCTGCCCCCAGTCCGACTCGCCCAGCACTTGAGCCAGGCCAATATAGTTACTGGCGCAGACGGGCATTCCTACCTGCTGCGCTACCACACGGCAGCAGCCTTGCAAATGTTCGACAACCACCGCGACTTACCAGGCGTCAGCGAGTGGCTGGCCCCTGTCTGCCACTGGTGGGTGCCCGTAGCACACCCAGACAAGCGGTTGTGGCTGCAAATCAGCGGTGGCGACCAACCGCAAAGCATACAAGCCACGCCTATCACTTTGACTGAAGACTGCTGGGCGGCACTGGCGGGTGACCCTCTGAGCTACCAACTGGCCGAGTTGCTCAAGGATGAACAATCGTGCCCGGCCTTGTCTGCCAATTGCCACGGTACACGGCTTGGCCTGATCCAGTTTTACCTGAACCAGGCACGCGAACAGGGCTTGGCTCGTGAGGAAGACCTGCTCAGTTTTGTACTCATGATGGCGCGTGAGGGCGAACAACTCAGGCAATCAGCGGCTTGGCAGGACGCTATCACTGCTACGCGGGAGCAGTTGACTCCCCTTCTGGAAAACGTGCAGCAACGCTTGCACAACAAGGATTGAGGCACACTACATGGACTCGCTCACCGAAACCCTGGACCTGTGCAGGCGCGTTACCAGCGGCTATCGCCCTGCTCTGCGCAACAGCCCTGTCGCCGACTGCACCCGCCGCTTCGAGCTGCTGCCGCTGCGCTACGCCGCCGTCGGTGGCAACCCGGCGCAACGCGCTCGTTTGCCCAAGTTGCCAGGCTATCTCAACCCGTTCCAGGATGTCGGCGAGCTTACCCACTCCAGTTACGCCATCCGCCCGTTGCGCGAGGGTTTTCTCTACCTGCTGATCAAGCGTCACAGTGCGGCAGCCTACGAATGGCACAGCCAGTACCGCGTGGCGTCCAACGGCTCGCTGCTGTACATCAGTGCCGATGCCCCGTGGGAACCGGCGCCCAGCGCAGGCAACCTGGACGAAGTCGTGCGAGGTTTTGGCTGGACCATCACCCTTTATGACCTGGATGACATCCAGGAATTGCGACCGTTGTTCAGCCCGTCCCCGCTCACGTCGCGCATGCTCGACAACTATCGCCTGCTTGAAGATGAGTACCGCAGCAGCCTGCCAGCCATCGATATCGCTCGCTTCATCCAGCCCTCCGACGCGCCCCCACAGCCTCACGTAGTCAAGCATGACCAGCTTGGCTGGGTCGCTGATTTCAAGGCCCAGGACGATCCACAGCTGCAAGCGCTGCTGAACCTGCAGCCGTTCAATAGCAACCAGATCGTCTCGCCACACGCGTCACGTCAAGCCTTGGCGCCGCTCATCGATCAAACCAAGCCCCGCGGTGCCGCCATCGTCATCGAAGACGCCATCGGTATCACCCAGGAGCTCAACGCCTGGCGCAACGCGGCAGTCCAGGATGTAAAGGTGAAATGGCTGCAACGTACCGTTGAGCCCGGCGTGGACAACGAACGCAGGTCGTTGGTCGCGCAGTCATTCCTGGAGATCGAAAAACTCTACCCACAGATGGTGGCAGACCGAATCGTCCAACGCGAGGTCATGGCCGAAACCATTCGCAACCAGCCGTTCATTCACCCGGAAATCTACGCTTTTTCCGAACGGGCCAATCAGCAGGCTGACGCGCATGACGAGCAGATGAAACCGCATCTCGCGCAATTCGAGCGCGACGTCCGTGCCAAGGTTCAAGCCCGCCAGGATGCCGGCGAGTTCAGCAAGAAATTCGACGAGAAATACGGGCACCTGGTCGACCGCCAGGCCATGCACAATCAGCTCGAAAGTTTCGAACAAGTCATGCAACAGGCGCAGCAGGCTGCGGAAGATCGGGCCAAGGATCATGCTCGCTGGGTAATCAGCGAGCGACTGCTACAGGCTTTGGACCGTTACGACAATGCCGACCTGATCAATGGCCTGGCCTTTGCCGAACAGACCGGCCAGTGTGTGATTGGCATGGAACTCAGTGAATGGGGCTCCACCGTCCTCGACCACTGGTGGCGCAGTGACGTGGCGGACCGGGCCAACCTGGCGATGCGCGGCACTACATACAATCAGGAAGACCTGCGAGAAGAGCTTGCAGCGCTTCTGGAGGCGGCGAAGGCCGCACCTGCGTCGTCAGAAACCAGCTTCACGCTGGCTGAAGGCCTTGCCAAACGGGCGCACGCTGCGGCCAATGCCTTCAATCGCATCAACGCACTGTACGAAGAACTGCAAAAGGGAAACAGCACCGCCAGCATCGGCTTGTATGCCTGGTACGTTGCGCTCGGGCGCCAGGTGCTGCGTACCGCTGCACCGAACAGCGTGGATCGCGCCCTGCACCAAGGTTTGCGCCTGACCCTGTTTGCTTCGGTCCACGAAGCAGCGCTTGACATCCGGCTGGGCGAAGCCGCTCGCAACGGAGAGGTTTTAAGCCCACAGCGAAGCGGTGGCCAAGTATCGAGATATCTGGATCAGGCTTGGGCTGAAGGGTTGATGCAGGCCGACAGCAAAAAAAGCGACTTCTATAAGGTTCGCGCTGCCGGCGTGGTCTGCCTGATTGAAGGGATGTTGATGGCCTTCAAGGCGCGGGAGCTGCCCGATAGCGATGCACGAGTTAAGACTGAATTGATGGCGGCTGCCATGACCACGGCTGCGGCTGGGTTTGAAATAGGGGCAAGTTATGTAGACCAAGTGGTGACTCGTTATGGCGCGAATAGCGTGACAGGGAAAGGTGCGGCGACAACCTTGGGAAGGCTTAAGCTGTGGGCCGCAAGCCTGGCTGGTACTGGAGGGCTAGTCTTGGCATGGTGGGACTTTGTGGATGCTGAACGGTATTTTCGTGAAGCACACGGGAATGCTCGAGTCAAAAGTCTGGCTAACGCCTATCGTGCTCGAGGGGTGGCAACGATAGTACTTGGACTAGCAGAAACAGGAACAGCTGTAGCAAGTGCAAAACCTTTATTTGACTATCTATCTCATAACGCCAGGACCAAGTATGGAAGAAACCTAGCCACTTCGCTAGGATCACTCGCCCGAAAATTAGGTACTAGCTCAGCTCGACTCTTACTCTTACGCTTGGTAATCGGAGCTTTTTGGATTGGTCTAATCCTGACGGCAGTCATCTATCTCCTTGAAGACGATGCATTAGAAAAATGGTGCAAACGCAGCTGCTTCCGCATCCAAAAAACTTCACGACTTTATGAAGAACATGAAGAGTTACATAATCTTCATTCAGCTTTCGGCGAGGTCATATAATGTATTTAATTGAATGGGGCTTCTGGCAAATGGCAATCGAGTCGGAAGCCGCACGAAATTCGTATGAAGAAAAGATGACGCCAGCAGAGAGACGCGCAACGCAGGATTTTTATCAAGGCGACTTGACAGAAGAGTTACATTTTCAACAAGTCAGTGAAAAACCTCGCGCACACGGGCCTGTCTTCGCTTTCAATGAAACCTTCCTAGAAGTACGCGGCGGAGGCTCAGAGGAAAAACGCGGGATCATTACAATTATGACATTGGGTGGATTAGGCCCAATTTTATATACTGGATTCACAATAACTCTCTGCTCCCTATACCTTGACCTTTTTTCACCCCACTCAACTTCTTTGGTCAACATTATAATAACAATACTGATGCTCATAATGGACGCCGCAATCATCTATTTTTATCTAAAATACGGACTGCAATTTACACGACTAGAGATGCTTACCACCCGTCATCTGCTCATTCGTTTCAATCGAAAAACCCAGCAAGTCCATCTGCATCGGCCTAGAAGTTGCGGCGGCATCGTGACATTTCCATGGAAAACAACCGGAAGCACCGCGATATATCCAGAAGATGATTCACTCAGCGCGGGGATGAGACTTGGGCTAGTTTGGCATCCCAGCCATACCGGCCTCCCGCATATGGAAATGGCCCTGCTCGGCAAGCAAGGTCAAGGCGGCAGCGAG
>NZ_JBKGGT010000040.1:0-6117 GCF_052041995.1 Pseudomonas sp. SMV7 | reverse complement strand
CCCACAGGGCTGCAAAACGGCCCCAGCCTCTCGACCATATACACAATCAATTGGCCCCTGATTACCCAGGGCCCTACAGTGCGCGGCGAAACCCACCCAACCGGGGAACCCCGCCATGAGCAAAAAGCCGAAAAAGCACGGCCCCAACAAGGCCAAGTCCATCGTCGCCCAACCCCTGTTCCGCTGCCGCCAGGAACGACCGGACAAGGGCAAAGGCAGCTACCGCCGCGAAGCCTTCCAATCGAGAGATTGGGAGGCTTCCTACTTTTTGGCCGCATGAAAGCATCGCAAGCGCAGGCATGATATGGTCGTCACCTGACCTGCAATTCTGGATCTGTGCATGCTTCTCAGTCTTCTCCCCCGCTGGAAAACCCGTCAGCTGCTTGCGGCCTCCAGTTTCATCCTGCTCGTGGCCTGCGCAGAAAAGCCCACCGCCGCCGATGCCCTGCCGCTGGCCCCCGCCCAGCCCACCCCGGTGGTAACCCTGCCTGGCACCACGCCCGACGTCAGCACTGAAATCCAGCCTCTGCAAACCTTCGCCCAATGGCAAGCCGGCTTCCGCCAGCAAGCCCTGCAAGCCGGTATCGCGCCGGATACCTTCGACCGTGCATTCCTTGGCATTACCCCCGACATGGACGTGATCAAGGCCGACCGCAGTCAGCCGGAGTTCACCCGCCCGGTGTGGGAATACCTCGAAGGCGCCCTGTCACCGCTGCGCGTACGCAACGGCAAGAAGCTGCTGGAACAGCATGCAGACCTGCTTGCGCTCATCGAGCAGCGCTATGGCGTCGACCGCCAGGTGCTGGTTGCCGTGTGGGGCATGGAAAGCAACTTCGGCCAGTTCCAGGGCAACAAGTCGGTCATCCGCTCGTTGGCTACCCTGGCCTATGAAGGCCGTCGCCCGCAATTTGCCCAGGACCAGCTGATTGCTGCGCTGCAGATCATCCAGCATGGTGACATCCAGCCTGAGGCCATGCGTGGCTCGTGGGCCGGGGCCATGGGCCAGACCCAGTTCATCCCGACCACCTATAACACCCATGCCGTGGACTTCGACGGCGATGGCCGCCGTGACATCTGGAACAGCACCCCGGATGCCCTGGCCTCGACCGCGCACTACCTGCAGAGCTCGGGCTGGAAGCGTGGCCAGCCTTGGGGCTTCGAAGTGCAGGTACCGCCAGGCTTCGATTACTGGCAAGCCGATGGCTCGCTGCGCAAGCCGGTGAGCGACTGGCTGGCGCTGGGCGTGAAACTGCCTGCGGGGACCCAGCTGCCGGTGGGCAGCAACCAGCTGTCTGCCGCCCTGCTGCTGCCAGCGGGCGCGCGCGGGCCGGCGTTCCTGGTGCTGGACAACTTCCGCGCCATCCTCAAGTACAACAACTCGTCGTCCTATGCGCTGGCGGTAAGCCTGCTGGGTGATCGCTTCACGGGCTGGGGTTTCATCGCCGGCAGCTGGCCGAAGGAAGACTTGCCACTGAGCCGCAGCGAGCGCATGGAGTTGCAGAACCTGCTGAACAGCAATGGGCATGAGGCGGGGAACCCTGACGGTATCATTGGCGCCAATACCCGCAAGGCGATCCGTAATGCCCAGCAGGGGCTGGGGTGGCCGGCGGATGGCTATCCGACCCACAAGCTGCTTGAGAGCCTGCGTCAGCAGTGAGGATCCTGGGGCCGCCGTGCGGCCCCGGCAATCTCAAGCCCTGAACAGATCCTGCTCCAGCAGCAACGTTTGCCCGACACTATCCAGCCGCACCCGGGCCCCCAGCGGCAAACACACATTCGGATCACAGTGGCCACTGCGCCACCCGGCCAGCACCGGCACCCCCAGCGGCCCGAAGATATCCTGCAGCAACGGCGTCAGCGCCGCCGTGGTAATCCCGGCAAAATCCCCCGCCAACACGCCCTTGATCCCTTCCAGCTTGCCCGCCAGGCGCAGTTGGGTCAGCAGACGGTCCACCCGGTACAACGGTTCGTTGACGTCCTCGATGAACAAGATACAGCCCTGTGTCTCCAGTTCGGCAATCGTCCCCAAGGTCGCCCCCAGCATGGACAGGTTGCCACCTAGCAGCGGCCCGCTGGCCACGCCCGGCAGCACGCTGGTCAAAGCGAAGTCCGCCGGGTGTGCAATCGGCGCACCGCTGCGCAGCTGCCCGCCCAGCTGCGCCAGCAGCGAAGCCTCGGTCGGCTGCAGCTTGGCCCCCAGCAGGTCGGCATTGAGCATTGCGCCATGGAAGGTGAGCAGCCCGGTGCTGCGGTAGATGGCCGTGTGCAGCGCAGTAATGTCGCTGTAGCCGATCAGCGGCTTGGGGTTTCGTCGGATCAACTCGAAATCAAGCTGGTCGAGCAGGCGCATGCTGCCATAGCCCCCACGCATGCACAGAATGGCGTCGATCGACGGGTCGGCAAAAGCACCATGCAGGTCTTGCAGCCGCTGCTGGTCCGAGCCCGCCAGGTAGCCCTGGGCCTGGAGCGTACTCGGGTAGATCCGGCAACGGTGGCCACGATCGGCGAACCAGCGGTTGGCCTTCTGGGTATCCAGCCGGGCCGGGCCGGCGGGGGCGACGATGGCAAAACAGGCATTGCCTGGCAGCGCCATCGGCAAACAGGGTTCGTTACGCTCAAGGCAATTCACATGCAACTCCTTGCGGGTCGAGGGAGCGTCATTCTGCGCGCGAGGGCCAAACCCGGCCATCGGGAAGCCCCATCAACAAAAATGCCGATGCCGCCTTCCGGCGCGCATCGGCATGTGTGGCCCAGGCTTTGATCAGAGCTTGATCTTGGCTTCGTGGGCCTGCTGGTCGGCGTGGTACGAAGAACGCACCAGCGGCCCGGAGGCGACGTTCTTGAAGCCCATCTTGTAGCCTTCCTCGGCGAACCAGGCGAAGGTGTCCGGGTGGACGAAACGCTGCACCGGCAGGTGGCTGCGCGATGGCTGCAGGTACTGGCCGAGCGTAAGCATGTCGATGTCATGTTCACGCATGCGCTGCATCACTTCGATCACTTCGTCGTCGGTCTCGCCCAGACCCAGCATCAGGCCCGACTTGGTCGGAACGTGCGGCACCAACTGCTTGAACTTCTGCAGCAGGTCCAGCGACCAGTCGTAGTCCGAACCCGGACGCGCGGCCTTGTACAGGCGCGGTACGGTCTCGAGGTTGTGGTTGAACACATCCGGCGGCTCTTGCGCGGTGATCTCCAGGGCAACGTCCATGCGGCCACGGTAGTCCGGCACCAGGGTTTCCAGCTGCACGCCCGGCGAAAGCGCACGGATTTCACGGATGCAGTCAGCGAAGTGCTGGGCCCCGCCGTCGCGCAGGTCGTCGCGGTCCACCGAAGTGATCACCACATACTTCAGGCGCAGGTCGGCGATGGCGATGGCCAGGTTCTTCGGCTCATCCAGGTCCAGCGGCTTCGGCCGGCCATGACCCACGTCGCAGAACGGGCAGCGGCGGGTGCAGATGTCGCCCATGATCATGAAGGTCGCGGTACCGCCGGAGAAGCACTCGCCCAGGTTCGGGCAGGATGCCTCTTCGCACACGCTATGCAGCTTGTGCTTGCGCAGCAGTTGCTTGATGCGGTCCACCTCGGGCGAGACCGGGATGCGCACGCGGATCCAGTCGGGCTTTTTCGGCAGCTCGTCGGTGGGGATGATCTTCACCGGGATGCGCGCCACCTTTTCGGCTCCACGCAACTTGACCCCGGCTTCCACCTTCTTCGGCGCTGGGCGCGCGGTGGCATCCTGGGTAGCTATCAGGTTCGGCACGGCTTCTTGCACAGTTGTCATATTCAGTCGATTCCGCCCGTGAGGGTCGTCTGCTCAGCGTAGTCGAGGTGCTTGACCAGCTGTCCGCGCAGCCTTGTCCTGACCTCGTCGAGTTCGATCGGACCTGCCAGGTCGCGCAGCTGGGTCATCGCCAGCCCCGCATAGCCGCAGGGGTTGATTCGGCGGAATGGCGCAAGGTCCATGTCCACGTTCAGGGCAAGGCCGTGGAACGAACGGCCATTGCGGATTCGCAGGCCGAGGGAGGCGATTTTCGCTCCATCGACATAGACGCCCGGGGCATCGGGCTTGGCCGCAGCCTGGACATCATAACTGGCGAGCAGGTCGATGAGGGTCTGCTCGATACGGCTGACCAGCTCGCGCACGCCAAACCCCAGCCGCCGCACATCCAGCAGCAGGTAGGCCACCAGTTGCCCGGGGCCATGGTAGGTCACCTGGCCACCGCGGTCGGTCTGCACCACCGGGATGTCGCCCGGCACCAGCAGGTGCTCGGCCTTGCCGGCCTGGCCCTGGGTAAAGACTGCGGGGTGCTCGACCAGCCAGATTTCATCCTGGCTGTCCGGGCTGCGCTGCTCGGTAAAGCGCCGCATGGCCTCCAGCACCGGTTCATAGGGCTGCAGGCCAAGCTCACGGAAACCGAGGCAGGCGGACATCAGAGCACCATTTTCACGATGCCGGTAGCGCGCAGGGCGCTGTTGATATCGTGCAGCTGGTTCTCGCTTTCGGCAACGATGTGCAATTGCACGGTGGTGTACTTGCCTTCCTTGCTCTGGCGCTCGGCCAGTGTGGAAAGGTCGACCTTGGCGTGCTTGCTGAGGATCTCGATCACCGTGTCACGGAAACCGACCACGGTATCGCCGATGACCTTGATCGGGTAATCGTCGCAGGGGAATTCGATCTTGTGCGACTTGACGTCTGGTTCGCTCATGGCGGAAACGGCCTCGTAAGCCGTGGCAACAACAACGCCCCCGCAGGATTCGCGGGGGCATGCAGGTCACGTATCAGTTGAACAACCCGTAGAAGAATAGACGGATGCTATCCCACATACGGCGGAAGAAACCACCTTCCTCGACGCCGTCAAGGGCGATCAGGTCGGCGCTGTGAACCACTTTCTCGTCCAGTTTGACTTCCACTTTGCCGATCACGTCACCTTTGGCAATCGGTGCAGTGAGTTGCGGGTTCATGGTCATCGAAGCCTGAAGGCGTTTCAATTGGCCTTTAGGCATGGTCATGGTCAGGTCTTCGGCCAGGCCAGCTTTGACTTCGCCAGTGGCGCCTTTCCAGACCGGTGCTTTGGTCAGCTCGGTGCCCTTCTGATAGAAGGTCTGGGTTTCGAAGAAGCGGAAGCCGTAGGTCAGCAGCTTCTGGGTCTCTGCCGCACGCGACTGCTCGCTGTTGGTGCCGAACACCACGGCGATCAGGCGCTGACCGTCGCGAACGGCCGAAGCCACCATGCAGTAGCCGGCTTCGTCGGTGTGGCCGGTCTTCAGGCCATCGACCGTCTTGTCACGCCACAGCAGCAGGTTGCGGTTCGGCTGCTTGATGTTGTTCCAGAAGAATTCCTTCTGCGAATAGATGGCGTAGTGGGCCGGGTCGACATTGATGATCGCGCGGGCCAGGGTCGCCATGTCATGTGCCGACGAGTAGTGGTCCGGGTGTGGCAGACCGGTCGGGTTCATGAAGTGGCTGTTGCTCATGCCCAGGTCGGCAGCCGTCTTGTTCATCATGTCGGCGAAGGCGTCTTCGCTGCCGGCGATGTGCTCGGCCAGGGCGACCGAGGCGTCGTTGCCGGACTGGATGATGATGCCGTGCAGCAGGTCGCTGACGGTCACCTGGCTGCCCACCTTGATGAACATGCGCGAACCGCCGGTACGCCAGGCGTTCTCGCTGACGGTAACCGGATCGTTTTCACCGATCTGGCCGCGACGGATGTCCAGGGTGGCGATGTAGGCGGTCATCAGCTTGGTCAGGCTGGCTGGCGGCAGGCGCTCGTCACCGTTGTTCTCGACCAGCACGTTGCCGCTGGACGCGTCCATGAGT
Source organism: Pseudomonas sp. SMV7 (assembly GCF_052041995.1). Classification (NCBI taxonomy): domain Bacteria; kingdom Pseudomonadati; phylum Pseudomonadota; class Gammaproteobacteria; order Pseudomonadales; family Pseudomonadaceae; genus Pseudomonas; species Pseudomonas sp. SMV7. The sequence continues at coordinate 302 of NZ_JBKGGT010000040.1, read as the reverse complement.
ACGTAGGACTTGGCTGCCAGTTGCGGTGGTGCCGGCGTCATCTGCTCAGCCGCGAAGGCGGCCGGCGTGATCATCAGCAGTACGGGCAGGCAAAGTCGTTTGGCAAGGTTGGTGATGTTCATCCGTCTCTCGAAAATCGCTAATGGTCTGAATTTCCCTGGGCAAGATCATGTGCCCAGCGCCAGTCAGTCTAGTTTTGTGGCCATAGGCCTGGCCCGGCAAAATGCGGCGTTATGTCGCTGCGGGCAAAAGCCGACATTGTACATGCCTGCGCCCGGCAATTCATGACAAAACCGACAGTT
>NZ_JBKGGT010000039.1:0-9697 GCF_052041995.1 Pseudomonas sp. SMV7 | reverse complement strand
GCGGACAACTTTTTCCAGCTCGGCGGGCATTCCCTTCTAGCCACGCAAGTGGTCGCGCGCTTGCAGATGGAACTGGGTGCGGACATACCACTGGCGCTGCTGTTCCAGACCGAAAACCTTGGCGATTACGCCACCGCCGTCAGCGCTGCAACCCGCGACCGCACGGCAGACCTGGACGAGTTCCACGACTTCATGAATGAGCTTGAGGCAGTTTGAGATGAGCACCGATACCCGCAATACCGACCTGGTTCACCGCTTCATTCGGCTGCCGCTGGAGCAGCGCAAGCTGTTTCTGGAAAAGTTGGCGTCCAGGGGCAGCAGCCTGGCGCAACTGCCCATTCCGCCGGTGTGCGGCGACTTCGAGCAGTTGCCGCTTTCCTATGCTCAGCAACGCCAGTGGTTCCTCTGGAAACTGGACCCGGACAGCGCGGTATACAACATTTCCTCGGCCCTGCGCTTCACCGGCAAGCTGGACCTTGCAGCCCTGCAGCGTGCCTTCGACGGCCTGCTGGCCAGGCACGATGCGCTGCGTACCACCTTCCACCAACAAGGGGAGCAGGTGCAGCAGGTGGTGCACCCACGCCTGGTGTTGCCGGTGGCCCCTGAACCGCTGGATACGCCGGGCGAGGAAGCCGTGCGCGAGCAGGTGGAGCGAGAGGCGCGCCAAGGCTTCGACCTGGAGCAAGGGCCACTGCTGAGGGTCAGGCTGCTGGCGCTCGATGCGCACGAGCACGTGCTGGTGCTGACCGTCCACCACATCATCGCCGACGGCTGGTCCATGCCACTGATGGTGGAAGAGCTGGTGCGCCTGTATGAGGCCTACAGCCAGGGCCGCGAGGCACAGCTGCCCGCGCTACCCATTCAATACGCCGACTACGCCATCTGGCAGCGGAGCTGGATGGAGGCCGGGGAGCAGGCGCGACAGCTGGCCTACTGGACCCGCCAGCTGGGCGGCGAGGATCCGCTGCTGGAGATGCCGCTGGACCGCCCGCGGCCAACGCTCAGCAGCCTCAGGGGGGCACGCCTGGCCATCGACCTGCCGGCAGACCAGGCGCGTGCGCTCAAGCGGTTCGCCCAGCAACAGGGGGTGACGCTGTTCATGCTGCTGCTGGCCAGCTTCCAGGTCCTGCTGCACCGCTATTCAGGGCAGGCGGATATCCGCGTCGGTGTGCCGGTGGCCAACCGCAATCGCGTGGAAACCGAGCGCCTGGTCGGGCTGTTCGTCAACACCCAGGTACTGCGGGCCGAGTTCGATCTGCAGCTGACCTTTGCCGACTTCCTCGGCCAGGTCCGGCAGCGGGTGGTCGAGGCCCAGGCCCATCAGGACCTGCCCTTCGAACAACTGGTAGAGGCCCTGCAGCCGGAGCGCAGCCTGAACCACAGTCCATTGTTCCAGGTGATGTACAACCACCAGACCCAGGCCAGGGGCGAGCGCCACACGCTGCCGGGCTTGGAAGTGAGCGCCGTGGCGTGGGACAACCACACCGCCAAGTTCGACCTGACCCTGGAAACCTTCGAGCACGAAACCGGTATCGGTGCTGCGCTGGTCTACGCCACCGACCTGTTCGATGCCGCGACTGCCCGTACTCTGGCCCGGCACTGGCAGAACCTGCTGCACGCCGTGGTCGAACAGCCCAACCAGCGTATCGCCGAGCTGGCCCTGCTGGACGACACCGAGCACCAGCAGATCATCGCAGGATGGAACGCGACTCAGGCCAGCTACCCGGATGCCAGCTGCGTCCACCAGCTGTTCGAGGCGCAGGTAGCGCGAACCCCGGATGCCCCGGCATTGATCTTCGGCGAGCAGACACTGAGCTATGCCGAGCTCAACTGCCGGGCCAACCAGCTGGCGCACAAGCTGCGCGAACAGGGTGTGGGCCCGGATGTGCTGGTGGGCATTGCCATGCAGCGCAACCTGGAGATGGTCGTCAGCCTGCTGGCCATCCTCAAGGCGGGTGGCGCCTATGTGCCGCTGGACCCGGAATATCCGCAGGACCGCCTGGAGTACATGCTCGAGGACAGCCAGGCGATCCTGTTGCTGTCGCAGACCAGCCTGATCGAGCGTATGCCGGAGCAGTTCCGCTCGCGCACGCTGCTGCTGGACCAGTTGCCGCTGGACGGCTATCCGGACACCGACCTGGCCTGCCTGAGCAGCGCCCGCAACCTCATCTACTGCATCTACACTTCAGGCTCGACGGGTAAGCCCAAGGGCGTGCAGATCGAGCACCGCAGTGTGGCGGCACTGATCGGCTGGTCGCGATCGGTATACGACCAGGCAGACCTGTGTGGCGTGCTGTTCTCCACGTCGATCTGCTTCGACCTGTCGGTGTGGGAGCTGTTCGTCACCCTTTCGGCGGGTGGTTATGCGGTGTTGGCCGCCAATGCCCTCGAACTGCCGAACCTGGCGGCGAAGGACCGGGTGCGGCTGGTGAACACCGTGCCATCGGCAATCAGGCAGCTGTGCGAAACCGGCAATATTCCAGCGTCGGTGAACACCATCAACCTGTGCGGCGAAGCGCTGAAGCAGTCGCTTGTCGATGACCTCTACCGCCTGGCGCACGTGCGCAAGGTGTACGACCTGTATGGCCCGTCCGAGGACACCACCTATTCCACCTGCACGCTGAGGGAGGCCGGTGGCCAGGCGAACATCGGCCGACCTTTGCACAACAGTGCTGCCTACGTGCTCAGCGGTGCCCTGCAGCCGGTGCCGGTAGGGGCCGTCGGTGAGTTGTACCTGGCCGGTGCCGGCTTGGCCCGCGGTTACCTGAAGCGCCCGGGGCTCAGCGCCGAGCGTTTCCTGCCCAACCCCTTCGATGCCCACGGCGGGCGCATCTACCGGACCGGTGACCTGGCCCGCTATCGGCCGGACGGGGTGCTGGAGTATGTCGGCCGGGTGGACCACCAGGTGAAGGTTCGCGGCTTCCGCATCGAGCTGGGCGAGATCGAGGTGCGCCTGCAACAGCAGGCGGTACGCGAAGCCGTGGTCATGGCCGTTGATGGCCCCGGTGGCCAGCACCTGGTGGCGTATGCAGTCCCTGACGAGCCTGGGGTGATGGCCGATGCCGCTGCGCAGGCAGCCCTGCGCGAGCAACTGCGCAGTGCGTTGCGCAGGCAACTGCCGGAGTACATGGTGCCTTCTTACCTGGTGCTGCTGGGCCAGCTGCCACTGACGCCGAATGGCAAGCTGGACCGCAAGGCGTTGCCGCGCCCGGACCTTGCCCTGGCAGAGGAGGCCCACGTGCCACCGCGTACGCCCTTGCAGCAGCAGGTGGCGGCGATCTGGGCGGATGTACTGAAAGTCGGCCGGGTTGGCCTGGGCGACAACTTCTTCCTGCTGGGTGGCCACTCCCTGATCGCCACCCAGGTGACCAGCCGCGTGCAGGAGCAGCTCGGCTTGGCGGTCAGCCTGAAAGCGCTGTTCGAAAGCCCCGATCTGGGCGATTACTGCGCGCAGCTTGAGCAACTGACGCCTCAGGCGGCCCCTGTGCAGAATGAGCTGGCTAAATCCCTGGAGGCCCTGAAACGTCTAACTACGGAGGAAATTGAAAAGCTGGTTTCTTAGGAGATTTTGACTGTGCAAGAGCTGCTTGAGTCTGTAAAGCTACTGTCCACCAAAGAGCGCCAGGCCCTGGCAGCCTTGCTCAAGCAGCAGGGGGTGAACCTGTATGGGCTCACCCCGATCTTCAGGCGCGAGCCTGCAACCCCTGTCCCCCTTTCCCATGCCCAGCAGCGGCAGTGGTTTCTCTGGCAACTCGAGCCTGCCGCGCCGCTGTACAACATCCCGGCGGCCTTGCGCCTGCGGGGCCCGCTGGATGTCGAGGCATTGCAGCGCAGTTTCGACGCGCTGGTGGCCCGCCACGAAACCTTGCGCACCACCTTCAGCGATGACGGGCAGGGCGCCGTCCAGCTCATTCACCCCGAGCACAGCGTGGCGTTGGCGATGCAGACGCTGGCCGGCGCCGACGAACACAGCGTGCGCGAGTACGTCGAGGCCGAGGCCCGCCGCCCGTTCGACCTGGAGCACGGGCCACTGCTGCGGGTCAGCTTGCTGCGCCTTGGGCAGGACGAGCATGTGCTGCTGGTGACGCTGCATCACATCATCTCCGATGGCTGGTCGATGCCGCTGATGATCGATGAGCTGATGCAGCTGTATGCCGGCTATAGCCAAGGCCAGGCGCCGCAGCTGCCGGCGCTGCCGGTCCAGTATGGCGACTACGCGATCTGGCAGCGTCAGTGGATGGAAGCGGGCGAGCGTGAGCGGCAGCTGGCGTACTGGAAGGCCGAGCTTGGCGATGACCAGCCAGTACTCGAGCTGCCCAGCGATCGCCCGCGTGCTGCGTCCAGCAGCCACCGCGGCGCCCGGCATGAGGTTCGTCTGCCGCAAGTCCTGGTGCATTCGCTCAGGCAACTGGCCCAGCGTCAGGGAGCGACGCTGTTCATGGTGTTGCTGGCCAGTTTCCAGGCTTTGCTGCACCGCTATTCCGGGCAGGCGGATATCCGCGTCGGGGTACCAGTGGCCAACCGCAACCGGGTGGAAACCGAACGGCTGATCGGCTTTTTCGTCAATACCCAGGTATTGCGCGCCGAGTTCGACCTGCCGCTGACCTTCAGCGACCTGCTCCAGCAGGTCAAACAGCGCGTGCTGGGCGCGCAGAGCCATCAGGACCTGCCGTTCGAGCAACTGGTCGAGGCCCTTCAGCCCGAGCGCAGCCTGAGCCACAGCCCATTGTTCCAGGTGCTGTACAACCACCAGGTACAGGCCAAGGGCGCGCAGCGCAGCGTGCCAGGGCTGCAGGTGGAAGGGCTGACCTGGGCCCACGATACGGCCCGCTTCGACCTGACCCTGGACACCTTCGAATACGAGCATGGCCTCGGCGCCGCCCTGAGCTACGCGACCGACCTGTTCGATGCCGCAACCATCGAACGGATGGCACTTCACTGGGTCAACCTGCTTGAGGCGATCGTGCACCAGCCCGGGCAGCGCGTGGCCGACCTGCCGCTGCTCAGCCAGGCGCAACAGGACCAGGCCGTACAGGCCTGGAACCCGTCACCGATGCAGTTCCCCGCCGAACAGCCGCTTCATCGCCTGATCGAGGCCCAGGTCGAAGCTGCACCGTATGCGATAGCGCTGGTCTGCCGCGAGCAGACCCTGAGCTACGCCGAGCTCAACCGCCGGGCCAACCAGCTGGCGCACAAACTGCTGGAACTGGGGGCCGGGCCGGATGTACTGGTCGGCCTGGCCGTCGAGCGCAGCCTGGAGATGGTTGTCGGCCTGCTGGGCATTCTCAAGGCCGGTGCTGCCTACGTACCGCTGGACCCGGCGTATCCACAGGACCGCCTCGCCTATCTGTTCGAGGACAGCGGTATCCGCCTGTTGCTGACCCAGCAGCACCTGCGTGACACCCTGCCAATACCGGCCGGCGTGCAGGTGCTGGAGCTGGACGGCGATACCGGCCTCGGCCGCTACAGCGAGGTCAACCCTGCCTGCCCGGTGAATGCCGACAACCTGGCTTATGTGATCTACACCTCGGGCTCCACCGGTAAGCCCAAAGGTACGCTGCTGCCGCATCGGAACGTGGTGCGCCTGTTTGCCGCCACCCGGCACTGGTTCCATTTCGATGCCAGTGACGTATGGACGGTGTTCCACTCCTACGCCTTCGACTTTTCGGTATGGGAGCTGTACGGCGCGTTGCTGCATGGCGGCAAGGCGGTCATCGTGCCCACGGATGTGGCGCGTTCCAGCGAAGACTTCCACGCCTTGCTGGTACGCGAGCAGGTTACCGTGCTCAACCAGACGCCCTCGGCCTTCAAACCGCTTGTTGCGGTTGCCTGCGAGGCGGCGAAGGCGGGGCAGCAACTGGCCCTGCGGCATGTGCTGTTTGGTGGCGAGGCCCTCGAGGTCAGCAGCCTGAGACCCTGGCTGGAGGTGTTTGGCGACCACCAGCCGCGCCTGATCAACCTGTATGGCATCACCGAAACCACCGTACACGTGACCTACCGGCCGATCACCCAGGACGACTTGCACAATGGCGCCAGCAGCCCGATCGGCGAGGTCATCCCCGACCTGTCGTGGTACTTGCTCGACGCAAACCTGAAGCCGATCCTGCCGGGTTGCACGGGGGAAATGCTGATTGGCCAGGCGGGCCTGGCGCGGGGCTACCATGGCCGCCCCGGGTTGACCGCCGAGCGCTTCGTACCCAACCCCTTCGATGACCAGGGCGGGCGCCTGTACCGCTCGGGCGACCTGGCCCGTTACCGTACCGACGGGGTGATCGAGTACATCGGGCGTATCGACCAGCAGGTGAAGATCCGCGGTTTCCGTATCGAGCTGGGCGAGATCGAGGCGCGCCTGCTCGCACAGCCTGCCGTGCGCCAGGTTGCGGTGCTGGCGCTGGATGGCGCCAGTGGCAAGCAGCTGGTGGGCTATGTGGTGCCTGCCGAGGCGGGTGTGCTGAACAGTGTCGAACGGCAAACGCAACTGCGTGACAGCCTGCGTGCCGAACTGAAGGCCAGCCTGCCTGAGCACATGCTGCCCGCGCATCTGCTGTTCCTGGAACTGCTGCCCCTTACCGGTAACGGCAAGCTCGACCGCAAGGCCTTGCCGGCGCCAGATGCCAGCGTGCTGCAGGGTGAGTACATTGCGCCGCAGACCGAACTGGAGCAGCAGATAGCAGCCGTCTGGGCCGACGTGCTGAAGCTGGAGCAAGTCGGCCTTGCCGACAACTTCTTCGAACTGGGCGGCGATTCGATCATGTCGTTGCAGGTGGTCAGCCGTGCCCGCCAGCTGGGTATCCGCTTCACTCCCAAGGAGCTGTTCCAGCACCAGACAGTACAAGGGTTGGCTGCGATCGCCCGGCAAGAAACCGGCAGCGCAATCGACCAGGGCCAGGTCGAGGGCAGCATGCCGCTGACACCGATCCAGCAGTGGTTCTTCGCAGCGGACGTGGTCGCGCGGCATCACTGGAACCAGTCGCTGATGCTGAACCCCCGCGAGGCGCTCGACGAACGCCACCTGCAAGCAGCGTTGCGCTGCGTGGTCAACCATCACGACGCCCTGCGCCTGCGCTTCAGCCACGCCGAAGGTGCCTGGCAGGCCGTGTTCGGCACCGTGCAGGATGAACTGCTGTGGTGCCGCCAGGTTGCACATGCCGAAGCACTGGAGCAGGTCGGCAACCAAGCCCAGCGCAGTCTGGACCTGGAGCAAGGGCCTCTGCTGCGGGCAGTGTTGGGCGAGCTGCCCGATGGCAGCCAGCGGTTGCTGTTGGTCATCCACCACCTGGTGGTTGACGGGGTGTCTTGGCGGGTGCTGCTCGAAGACCTGCAACAGGCTTACCAGGCCCTGGCCGCCGGCCAGACCCCGGTATTGCCCGCCAAGACCAGCGCGTTCAAGGCCTGGGCAGAGCAGTTGCAGGGCTATGCGACAACGCCCGCGCTGCAACAAGAAATGGCTTACTGGCACGAGCAGTTGCACGGCGTGGACGATGCGCTGCCCTGTGACAACCCGCAAGGTGCCAACCTGCAGCGTTGCGCGGCCTCTGTCGCGACGCGCCTGGACGCACACTGGACGCACAAGCTGTTACATGAAGCGCCGGCGGCCTATCGCACCCAGATCAACGACCTGCTGTTGACCGCGCTGGCACGGGTAATCGCGCGTTGGACCGGTCGGGAACACGTGCTGGTGCGCCTGGAGGGGCATGGCCGCGAAGACCTGTTCGACGGCATCGACCTGAGCCGCACGGTAGGCTGGTTCACCAGCCTGTATCCACTCAAGCTCAGCCCACAGGCGCAATGGGCGGGTTCGATCAAGACCATCAAGGAACAGTTGCGCGCCGTTCCCGACAAAGGGATTGGTTATGGCGTATTGCGTTACCTTGGGGGAAGCGAGGCTCGTCAGCTGCTTGGCCAACTACCGGCAGGCGAGATCGTCTTCAACTACCTGGGCCAGTTCGACAGCAGTTTCGACGCGGTGACCGGGCTGCTGACACCGGCGCAGGAAAGCGCTGGCCAGAACCACGATGAAGCTACGCCCCTGGGCAGCCAGCTGGCCATCAATGGCCAGGTCTTTGCCGGGGAACTGAAGCTCAACTGGACGTTCAGCAGCGAACGTTTCCAGCCGTCGACCATCCAGCGTCTGGCCGCTGCCTACGCAGATGAGCTCAAGGCACTGATCGAGCACTGCTGCCAGGCGCATAACCGCGGGGTGACCCCCTCGGACTTCCCGCTGGCCGGGCTGACCCAGGCGCAACTCGACAGCCTGCCGGTGGCTGCCGCGCAAATTGCCGATGTCTATCCGTTGTCGCCAATGCAGCAAGGCATGTTGTTCCACAGCCTGTACGAGCAAGGCAGCGGTAACTACATCAACCAGATGCGGGTCGATGTCGACCACCTCGACCCACAGCGTTTCAAGCAAGCCTGGCGGGATGTACTGGCGGCCCACGACATACTGCGAACCGGCTTCGTCTGGCAGGCAGAGCTGGAGCGAGCGGTGCAGATCGTGCACCGCACCGTCGGCTCGCCGTTCACCGAACTGGACTGGCGCGACACCCCGCAGTTGGAAGCCGCATTGCAGCAGTTGGCCGATGACGAGCGCCAGCGTGGCTTCGACCTGGCCGAGGCGCCATTGCTGCGCCTGGTGCTGGTGCGTACCGACAGGCATCGTCACCACCTGATCTATACCAACCACCATATCCTGATGGATGGCTGGAGTACCTCGCGCTTGCTGGGGGAGGTGTTGCAGCGTTATGCCGGGCAACCGATGCCGGTGCAGGCAACCCATTACCGCGACTACATCGCCTGGTTGCAGCGTCAGGATGCGGGCGCCGCTGAAACATTCTGGAAGGGCCAACTGGCAGACCTGGAGGCACCGACCTGTCTGGCGCAGAGCATTCCTGGCCTGGGCCTGGGCGGTTCAGCATCTGGCCAGGGGGAGTACCTGCAGCGCTTCGACCGCCAGCAAACCCGGCAGATCGAGGCCTTCGCCAGGGCTAATCGGGTCACGGTCAATACCTTGCTGCAGGCTGTCTGGCTGCTGTTGCTGCACCGCTACAGCGGCCAGCCCAGCGTCTGCTTCGGTGCTACGGTGGCTGGACGGCCGACGGATCTGCCCGGGGTGCAAGAGCAGATTGGCCTGTTCATCAACACGCTGCCGGTGGTCGGCACGCCACGTGCGGAACAGACCGTCGCGCAGTGGCTGGCCCAGGTGCAGGCGAGCAACCTGGCGGCGCGTGAGTTCGAGCATTCCCCGCTGTACGACGTGCAACGCTGGGCCGGGCAGGGCGGTGACGCGTTGTTCGACAGCTTGCTGGTGTTCGAGAACTACCCGGTGGCCGAAGCGCTGCAACAGGGTGCGCCCGATGGCCTGCGCTTTGGCGAGGTGGCCAATCGCGAGCAGACCAACTACCCGTTGACGCTGTTGGTGAGCCCAGGGGCGACTCTGTCGATCCAGTACAGCCACAATCGCAGCCATTGGTCTGGCCAGGCGGTCGAGCAGGTGGCGCAGCACCTGGGCAACCTCATCAGGGCCATGCTGGCAGATGCCGGCCAGGCACTGGCCGAGCTGCCGATGCAGGGCCCTGATGAGCAGCGCCAACAGCTCCAGGAGTGGAACGCCACAGATGCGCTGTTCCCGAGTGATAGCAGCATTCACCAGTTGATCGAAGCCCAGGTGTGCGCCACCCCGGACGCGCCGGCGCTGGTG
>NZ_JBKGGT010000038.1:0-13665 GCF_052041995.1 Pseudomonas sp. SMV7 | reverse complement strand
CGAGCCGTTGTTGTAGACGTCGTTTGCCGGGGTCTCAAAATTGACACTGCCCTGGGTCTTGCCGGCTTCAACGGTGATGGTCTGGCCGTTGGACAGCGTCACGGTCACCGGCGTCTGAGCCGGGTTGCTCAGCGTCACGGTGTAGGTGATGACGCCACCTTCGGTTACCGACGGGGTCGCCGTCAGGGTCGCGGTGGTGGTATCGATGGTATCGGTAATCTGGGTAACCGTCGGCGTCTGCGGCACGGTCACCGTCAGTCCGTTACCACCGCTGGTACCCGTTACTGTCGCCGAAATCTGGCCACCGTCGATGTACGGGGTATCGTTCGCGGGCACTACCACGCTGACGCTACCGCTGGTCTGGCCAGCGGGAATGACGATCACGGCACCGTTGGACAGGGTGACAACCAGGTTGCTGGTCGGCGCCTGACCGACCGTGGCGGTATAAACGATAACGCCACCCGCTTCGCTGATCGAAGGGGTAGCGCCAAGAACCAGGCCAGTAGCGACGTTGGCTTCCGTGGTCGGCGGAGTCACGAGGGTATTGCTGGTGGTGTCCAGCACGCCAACGTCTTCATCACCAGACGCGGCGGCGAAGCCCAGCCCCTCTGTCTGGAAGCCGACGGTAGGGGCAACCCGGCCCGCGGTTTCCTCGAGCATGACGAAGCTGTGACCACCGCCCAACGCGCCACCACCGCCCGCTGCCGATGGGCCAGCCGCAGTCGCTTCGAGCGCGGTAGTCGGGTCGACACCAGCAGCGATCGCTTGCTGCAGCTCTTCCACCGAAGGTGCAGCCTGGGCAGTCGCCTGGCTCAGATCAGCACTGCTGTCCGGCGCATCAGCGCTCCACTGGCTGTCGCGGCCCAGGTCGAGCAGACGGCCATCGGCAAGTTCCAGAGTGACCGCGCCACCCGGGCCGGTGAGAACTTCCTCACCCGCCAACAGACGGTCACCTTCGATCAAGACACGCCGGATGCCCTCTGGGGATACCGCAATAACCTGGCCGACAATACTTTTGACGATGGCTACAACGCTGCTCATTGGACTCTCCGTGTGACCCGATGGGTACTTCCCTGCCAGAGCGGCACTCGCAAGCCACTTCAGGCGGAACTATGTCGATGATCTCTTGACGCATTTTCGCGTCAATATTCCGTCTATTACGATTTTTGGGCGTACAACTGCCAAACTATTGACCTTATACATGCCATCCTAAACAATCGGCAATGTAATGTCACATTGATATTTGAACCTTAGCCAACCGTTTCTCGAGAACAACTGCCGCACGTCATCGAAAACGCGCGCGACCGCTGCTTCATGTACTTGGATAGTCACCGACATGACGCCAAACAAACCGTTCACCGGAAAACTGTCTTGGAGGGAAGCGCCAATATTCTGGATAACTTCCCCAACCCGTGCCACGGTGGGAGGACAAGCATAAACCTTGCCGAAAGGCAGGCTGATACGCGCCGCAAGCCAAGCGGGATCGGGGTCGCAGGCAAATTCGTTCGGCAGGCGCCCGCAGCACTGCTTAACCCGACGCGACGATTTGCGTCAGATCAAAGAGATAAAAGAGACCGCACGAATACTACCCGTTCAACAAGGGAGCGCGTTGCGAACTGCCACAACCAGGCCTGATGAAAGCCAGCGGATCGCGTACATGAATTTTGACTAACCAGATGTCGAAAACCGTCAACATGCCAGCGCCTGATTAATGACAACGTTAGAGGACTAATCCTATTGCATCCCTGACGCCAACTGTCTGGCAGGCTATGCTGGAAATCAGCCCTCGCTTTTACGCTGACGGTTTCAACAATGAAACAACCATGAGGCATCGTCGCGCAGGAATGAAGACCGTAGAATTGTTTACTCAATATCGATTCAAGGCGACCATTGGCCGGTTGCCCGGGCGTCAGGTGCCGCAGCCCTCGAGAAAGCTGCCTGGCAGCAGTATTTGAAACGCCAAGGTGAGCCAGCCGACCTCAACGGCCGATCACCCTTCCCACCCACCACAAGGATGAAGAGAGCGCCGCGTGGAATCCGAAGTCAGTCGAGTCCAACTCAGCCACGATCCACGCAGTCAGCATGACGATCCCCTGCTGGATAGTTTGCTGAGCCTGTGTGTCCTGCATCAAAAGCCTGCCAGCCGGGTCATGCTGACCACCGGCCTGCCGCTGCCAGCCCAGCGCCTGAGCCCCGAGCTGCTGCCTCGTGCTGCCGCCAGAGCCGGGCTGCAGGGGCGCCTGTTGCAGCGCAAGCTGGAGCAGATCCCGAGCATAGCCATGCCGGCCATGCTGTTGCTCAAGGAGGGCCGCAGTGCCGTCCTGCTGGGCTGGGAAAACGAAGACACGGCACGTCTGCTGCTCAGCGAGAGCGACGGTGGCGAGGTGCATGTCAGCCGCGAAGCCTTGCACAGTGATTACAGTGGCCGGGTGTTCTTCGCCCAGCCGCAGCACAAGTTCGACGTCAACCACGGCAACCTCATCCCACGAGCGAAATCATGGTTCCGTGACACCTTGCTGCGCAGCAAGTGGCTATACATCGATGCGATCGCCGCCAGCCTGGTGATCAACCTGATTGCCCTGGCCGCCCCCTTGTTCGTGATGAACGTGTATGACCGGGTAGTGCCCAACCAGGCCACTTCGACCCTTTGGGTACTGGCCATCGGTATCGCCGGCGCCTATATCTTCGACCTTATCCTGAAGGGCCTGCGTGGCTTGTGCCTGGACCTGGCGGGCAAGAAGACCGACCTGATCATCTCGGCAACGCTGTTCGAACGTATCGTCGGCATGTCGATGAAGTACCGCCCGGCCAGGGTCGGCAGCTTTGCCCAGAACATTCACGAGTTCCAGGGCTTGCGCGACTTTCTCGCCTCGCTGACCCTTACCAGCCTGATCGACCTGCCGTTCACCGTCCTCATCCTGGTGGTCATCGCCGTCATTGGCGGGCACCTGGTATGGATCCCGATCATCGCCTTCCCACTGGCCCTGGGTATCGGTTATGCCCTGCAGCGGCCACTGATGGCGACCATGGAGCGGACCATGGCCCTGGCCTCGGAGCGCCAGTCCAGCCTGATCGAGACGCTGGCCGGCCTGGATGCGGTCAAGGTCAACAATGCCGAAAGTGAACGCCAGTACCTGTGGGAGCAGACCTTGGGTACCCTCAGCCGCCTGGAACTGCGGGTGAAGTTACTGTCGAGCCTGGCGATGAACATCACCCTGCTGATCCAGCAATTGGCAGGGGTGGCGATGATCTGCGTCGGCGTTTACCTGATCATCGACGGTAACCTCAGCATGGGCGGCCTGGTTGCCTGCTACATGCTCAGCGGTCGCGCCCTCGGCCCACTGGGCCAGCTCAACGGCCTGCTCGCCCGCTACCAGCAGGCCAAGGTGACCATGGTCTCCACTGACCACATGATGGAGCTGCCACAAGAGCGCAACTTCGAAGAGCGCCCGCTGAGCCGCAAGGTGCTGCAGGGCAGCGTCGAGTTCCGCGGGGTCGACTTCACCTACCCGAACCAGCAGAACCAGGCCCTGAAGAACATCAACCTGACCATCCGCCCCGGCGAGAAGGTGGGCATCATTGGCCGTAGCGGCTCGGGCAAGAGCTCGCTGGCCAAGCTCATCGTCGGCCTCTACGAGGCCGATGGCGGGTCGCTGCTGGTCGATGGCGTGGACATTCGCCAGATCGACGTCAGCGAACTGCGCCACAACATCGGCTACGTGCCGCAGGACATCCAGTTGCTGGCGGGCACCTTGCGCGACAACCTGGTTAGCGGCGCCCGCTACATCGAGGACGAGTTGATCCTGCAAGCCGCCGAACTGGCGGGTGTCCATGAGTTCGCCCGGCTGCACCCGGACGGCTACGAACTGCAAGTCGGTGAACGTGGACAGAACCTGTCCGGTGGCCAGCGGCAGAACGTCGCCCTTGCCCGTGCCCTGCTGCTCAACCCGCAAATCCTTCTGCTGGACGAGCCGACCAGCGCCATGGACAACACCGGTGAAGAACGCCTCAAGCAACGCCTGCAAGCAGTGGTGGAAGGCAAGACCGTGCTGCTGGTCACACACCGTGCCTCGCTGCTGTCGCTGGTAGACCGGCTGATCGTGATCGATCGCGGGCAGATTGTTGCCGACGGCCCCAAGGCCGCGGTCATGGATGCGTTGAAGAAGGGGCAGATCAGTGTTGCATAAGCTGGATATGGGGCAATTCAAGGATGGCCTGCGCCGCTATTTCAAAGGCTCCGACTCACTGGGCGGCCAGCCGCTGCCCGAGGTCAACAAGGCCCTGATCGAGGATGCACCGCGGGTCGTGCGGCTGACCATCTGGGGCGTGATCCTGTTCTTCGTATTTCTTATCGTATGGGCCAGCGTCGCCCCCATCGATGAAGTCACGCGGGGCGAAGGCAAGGCCATTCCATCATCCAAGGTACAGAAGATCCAGAACCTGGAAGGCGGCATTGTCGCCGAGATTTTCGCCAAGGAAGGGCAGATCGTCGAAGTGGGCCAGCCGTTGTTGCGCCTCGATGAGACCCGCTTCGCCTCCAACGTGGGGGAGACCGAGGCCGACCGCCTGTCCATGGCCCTGCGGGTTGAGCGCTTGAGTGCCGAAGTAGAGGACCGCCCGCTGAAGATCGACGAAACGCTGCGCAAGGCCGCACCAAGCCAGGCCGCCAGTGAAGAGTCGCTGTACCAGAGCCGGCGCCAGCAACTGCAGGATGAGATCGGCGGCCTGCAACAACAGCTGGTACAGCGCCAGCAGGAGCTGCGTGAATACAGTTCCAAACGCGCCCAGTACGCCAACAGCCTGGAGCTGCTGCGCAAGGAAATCAGCATGTCCGAGCCGTTGGTGGCTACCGGTGCGATCTCCCAGGTCGAAGTGCTGCGCCTGCGTCGTGCCGAGGTGGAGAACCGTGGCCAGCTGGATTCCACCGCGCTGGCCATCCCGCGGGCGGAAGCGGCGATTCGCGAGGTGCAAAGCAAGATTGAAGAGACCCGCGGCAGATTCCGCAGCGAAGCGCTGACCCAGCTGAACGAAGCACGTACCGAGTTGAACAAGGCCACTGCGACCAGCAAGGCCCTGGACGATCGGGTCAACCGCACCATGGTCACGTCGCCAGTGCGCGGCATCGTCAAACAGCTGCTGGTCAACACCATTGGCGGGGTCATCCAGCCTGGCAGCGATATCCTCGAGGTGGTGCCACTGGACGATACGCTGGTCATCGAGGCGAAAATCCTGCCCAAGGACATCGCCTTCCTGCACCCGGGCCAGGAGGCGACGGTCAAGTTCACGGCCTATGACTACACCATCTACGGTGGGCTCAAGGCCAAACTCGAGCAGATCGGCGCCGATACCATCACCGATGAAGACAAGAAGACCACCTACTACCTGATCAAGCTGCGTACCGACCGCAGCCACCTGGGGACTGACGAGAAACCGTTGCTGATCATTCCGGGGATGGTGGCCACGGTGGACATCATGACTGGCAAGAAGACCATCATGAGCTACCTGCTCAAGCCGATCATGAAGGCGCGTTCAGAGGCGCTGCGCGAGCGTTGATGGCCGAGTTCGCTGTAGCAGCGGCTTCAGCCGCGATCAGCGGCGAAGCCGGTGCCATCTACCGCGTCGCCTGCTTCGCGGATAAATCCGCTCCTACACGGGTGGCTGCGCCGGCTCCGATTTGACGCGGTACCTGTAGGAGCGGCCTTCGCGACACAAGGCTGCTCCTACACATTACCGCTGTTCCTCGACGGCACCTGCAAGCTGTCAGCGCCACGGCGCAGGCTCGCCGACCAACTGCCCCTGGATTCCGCCCACGCCCATCTCGCGCAACACCAACCGCTCCCCTTCCGTCTCGACCCGCTCGGCAATCAGCGGCAGGTCAATGCTGTGTGCCGCGCGCTGGATCGCCTCGATGAACAGCCGCTTGTGCTGCTCATGGTCGATATTGCGGATGTAACTGCCGTCGATCTTCAGGTACGCCAGGCCCAGGTGCGCCAGGTTGCCGATCATGCTGAAGCGCCCGCCAAAGCGTTGCAGCGCCAGACCGAAGCCAAGCGCGTGCAGGCGTCGGGTCAGCTGTTCCAGAGCTGACTGCTCGGGCAGTTGCTCTTCGCCGATCTCGAAAATCAGCCGCGGCCCCAGCACTGTATGCTGGCTCAGCAATTCGAAGACACGTTGCAAGGCCTTGGGGTCGGCCAGGGTCGCTGCAGACAGGTTCAACGCCAGCACCTGGTCATGCCCGCGCAGGTGTGCGAGCACTTTCTCCAGCACCAGCACATCCAGTCGTGGCATCCAGCCGAAGCGTTCCAGCCAGGGCAGGAAGCGGCCTGCCGGCAGCGCCTCGCCCTGGCCGTCCTGCAAGCGTGAAATCACCTTGTGGTGCAGCACCCGTTGCCCAGTGCCGCAATCCACCACCGGCTGGAAGAACAGCTCGAAACGCCCGCCGATGAACGCCTGGTCGAGCCGCTCGTGCCAGGCATGCTGGCTGTCGGCCGCGACGGCTGCCACACCCTGTTCGAGGCAGACCCAACCTGGCGTCGGCTGGTTCTCGGCGCGGGCCAAGGCCTCGTCGGCAAGCTTGAGCAGTGCCTGCGGTGAGTCACCTGGGCTGTAGGGTGCCAGGCCGATGCAGGCAACCGGGTCGATGTCACTGGCGCCCGTCTCATGCAGGCTGTGCAAAGTCGCTTCCAGGGCCTGGGCAAGATGCACCGCCTCTTCATGCACCATGCCTGGGGCGAGTACGGCAAACTCGCCACCCCGGCTGCGGGAAATCAGGTCGTTGGTTTCCGGGTAACTGGCACAGGTGCGGCGCAACTGCTCGCCCACGGCCTGCAGCAACTGGTCGGTACGCTGACCACCAAGGCGGGCGTTCAACCCTGCCAGCCCCTGTACCCGCAGCAACAGCAGGTAGCCAGCGCGCGCTTCTTCCAGGTTGCTCACACGGGTGTTCAGCTGCATCTCGAAATAACGCCGGTTGGACAACCCGGTCAGGCTGTCCTGATAGGACTCGGCACGCAGCCGCTCACTGCGCTCGGCCTGTTCGGTAAACAGGGCCTTGAGCTTTTCGACCATCTGGTTCATTGCCTGCACCACTCGGCGCAGCTCGGGCGTACGCGGCAACTCTGGCAGGCTGAGGAATTCGCGGCGGGCAATAGCGTGGGACTGCTCGACCATATAATCCAGCGGGCGCAACTGACGGCGCAGCAGCAAGGCGCCGAGCACCGCACTGGCCGCGCCACACAGCAGCAACCAGCCCAGGCTGCCCAAGGCACTTTGCCAGAGCTTGGCAACGGCGAACATCGGGTGGCTGATCACTTCAACACGCGCGGCCTGCTGCCAACCGCGGCTGACGATGGCATCGCCACCGGCGGCTTCCAGGCCGATCAGGCGTATGAACCAGCGTGGCACACCGCCAGGGTCCGGTTCGGCATGGCGTTCCACCAGTACCGCATTGGAGCCCAGGTCGATGACCTTGATGCTCGCGTAGTAACCGCTGTCGAAGATCGAACTGACCATCAGTTCGACCATCGCCGGGTCGTCGATATTCGGCGTCAGCGACAGCGCCAGCGCCGTCGCCGCATCCTGGGCGTGCGAGCGCAACTGGTTGACGTACTGGCTGCGCGAACTTTCCAGGCTGACCATGAAACTGCCACTGAAGGCGACCACCAGGAACAGGCAAATGGCCAACAGCAATTGTTTGAACAGTGACATCTGTGCTCCTTCAGTAAACCGGCTCGGCCGGGAACCCTTCGGCCTGCATTTTCTTCAACAGATCCTGCCAGCGTGACAGCCGCTTGGTATCGCCGACCTTCTTGTTACCTGCGGCACCCGTCAGCCACAGCCCCTCGCCATTGAAAGCGTAAACCGGCAGCAGGTCGGTACGCTGGCTGGCCGGCTTGATGGCGTCCATCAGGCTGTCGAGCACCAATGGCTGTGCCTGTGGGCTTGAATAATAGGTCAGGACCATATGCGCCCGGTTCTGCCGCAACGCCTTGACGTAGGTGATACGCAGTTTCTCGCTGGGGATACCCATGCGCCTGAGGCTGAAATACTTGGCGATGGCGTAGTCCTCGCAGTCCCCTGCGCCCTTGATCAGCGCCTGGACCGGTGTAGCCCAGTAATCGACCTCGTGCCACAGGTCGATGTCTTCGACATAGCGCAGCTGCTGGTTGAAGAAGCGGTTGACTACCTGCAGCCGCTCGAGCTCCGTACCCTGCTTCTGGGTAGCCATCAGGTTCTGCCAGGCATCGATACGGCCCTGCCCGCTCCCCAGCGGGCCATACAGGGCCTGCGACTTGCGGCTGATCTGGGAAAAGTCCCAATCCGCGTGCAGAGCGCCCAGCAGCAGACTGCCCAGCAGCACAGCAAGGCCGATACGTTGCACAACGGTTTTGAGCATCCAGGATATCGCCACTGCGAAGCCCTGTTCAGGCCTGTGGAAAGCAGCGATGGTGCGGCTTGCAGCGGCAAAAGACAATGGCACCCTGCAATCATGCATCCGCTTGTCAGACGACCTACACTTTCTAGTTATAACCTTCTGTAGAGCGCTTCCTTTGGCCGGCGACTTCATCCACCATAGCCGCGCTTTTGGGGCGCCCGTTCCACTGAGGGTGCGGGTTTGACACTCCCGAGAGCTTTACTAGTGTCATTGGATCCAAGTTTAGTCATCGTTGAGGCAGACGTCGCGTGGCCCAGAAAATCAAATTGAGCAATGTGCTGGCCAGCGAGCAGCTGTTGCCGCACCAGGCCCGTGGCGTGATCGAAGAACGCCTGCGCAGTGCCATTCTTGATGGCCGTTTGCCTGCAGGTACTGCCGTGCGACAACAAGAGCTCGCGACCTTGTTCGGCGTCAGTCGCATGCCGGTGCGCGAGGCCCTGCGCCAGCTCGAAGCTCAGTCACTGTTGAGAGTCGAGATGCACAAGGGCGCAGTGGTTGCGCCGTTGATTGGGGAGGACGCGGTGGATACCTATGCCCTGCGCGTCCTGCTTGAGACCGAGGCGCTGCGTCAGTCCATCCCGTTGCTCGACGCCAGCGACATTGCCAGCGCCCGCGGGTATATCCAGCAGCTGGAGAACGAAACCCGGCATGCCGAAATCGGCCGTCTCAACCGCCTGTTCCACATGTCGTTGTACAACAAGGCACCTAACAAGAAATTGCTGCGCCTGATCGAAGACGAATTGAACGAAGAAGAACGCTTCCTGCGGTTCCATCTTTCTACCATGGGCTTGGGCAAGCTTACCCAGGACGATCACAACGCACTGGTGGATGCCGCCAGCGACAAGCTGGTAGAGGAAGCGATAGCGGTACTGGAAAGGCACCTCAATACCGCTGCGCGGGTAATCCGCAATTACCTGGACACCCAGCTGGGGCGTTAACCGGGCGCTTACCGCAAACAGCGGGCAGCCATGGGTTGCAAATTGATTCGCCACTGCCAACAATGAGACTAATTATCATTCATGTCCTTTGACGGCAGTATCCCCGCCCATGCCCAGCAACGATTCCTTGCAAACGCTCTACAGTGACCACCACAGCTGGTTGCATGCCTGGCTGCGCAGCACGCTGGGCAATGCCGCCGATGCTGCGGACCTGGCACAGGACACGTTCATGCGCCTGCTACAGCGGCGTGAACACCTGCAACTGAACACGCCACGGGCCTTCCTGCGGACAGTCGCGCGTGGACTGGTGATCGATCACTGGCGACGCGAGGAACTGCACAGAGCCTATCTCGAGGCGCTTGCCCATATGCCGGAAGCACAAGCCCCTTCGGCCGAAACCCGGGAGCTGCTGCTGGAGTTGCTGGAGCGCATCGCGCGCATGCTTGACGGCCTCAAGCCCAAGGTACGCCGTGCATTTCTGCTGGCCCAATGCGAGGGGCTCAAGCACCAGGCCATTGCCGACCAGATGGGAATCTCGGTGCGTACCGTGGAGCGCTACATCGCCGAGGCGCTCTACCATTGCTACCTGTTGCGCTACGCGGACGAGTGCGACCAATGAGTGCCGCGCAACCTGATGCAACGTCGGTCAAGCAGGCCATCCAGTGGATGCTGAAACTGCGCGAGAACGGGCATGACCCTGCACTGCAGCAACAGTGTGCGCAATGGCGCAGCGCCCGCCCCGAAAACGAACAGGCTTGGCAACGGGTGTTTCACCTGCAACAGGAACTGGACTTGCGCACCATCCCCGGAGCCGGGTTGGCCTTGCAGACCCTGGAGAGCAGCCAGCGCCGCCTGCATCGCCGGCAGGCCTTGAAGCTGCTTGGCGGCGTTGCCATGCTGGGTTCAGCGGCATGGCTGGCCAACGACCTTGACGCAACCAGCAGCTGGACGTCGGACTATGCCACCGGCACCGGCGAACGGCGCACCTTCCGGCTTCCCGATGGAACGCTGCTGCAACTGAATACCCGCAGTGCGGTAGACCTGGCTTCCACTGAGCGGCAGCACCTGCTCCGCCTGAAGCAAGGGGAGTTGATGGTTACCTGCAACCCGCAGCGGCAGCTTCTGCTACAAACTCGCGACGGGTTGCTGGAAGGGTTCGGCGGACGCTTCGTGGCACGCCAGGACAGCGATTGCACGCGGGTGAGTGTCAGCCATGGCAGGGTCGCGATACATCGGCCTGGCCAAGCCCCTACGGAGTGGATCGAAAGTGGCCAGAACTGGCGCCTGGATGCGCAAGGCGCCTACCGGCTCGACCAGGTGGACATGGATGCGATGGCCTGGACGGAAGGGCTGATCGTCACCCGCGACATTCGCCTGTCCGACTTCCTCACGCAGGTCAGCCGTTATCGCCACGGTTACCTGGGCTGCAGCGATGACATCGCCGACTTGCGCCTGTCAGGTGTATTCCGCCTGGAGGATCCGGAGCAACTGTTGCTGGTACTGCCACGGACACTGCCTGTGCAGCTTCGCCATGTCACACGCTGGTGGGTGCGTGTGGAGGGGTTGGCCTGACTTGGTAGCGGCTGTTGCCTTCCATGGCCGCGACGCGTCCCGACAGCTTTTTTGACGGGTTTTGGCTGCCGGTCCGGCTAGGACAATAAGCGATCCTCCTGCCCTCACTCTTGATGGACCCATCATGCCTACAGCCTACATGAACGCGCATTCAGTCAATGCGAATGGTTTTCGACCTGTCTTAGACTCAACTCTGTTGCGTAAAGCCGTCCGGGCTGCCCTGTTCGGCACCGCGTTAGGCCTGACAACAGTCATGCAGGTATCTGTGGCAGCTGAAACTGTCGAACTGAACCCACACTATGCAATCCCGGCTGGCCAGCTGGATGATGTACTCAATCAGTTCGCCCGACAGGCCGGCATCACGCTCTCAGCTACGCCGCAGCTCACCCAGGGTTTGCAATCCAACGGCCTGCAAGGCCAGTACCCTACCGACAAGGCACTGCGCCAGTTGCTCAATGGCAGCGGCCTGGAGGCAGTCAGCCAGGGTGGGCGCAGCTATGTACTGCAAGCACAGCCGCAAGGCGCCGCACTGTCGTTGCCAGACACTGATGTCCGCGGTTTCACCTTGGGTAATGCACTAGGCAGCATGGATGGCTACAACGCCACTCACAGCCAGGTAGCCACCAAGACGAGTATGCCGTTGGTAGAGACATCTCAGTCAGTCTCGGTGGTTACCCGTCAGCAGATAGAAGACCAAGGCTCACAGACGGTTGCCCAGGCCATGCGCTATACGCCCGGGGTACTGACCAACCCCTACGGTGCGACTCACCGCTACGACTATGTGGCCATGCGTGGCTTCAATGACGGCTCGGTGGACAATATCTATGTCGATGGGCTCAAGTCGATGGGGGACAACGGTACCTACAGCACCATGCAGGTGGACCCATACTTCCTGGAACGAATAGACATCCTGAAGGGGCCTTCTTCGGTGTTGTATGGCCGGAGTTCACCAGGAGGCCTGGTCGCTCTCACCACCAAAAAGCCGTTGTTTACCCGCTATCGTCAGGTTCAGGCAACGGTCGGTACCCAAGGCCAGCGCGGCATGGGCTTCGACTTCAGCGGTCCTGTGGATGACGACAAGCGCATTGCTTATCGCCTGACTGGCCTTGCGGATGCTTCCGACACGCAGTTCGACCACAACAAGGAAGAACGCTACGCCATCGCGCCGGCAATCAGCATGGATTTCAGCGAGGATACCTCGCTTACCTTGCAGGCCTATCTGCAACACGACCCCAACGGCGGGTACCACGGCGGCAACCCAGCAGACGGCATGCTGCACAAGCGCAACGGCTTACGCCTGTCGGACCATTTCTTCGAGGGCGAGCCGGGTATCGACAACTATGAGCGCACCCAGCAGTCGTTCAGCTACCAGTTCGAGCATCGCTTCAACGACGTGTTCACGGCGCGGCAGAATTTCCGCTATCAGGATTCGGACGTGTCGATGGACCAGGTGTACTCCGCCGGTTGGGCGGATGCCGACAGTAATATCCTCAACCGCGCCTACACCGGCGGCGACGAGCGCCTGCATTCGTACATCATCGACAATATGCTGCAGGCGGAATTCGTTACAGGGGCCGCCAAACATACTTTGCTGCTGGGCGCCGACTATCAACGACGCAAGGCCGATGTGGCCTGGCGTTATGGCACAGTCGACCCGCTGGATGCGGGAAGCCCGCAGTACGGCAATGGCAACCTGCAGGTGCTGGGCGAAAATCGCTACCAGCGGCGTTTGCAACAAACTGGCGTGTACTTGCAGCACCTGGTGGAACTGGACCAGTGGCGCTTGTCCTTGGGGTTGCGCCAGGATTGGGTGAAGGTGTCCGAGGAAAACCGCGATAGCAACAGCAAGGTCAGTGACCAACGCTCCAGGTTCAGTACCCGCGCCGGAGTGCTCTACCTGTTCGAAAACGGCATTGCGCCTTATGTCAGCTACTCGGAGTCGTTCAATCCCAATACCGTTTCCGATCAGGACGGTCGCCCATTGGCACCGACCGAGGGCACCCAATGGGAGGCGGGTCTCAAGTATCAGCCACCCGGCAGCGACAACCTGTTTACCGCATCGTTGTTCCGCATCGAGCAGGAGAACCTGGCGTCCAAGCAACCTGACGAAGATTTCTATCGCCCTGTAGGCCAAGTACGCTCGCAAGGGCTGGAGTTGGAGGCCCATATGCAGCTGACCGACAGCTTGAAGTTGCTGGGCGGCTATACCTTCACCGACATCGAGTACACCAAGTCCATGCCCAGCCTTGTATCCGGCAACCTGGACAACAAGGGTAATTCGCCAACCCAGGCGCCGAAACAGATGCTCTCCCTTTGGGCTGACTACAACTTCCGGCAGGGGCCTCTGGATGGCCTGCGACTGGGCGGTGGGGTGCGATATGTGGGGTACAGCTGGGCCGATGCGGAAAACAGCATGAAAGTGCCCGCCTACACCCTGTTCGACGCCTCGATCGGCTATGACCTGGGCAAGCTAGGCCTTCAAGGTGTAGATGTTCGCCTCAACGCCAACAACCTGACCAACGAGAGCTACATCACCTCGTGTGCCAGTCTGGACTACTGCTACATGGGTGAAGAACGCAATGTGAGTGCCACCGTCAGCTATCAGTTCTGACCTCGCGGTAGCCGCACGCTCCTGTACCAGTATCGCCCAGGCTTGAGCGTTATGCCTGGAAAAGACAAAGCCCCTGTCTGCAGCGCAGACAGGGGCTTTGGGTTTGAATC
>NZ_JBKGGT010000037.1:0-15765 GCF_052041995.1 Pseudomonas sp. SMV7 | reverse complement strand
GTGCACGTCCTTCCAGTATTCACGCTTGAGCAAATAGGCAAATACGAAGAAGAAAGCCAGGTACAGCAACACGTAGGTACCGATGCGCTGGCTTTCCAGTTTGACCGGGTTGGCCGAATAGGCCAGGAAGGTCACCAGGTTCTTGACCTTCTCGTCGAACTGCTCGGCCGTCAGGGTACCGGAATTCGGCGTAATGGTCAGCTGGTCGCAAGCTTCATGGGTGATCGGGCTGCCGGTCAACGGGTCGAACTGCTTCTTGCCATCGGTCACGGTCTGCACCTGCTTGCAACCGATCACCTGGTTTCCTTGCAGGCCGACCAGCACGTTAGGCATGCCCACGTTCGGGAACACCTTGTTGTTCACCCCGTACGGCCGCGACGGGTCTTCATAGAAGCTGCGCAGGTAGGTGTACAACCAGTCGGTGCCGCGCACCCGGGCCACCAGGGTCAGGTCAGGCGGTGCGGCACCGAACCAGGTCTTGGCATCACTGGGCTTCATGCCGATCTGCATGTGGTCACCAATCTTGGCACCGGTGAACACCAGCTTCTCGAGCATCAGTTCGTGAGGGATGCCCAGGTCATCGGCGACCCGCTCGTAACGCTGGAACTTGGCACTGTGGCAACCCATGCAATAGTTGGCGAAGGTCCGCGCACCGTCCTGCATGGCGGCCTTGTCGCTCAGGTCGATGTCGACCTTGTCCAGCTCCACACCGGTTTCGGCCGCGAAGGAAAAGGCAGGCATCACTGCCAGCAAAAATACTGCAATCAACTTTTTCATCAGCCAGTCACCCTTTCCGGAACCGGTTTGGTCTTCTCGAGCCTTGTATAGAACGGCATCAGCAGGAAGTAGGCGAAGTACAACACTGTGCACACCTGCGACAGCAAGGTACGCCCAGGCGTCGGCGCCAGTACACCGAGCACGCCGAGGATGACGAAGGCGATGCAGAACACCAGCAGGAAGAGCTTGCTGATCCAGCCCTTGTAGCGCATGGAGCGCACCGGGCTGCGGTCGAGCCAGGGCAGCACGAACAGCACGGCAATCGCTGCCCCCATGGCGATCACGCCCATCAGCTTGTCAGGCACTGCACGCAAGATCGCGTAGAACGGCGTGAAGTACCACACAGGCGCAATGTGCTCAGGGGTCTTGAAGGCGTTGGCCTGCTCGAAGTTCGGTTTTTCCAGGAAATAGCCACCCATTTCCGGGAAGAAGAACACCACGGCACAGAACACGAAGAGGAACACCACCACCCCGACAATGTCCTTGACGGTGTAGTAGGGGTGGAACGGAATGCCGTCCAGCGGGATGCCGTTTTCATCTTTCTTCTTCTTGATGTCGACGCCATCCGGGTTGTTCGAGCCCACTTCGTGCAGGGCAAGAATGTGCAACACCACCAGGCCGAGGATCACGATCGGCAGGGCGACGACGTGCAGGGCGAAGAAGCGGTTCAGGGTAATGCCGGAGATCAGGTAGTCACCGCGGATCCACTGGGTGAGGTCGCCACCGATCACCGGGATGGCACCGAACAGCGAGATGATCACCTGGGCGCCCCAGTAGGACATCTGGCCCCACGGCAGCAGGTAGCCCATGAAGGCTTCAGCCATCAACGCCAGGTAGATCAGCATGCCGAACAGCCATACCAGCTCGCGCGGCTTCTGGTAGGAGCCGTAGAGCAGGCCGCGGAACATGTGCAGGTAAACCACGATGAAGAACGCCGAGGCACCGGTGGAGTGCAGGTAGCGCAGGATCCAGCCGTATTCCACGTCACGCATGATGTACTCGACCGAAGCGAACGCCTCTTCCGCCGAGGGGGTGAAGCTCATGGTCAGCCACACACCGGTGACGATCTGGTTGACCAGCACCAGCAACGCGAGGGAGCCAAAGAAGTACAGGAAATTGAAGTTCTTGGGTGCGTAATACTTGCTCAGGTGGTCTTCCCACATCTTGGTGGCAGGGAAGCGAGCATCAATCCAGTCCATGAACTTGCTCATCATGCGTTCTCCTGGTCAACGCCGATGACGACGATCTCGTCCGACTCGTAAGAGTGCGGTGGCACGGGCAGGTTGAGAGGTGCCGGCTGCGACTTGTAGACACGACCAGCCAGGTCGTAGTGGGAGCCGTGGCATGGGCAGAAATAGCCACCGACCCATTTCGGGCCGAGGTCAGCAGGCGCGACTTCCGGGCGGAAGGTGGGTGAGCAGCCGAGGTGGGTGCACAAGCCGACGAGGATGAGGATTTCCGGCTTGATCGAACGGACCTGCGGATCGACGTAGGTCGGCTGCACCGAAGCCTTGGACTCAGGGTCAGCGAGATCACCGGCAACTTTTTTCAGGTTGCCGAGGATTTCCTCCGTTCGCCGCACGATGAACACCGGCTGTCCCCGCCACTCGGCCACCATCTGCTGCCCGGCCTCGACCTTGGCAATATTGACCTTCACCGGTGCACCTGCGGCTTTCGCCTTGGCACTGGGAAACCATGACCCCACGAACGGTACCGCAGCCCCCACTGCCCCCGCCGCCCCGACTACGGATGTCGCGGCTACGAGGAAGCGGCGCCGGCCTGCGTTGACGCCGTCATTGCTCATTCAGTCCTCTCCCATCAGCTTGCTTGGCCTGTTGAACCAGACCTGTACTTAGGTTGTGTCAGTGGCACTAAAAATTGGCCGCCATGGTAAGAAACAAATCCACACACTGACAAGGTGATTACCCCGACCAAGGGCGCCTACCCGCGCTTTGCTTGATCTGCGTCTATGCGACAAGTGGTCACTGACATGCTGACAGGTTAGTTCAAGACATAAAAAAAGCCCGGTTCCAAGGAACCGGGCTTTTTTCGACTGCCGAAGCGGTATTAACGCTTGGAGTACTGAGGACGCTTACGCGCTTTACGCAGACCCACTTTCTTACGCTCGACTTCACGAGCGTCGCGGGTGACGTAGCCAGCACGACGCAGAGCGCCACGCAGGGTTTCGTCGTATTCCATCAGGGCGCGGGTGATACCGTGACGGATCGCACCGGCCTGACCGCTGACACCACCACCGGAAACGGTGACGTAGATGTCGAACTTCTCGACGGTTTCGGTCAGCTCGAGCGGCTGACGAACAACCATGCGAGCGGTTTCACGACCGAAGAACACGTCCAGAGAACGGTTGTTGATGGAAATGTTACCAGTACCCGGACGCAGGAATACGCGAGCGGTTGCGGTCTTGCGACGGCCAGTGCCGTAGTTTTGAGTCGCCGACATAATGAACTATCCCGTTAGATCTTCAGTTCTTGAGGCTGCTGAGCAGTGTGTGGGTGAGCAGCACCCGCGTACACTTTCAGCTTGCGGTACATGTCGCGACCCAGCGGGTTCTTCGGCAGCATGCCTTTGACCGCAGTTTCGATAACACGCTCAGGGGCCTTGGCGATCAACTTCTCGAAGTTGATTTCCTTGATACCGCCCGGGAAACCGGAGTGGGAGTAGTACATCTTGTCGGAAGACTTGGCACCAGTCACACGAACCTGCTCGGCGTTGATAACGACGATGTAGTCGCCGGTGTCAACGTGAGGGGTGTATTCTGGCTTGTGTTTGCCACGCAGACGGCTAGCGATTTCGGTAGCCAGACGACCCAGGGTCTGGCCAGCGGCGTCGACTACGAACCACTCGCGCTTTACTGTTTCCGGTTTAGCAGTAAAAGTTTTCATTCTCTAAAGCCTCAGAGGCCGCCCAGCGAAAAATAGACGGCGAATCTTACTGGATAGTGCACAGCTTGCCAAGGGCAAGCGCGCAGCCGAACACTGACGCTTTTGGGGGCTCGGGTCAGGCACGCCAACGTTCGACGGGGTTCTTCCTGCGTGGTGGTGCATCACTTCCGCCACACGGAGAGGTGCCGAATTATCCAGATTGCGCGAAATTTTTCAACCTGCTTTGATGAGCTTTCATTGCCAAGGAGTGTCTACCCGATGGAATACCGCCAGCTCGGCCGTACCGACCTCAACGTCAGCGCCCTGTGCCTGGGCACCATGACCTGGGGTGAACAGAACGACCAGGCCGAGGCCTTCGAGCAGATTGCCCGGGCCAAGGCCGCCGGGGTCAACTTCATCGACACCGCCGAGATGTACCCGGTGCCGCCCCGCCCCGAGACCTATGCCGCCACCGAGCGCATCATCGGCAACTGGTTCCGCACCAGGGGTGATCGTGATGACTGGGTGCTGGCCAGCAAGGTCGCAGGCCCGGGCAACGGCATCAGCCACATTCGCGACGGCCAGCTCAAGCACAACCGCCAGCACATCGTCGCGGCGCTGGACGAGAGCCTCAAGCGCCTGCAGACCGACCGCATCGACCTGTACCAGCTGCACTGGCCGGAGCGCAGCACCAACTTCTTCGGCAAGCTGGGCTACCAGCACCTGCCACAGGACCACTTCACCCCGCTGGAAGAAACCCTCGAAGTGCTCGATGAGCAGGTGCGCGCCGGCAAGATCCGCCACGTCGGGCTGTCCAACGAAACGCCGTGGGGCACCATGAAATTCCTGCAGCTGGCAGAAAGCCGTGGCTGGCCGCGGGCGGTGTCGATCCAGAACCCGTACAACCTGCTCAACCGCAGCTTCGAAGTTGGCCTGGCGGAAGTGGCCATCCGCGAGCAGTGCGGCCTGCTGGCCTACTCGCCGCTGGCCTTCGGCATGCTGTCGGGCAAGTACGAGAACGGCGTGCGGCCAGCCAACGCACGCCTGACCCTGTTCAGCCGCTTTGCCCGCTACTCCAACCCGCAGACCGTGGCCGCCTGCAGCCGTTATGTGCAGCTGGCCCGCGAGCACGGCCTGGACCCGGCGCAGATGGCGCTGGCATTCGTCACCCGGCAACCGTTCGTGACCAGCAATATCATCGGCGCGACCAGCCTGGCGCAACTGGACAGCAACCTGGCCAGCCTGGAGCTGAAGCTGAGCGATGAACTGCTGGCGGCGATCGAGGCGATTCACCAGGAGCAGCCGAACCCGGCACCTTGAGGGTAACCCTGTGCCGCCTTCTTCGCGGGTAAGCCCGCGAAGAACCAGCGCGGTGCATCGGGCTGGACACCATCGCCAAAAAATAAGACGATCCAGCCGGTGATTGACCACTCTACCCTATAAGAACAATGACAATGATGTTTACCCAACCCTCCGCGTCGCTGCGGCGCGTCAGCATCCTGGCCATTGACAAGGTGTTCGCTTCGACCTTGATGCAGGCCAAGGACTTCTTCCACCTCGCCAGCCTGCGCTACGGCAAGCAGCTTGGCCTGGGCCTGCAGCCCATGTTCGAGATTCGCCTGGTGAGCCCGGACGGCCAGCCCGTGGACAGCTTCAGCAACGTGCAATTGCCGGTCGATGGTGGCCTGGACGATGCCGACGTGATCATCCTGCCGGCCTTCTGGGACGATTTCGACAACCTGCTGCAGCGTTATCCACAGGTGTTGCCATGGCTGCGCGAGCAGCATGCCCGTGGCGCAGTACTGTGCGCCGAGGCCAGCGGCGTGTTCTGGCTGGCCGAGTCAGGCCTGCTCGACGGCAAGGAGGCCACCACCTACTGGCGCTTCTTCAACAGCTTTGCCGAACGTTTCCCGAAGATCCGCCTGAACCAGGACAAGCACCTGACCGACGCCGACAACCTGTATTGCGCCGGCGGCACCACTTCGGCCTGCGACCTGTACATCTACCTGATCGAACGCTTCTGCGGCGCCAACGTGGCCCGCGCCGTGTCCCGCGACATCCTCTACGAGGTGCAGCGCAACTACACCCCGGGGCGCATGGGTTTTGGCGGTCAGAAGCTGCATCAGGACCTGGTCATCCTGCAGATCCAGCACTGGCTGGAAGAGCACTTCGCCGACAAGTTCCGCTTCGAGGACGTGGCCCGCAACCATGGCATGAGCATCCGCAACTTCATGCGCCGCTTCCAGGGAGCGACCGGCGACAAGCCGCTGCATTACCTGCAACGGCTGCGGATCGAGACGGCGAAAGGCTTGCTGTCGAGTACGCGCAAGAGCATCAAGACCATCAGCTACGAGGTCGGTTACGACGATGCCAGTTTCTTTGCGCGGCTGTTTCGCCAGCACACGGAGTTGTCGCCGAACCAGTATCGGCAGCAGTTCATGCAGGAGGCTTGAGAGCCAGGGGGCTGCCTTGCAGCCCCTGGCGTCTTACGGCTTGTGCGCGCGAGACAGGAATTCGTGCGACTGCATCTCCAGCAACCGGCTCAGGGTACGCTGGAATTCGAAGGCCAGGCGCCCGCCGGTATACAGGTCCTTCAGCTCAACCTCGGCCGAGATGATCAGCTTGACGTTGCGGTCGTAGAACTCGTCCACCATGTTGATGAAGCGGCGGGCGATGTCGTCGGTAGTGACGCCCATCTGCTCCACGTTGCTCAGCAGCACGGCATGGAAGATCTTGCCCAGCTCGATGTAGTCGTTCTGGCTACGCGGGCCGTCACACAGGGCGCGGAAGTCGAACCAAGCCACGTCGTCACAGGTCAGCAAGGCCTGGATCGGACGATTCTCGATCATCAGCACGTCGTTCTCGACCGCCTGGGTGCATTCAGGGGTCAATGCCTTGAAGCTGGCGCGCAGGCTCTGGTGCGCCGCCTCATCGAGCGGGTAGTGGTACAGTTCGGCCTGCTCCAGGTGACGCAGGCGATAGTCGACCCCGCTGTCGACGTTCACCACGTCGGTGTACTGCTTGATCATGGCGATGGCCGGCAGGAAGCGCGCGCGCTGCAGGCCGTCCTTGTACAGGCCGTCCGGCACGATGTTGGAGGTCGCCACCAGCGATACGCCGTTCTTGAACAGCTCTTCCATCAGGGTGCCGAGGATCATCGCGTCGGTAATGTCCGAGACGAAGAATTCGTCGAAGCAGATCACCCTGGCTTCTTCGCTGAAGCGCTTGGCAATGATGGTCAGCGGGTTCTTCTCGCCCTTGAGGGTTTTCATTTCCTCGTGCACACGCTTCATGAAGCGGTGGAAGTGCGTACGCATCTTCTGCTTGAACGGCAGCGCCTCGAAGAAGGTATCGACCAGGTAGGTCTTGCCGCGCCCTACCCCACCCCAGAAGTACAGGCCCTTGACTGGTGTCTGCTCCTTCCTGCCGAACAGCTTGCCGAACACGCCCGGCTTGTTGTTCTGCGCGTGCACGAGGTCGTCGTACAGGCGCTGCAGGTGACGCACCGCAGTTTCCTGCGCCGCGTCATGAAAGAAGTCGGGACGTTTCAGATCTGCTTGATATCGTTCTAGGGGCGTCATGATTTCGTTAGCGGGGCAACAAAAAACGGGCCGTCACTGTAGCGACAGGCCCGCTTAATGGCAATCAGTCTGTGGGAGCGGGCGTGCCCGCGAACACCGGCAAAGCCGGTGCCATGCACCGCGGCGCCTGTTTCGCGGGCGCGCCCGCTCCCACATCAGTCTGGTTGTGGCGCCAAGGCTACACGCAGGCTTTCGATGGCCGCATCACGCGCCTCGGCGTTGTCGAACTGCGGCCCGTCGGCGACCTGTTCACCATTCAGCCACAGACCGAAGCCCAGGCCCTCGACGCGCACATCCGCCTCACCACCCTGCTGCAACTGCTTGCTCACGGCGCCGGCGCTCTTGCCGTCGGCGAAGCTGCGCGACAGCAGCAACTGTTCACCGTCGGCACCCAGCAGGCGGAAGCGGAAGCTGCCGTCTTCATCACGGAAACTGACGAAACGCGCGCTCCTGGCGGCCTTTTTCTTCACTTCGGTGCTGACCTGCACATTGGCACGGAACGAACGCAGGCCAACGGCTTCGCGCAGTTGTTCGAGGAACGGCGTGGCGATCTTGCGCGCCTTGGCGGCACCGGCCAGCAGAATGTCTTCCAGGTCGGCAGGGCGGGCAATCAGCTGGTGGTAGTACTCGCGCTTTTCCGCCAGCTGGCCGTCCAGCAGCTGGAACAGGCGTTGCTTGGCCTCGCCCCAGCCCAGGCCCTGCAGCAGCTCCTCGCGGAACTCGGCGCATTGCGCCGGCGTCGAGAAGGCCTGGAACAGGGTGAACAGGTGCGCATTGTCAGGGTCTTTCGCTTCGCCGGGTGCACGCGAGTCGGTGACAATGCGCGAAATGGCGTCCTTCATTTCCTTGGCACTGGTGAACAGCGGGATGGTGTTGTCGTAGCTCTTGGACATCTTGCGCCCGTCCAGGCCCGGCAGGGTCGCCACGCTCTCCTCGATCACCGCCTCCGGCAGGGCGAAGAAGTCCTTGCCCTGGCCGAACAGGTGGTTGAAACGCTGGCCGATGTCACGGGCCATTTCCACGTGCTGGATCTGGTCACGCCCGACCGGCACCTTGTTGGCGTTGAACATCAGGATGTCGGCGGCCATCAGCACCGGGTAGCTGTACAGGCCCATGGTCACGCCGGCGTCCGGGTCTTCGCCGTTTTCCAGGTTCTTGTCCACCGAGGCCTTGTAGGCGTGCGCGCGGTTGAGCAGGCCCTTGGCGCTGACGCAGGTCAGCAGCCAGGTCAGTTCGGGGATTTCCGGGATGTCGGACTGGCGGTAGAACGTCACCTTGTCCGGGTCGAGGCCACCAGCCAGCCAGGTGGCGGCGATTTCCAGGCGCGAACGCTGGATGCGCAACGGGTCGTCGCACTTGATCAGCGCGTGGTAATCAGCCAGGAAGTAGAACGAGTCGACACCGGGTTGCTGGCTGGCAAGGATGGCCGGGCGGATGGCGCCGGCATAGTTGCCCAGGTGCGGAGTGCCGGTGGTGGTGATACCGGTAAGGATGCGCGTGGTCATGGGTGTTCGCTTATTCAGGCTTGGCTCAGTTCGAAAGGCGCGGCAGCAGCAGATCCTTCAGATCGGTCAGCTTGCCATGGAAGAAGTGTCCGCATTCTGCCACTTTCAGCAGCTCATGGGGGCGCGACAGGCTGTCAGACCAATCGTAAACCAGCTGCGGCGCGACGACTTCATCGGTGTCCGGCTGCACCACGGTGATCGGGCACTGCTGCGGCAGCGGGAACTCCGGAGTGAGGCGCATCACTGCCGGGGCAATCATGAACAGGTGCTGCAGCTCGGCCCCGGCGGCTTCCAGGCGGCCGGCCAGGCTGGTAGCGACGAAACCGCCGAACGAAAAGCCCATCAGCACCAACGGCAGGCCCGGGTGTTTTTCGCGCAGCCAGGCCGCGGCCGCCTCGGCATCGGCCACTTCGCCAGCGCCCATGTCGTGGCTGCCGGCGCTCTGGCCGACGCCGCGGTAGTTGAAGCGCAAGGTCACATAGCCAGCATCGCGGGCGGTGCGTTGCAGGGTCGAGACCACCTTGTTGAGCATGGTGCCGCCCTGGACCGGGTTGGGGTGGCAGATCAGCACCGCACCACGGGCATCGGCCACCTCCAGATACAAGGCTTCCAGCTGGCCGCTGGGGCCATCGATGAACAAGGGGGTTTCGCGGACAAGCAAGGCACTACTCCGTGACCTCGAAAGGGGTCGATTCGTCTAGGTGAGGAATTCTGTTCTGATTTGCGATCGCTCGCGGTATACAGCGCAGGTCTGAGCCGTTAACGTAAAGCAAAGCCGTTTATAGAGGAAGGACTCGTGGAACTCTCGCTCCTTGTTTGGTTGTTACCAACCTTGGCCTTGGTCATTGGTGTGGTAGTTGGTTTCGTCGTGGCCCGCCTGCTGCCCAATGCCGCGCCGAGCAGCACCCAGCGCCAGCTGGATGAGATGCAGAAACGCTTTGACAGCTACCAGAACGAAGTGGTGACCCACTTCAACAGCACTGCGGTACTGGTCAAGAAGCTGACCCAGAGCTACCAGGATGTCCAGGACCACCTGGCCGACGGCGCCAACACCCTGGCGCTGGACGAACTGACCCGCCAGCGCTTGCTGGCCGCGCTGCACTCCGAAGGCAGCCAAGGCCCGCGTGACCGCCTGACGCCGCCAAAAGACACTGCCGAAGTACCCCGCGACTACGCGCCAAAAGCGCCGAACTCGCCGGGCATGCTCGACGAGAGCTACGGGCTCAAGCGTTGATCGATTGCCAGGGAGGAGTGGGCCACTCCCTCCTCCTCGTTTTTCCCCCACACAAACCTGTCCCACACAAGGCTTCGCCCTTCTTACCCCGTCTAAGGCCGCATTTCCTGCTGCCGACCGTTCAGGCCCATCGAGATACTGCATAAGTCCCTCAACCCGGAGTAGACCTATGCTGACTTATCGACAACGCTCTTTCATTGCCACCCTCAAGGCCGTGGATGGCTCGTTGCACTTCCTCGACGAGTTGCACGGCGGGCCCACCGAGCTGGAAAAAACCTCACCCAGCGAACCTGGCAACCTGACCGCAGGCGGCCTGGCGACAGCCGGATTTGCCAGCCGAATGTTTCGTAACGTTGCTATTCGCCAGTATTTGAACAGCCAATCGGACAGCACGAAAAAAACCGAGCAAGTTAAAAAGCCGATCAAACGAGACGAGTCGCATTACCTGGGCCACGTATCGGACACACTTGATCTCCCACCCTTGACCCTTTACTTCCGCCGGGTAGAAAACGGCTACCGGCTGTTTGTTCGTTCAGAAATACGCTATGGGCTTGCACTGTACATTCACGACGAGGACTGCGTGGGTGCCTTCCGCTCGCCGCTCAATGGTGCCTACTCGACGCTTTTCGACTTGCTCGACTGCGACGATACACCCATTGCCTTCGAAGACCTCGCCGACCAGGCAACCGTGCGCCTGGCACCGGCCGGAAGACAAAATCCGCTTATGCTGCGTACCTTCAACGGGGTGCCGTTTACCTACATCTGCAAACAGGGTCAGCACCCCCTTGAGTTGCGCCTGAATATCCTCGAAAGAAATGCCGCCTACCTTAGTGACCCAGACGAAGTCTAAGGCCACGCACGCTATAGCAACGACGCAGTACAGGCCTACAAATACAACCGCGCAAGGCCAGCTCAGCCAGCCTGGTGGCTGGCCTTGAGCGCATGCTCGATATCTGCCAACAAGTCCTCTACATCCTCCAGCCCCACCGACAGGCGCACCAGCCCCTCCGAAATCCCGTGATGCACCCGCTCCTGCGGCGTATAGCTGGAGTGGGTCATGCTCGCCGGGTGCTGCGCCAGCGACTCGGCATCGCCCAGGCTCACCGCCCGGGCAAACAGCTGCAGCGCGTTCATGAACCTGCGCCCGGCCTCAATACCGCCTTTCAGCTCAAAAGCAATCATGCCGCCCGGCAAACGCATCTGCCGCTGCGCCAGTGCGTACTGCGGGAACGACGGCAATCCCGGGTAGTTGATCAGCTCCACCTGCGGCTGCCGAGCAAGAAACTGCGCCACTCGCTGGGCATTGGCACAATGACGATCCATGCGCAGGGCCAGCGTCTTTATCCCGCGCATCAGCAGCGCCGCATCATGTGGCGAAAGTACCGCCCCAGTCATGTCTTTCAGCCCTTCCAGACGAATGCGGTCCACCAACGCCCTGCGCCCTACCACCAAGCCGGCGGTGATATCACCATGACCACTGAGGTACTTGGTCGCAGAGTGCACCACCAGATCTGCCCCAAGCTCCAGCGGTCGCTGCAGGTATGGCGTGCAATAGGTGTTGTCGACCACCACCTGCACATCATGCCCGCGCACTGCCTCGACAACCGCCGCAATGTCCACCAGTTGCATATTGGGGTTGGCCGGGGTTTCGAAATAGATGATTCGCGTTTTGCTGTTGATTGCCGCTTTAAGCGCCTCGGCATCGTTAAGGTCGACATGGCGAATCTTCACCCCGAACTCGCCAATGCCGTGGTGCAAGAAGGCAAAGGTGCAGCCATACAACGTGCGCCCGACGATCATCTCATCGCCGGGCCGCAGCAAGGTCCAGATGGTCGAGGTAATCGCGCCCATCCCCGACGCCAGCGCCAAGCCTGCCTCACCGCCCTCCAGCGAGGCCATGCGCTGCTCCAGCAAGGCCAGGGTGGGGTTGGAGATGCGGCTGTAGAAATGCCCCGCCTCCTCACCCGCGAAGCACGCTGCGCCATATTCGACAGTGGGGAAGGCATAGGTAGCGGTCTGGTACACCGGCGGCACCAGGGCGCCGCCGTGGGAAAGCGGGTCGTAGCCATGATGAATGGCTCGTGTGGAAAAACCGGTGTTGTTATGGGAGTCGCGCATGGCAACAGCCTCTTGTGGTTTGCTATAAGCTTATGCCACCGAGCTGCCCGATTTTTTCCAAAATAGCCCAAGCATCCGCGTGCCTGCTGGAACAAAAACAACAATTACCGGATCAGGAGGGCAAGAAATGCCTTTGAGCCTCGACCGTACCGACCGCGCCCTGCTCGCTGCCCTGCAGGACAACGCCCGCCTGACCGTTGCCGAACTGGCCGACCAGGTGGCGCTGACCACCTCGCCCTGTTGGCGAAGGGTGAAGTTGCTGGAGGACAATGGCTATATCACCGGTTACCAGGCCATCCTGTCCCCCAAGTCGCTGGGCTTCGGCGTGACCGCGTTCGTCAGCATCATGATGGATTCGCACACCAAGGAAATGGCGCTGGCATTCGAGCGACGGTTGATGGAGATTCCCGAGATCGTCGCCTGCCATAACATTTCCGGGCGCTACGACTTCCTGCTGGAAATCCTCGCGCGGGACCTGGAGTCGTTCGGTGAGTTCACCCGCGAAGTCCTGCAGCGCTTGCCCGGGGTGAAAGAGATCTACTCAAGTTTTTCCTACAAGGCGGTCAAGGAACGACGCGTGATTCCAGTATCGGAAAAACACATCTGAACGCCTTGCGCGACTTCATGAAATAAAAAACCCCGCCGAGGCGGGGTTTTCTTGCGGCCTGGCGCTTAGATCGCGCCACGCTGACGCAGTACGTCCAGCACCTGTTTCACGCCCTCGTCGACACTGGTGGTCTGGGTGTC
Organism: Pseudomonas sp. SMV7; assembly: GCF_052041995.1. NCBI lineage: Bacteria > Pseudomonadati > Pseudomonadota > Gammaproteobacteria > Pseudomonadales > Pseudomonadaceae > Pseudomonas > Pseudomonas sp. SMV7. Next base: position 2,921 of record NZ_JBKGGT010000037.1, on the reverse strand, counting down.
GATCACCAGGTCGGCATCCAGCGGCACATCGTACGGGAAGCTTTCGCCCGGGATGTTGTCGCCAGCGGCTGCGTACAGGCCCTGCGGGTCACGCTCACGGCAGGCCAGCGGCGAGGCCTGGACATAAACGGTCACCAGGCGCTCCTTGCCGATCAGCGCCTTGGCCTGTTCACGGCCTTCGGCATCCGGGGCCACGAACGCAGCCAGGGTCAGCAGGCCGGCTTCGTTGAACTGGCGCGCCACATGGGCGGCGCGACGCCAGTTTTCGGTGCGCCCCGCGCGGTCCTGCGGCAGGCCCTTGTTCAGGTCATGGCGCAGGTTCTGGCCGTCGAGTACGTACACCGCGCGGCCCATGTCGAACAGCTTGCGCTCCACGGCATAGGCCAGGGTGCTCTTGCCAGCGCCGGACAAGCCGCTGAACAGCACGGTCGCGGGTTGCTGACCGAAGCGCAGGGCGCGCTCTTCGGTGGAAACGTGGGCCTGCTTGCCGTGGTGGCCGGTGCTGCCGTGTGGCAGCACTGGCGGGGCGATGATCATGCCGGCGCCGACAGTGCCGTTGGTCAGGCGGTCGATGACGATGAACGCACCGGTGGTGCGGTTGCTGTCGTAGCCGTCCAGGGCGATCGGGGCGTCCAGGGATACCTTGACCCGACCGATCTCGTTCAGTTGCAGCGCGCTGGCAGCGCCCTGCTCCAGGGTGTTCACGTCGACCTTGTGGGTGATGCTGGCAATCGAGCCCGGCACGTAGCTGGTGGCGCGCTTGATGTCGTACTTCTTGCCCGGCAGCATCGGCTCCTCGGCCATCCACACCAGCATGGCATCGAACTGGTCGGTGACCGGCGGGACGTTGTCGGCATGCACCAGCAGGTCGCCACGGGAGATGTCGATCTCGTCTTCCATGGTCAGGGTCACGGCCTGGCCGGGGCCGGCGTTTTCCAGCTCACCTTCGTAGGTGACGATGGACTTGACCCGGCTGCTCTTGCCCGACGGCAGCACGACGATTTCGTCGCCCTTGTGCACCACGCCGCTGGCGATGGTGCCGGCAAAGCCACGGAAGTTCAGGTTCGGGCGGTTGACGTACTGCACCGGGAAGCGCAGGTCGGTGAAGTTGCGGTCGGCCGAGACCTCGACGGTTTCGAGGATTTCCATCAGCGTCGGGCCGGCGTACCACGGCGAGCGCTCGCTGTGGTTGACCACGTTATCGCCCTTGAGCGCCGACATCGGCACGAAGTGCAGGCTGCTCGGCACCAGGTTGATGGCCTCGGCGAACTTCAGGTAGTCGGCCTTGATCGACTCGAACACGCCCTGGTCGAAGCCCTTGAGGTCCATCTTGTTGACCGCGACGACGATGTGCTTGATGCCCAGCAGCGAGGCAATGTAGCTGTGGCGGCGGGTCTGGGTCTGCACGCCGTAGCGGGCATCGACCAGGATGATCGCCAGGTCGCAGGTGGACGCGCCGGTGGCCATGTTGCGGGTGTACTGCTCGTGGCCCGGGGTGTCGGCGATGATGAACTTGCGCTTGGCGGTGGAGAAGTAGCGGTAGGCAACGTCGATGGTGATGCCCTGCTCGCGCTCGGCCTGCAGGCCGTCGACCAGCAGTGCCAGGTCGACCTCTTCGCCGGTGGTGCCGACCTTCTTCGAATCACGGGTGATGGCCTCGAGGTGGTCCTCGTAGATCATCTTCGAGTCGTGCAGCAGGCGCCCGATCAGGGTGCTCTTGCCGTCGTCGACGTTGCCGCAGGTCAGGAAACGCAGCAGTTCCTTGCGCTCGTGCTGGGCCAGGTAGGCGAGGATGTCCTCGCTGATCAGATCAGATTGGTGCGACATGGAGTAACCCTGAAATTAGAAGTAGCCTTGGCGTTTCTTGTCTTCCATGGAGCCGGCGCCATCGTGGTCGATGACACGGCCCTGGCGTTCGGACGTACGGGTCAGGAGCATTTCCTGGATGATGTCCGTCAGGGTCTCGGCTTGCGACTCGACAGCACCCGTCAACGGGTAGCAGCCAAGGGTACGGAAACGCACCTTCTTCTTGACGATGCGCGCCTTCTCTTCATCGGTCAGATGCTCGAGGATGCGCTCGTCGTCGATCATGATCAGGGTGCCGTTCTTCTCGATGACCTCACGCTCGGCGGCGAAGTACAGCGGCACGATCGGTATGCCTTCGAGGTAGATATACTGCCAGATGTCCAGCTCGGTCCAGTTCGACAGCGGGAACACCCGGATCGACTCGCCCTTGTTGACCTTGCCGTTGTACACGTTCCACAACTCGGGGCGCTGGTTCTTCGGGTCCCAGCGGTGCTTGCTGTCGCGGAACGAGTACACGCGCTCCTTGGCCCGCGACTTCTCTTCGTCGCGGCGCGCGCCACCGAAGGCGGCATCGAAGCCATATTTGTCCAGCGCCTGCTTCAGGCCCTGGGTCTTCATGATGTCGGTGTGCTTGGAGCTGCCATGGGTGAACGGGTTGATACCCTGCGCCACACCTTCCGGGTTGACGTGGGTGATCAGCTCCAGGCCCATTTCCTCGACCATCTTGTCGCGGAAGCGGTACATCTCCTGGAATTTCCACTGGGTGTCGACATGCATGACCGGGAACGGCAGCTTGCCCGGGAAGAAGGCCTTGCGCGCCAGGTGCAGCATCACGGCGGAATCCTTGCCGATCGAGTACAGCATCACCGGGTTGTCGAACTCGGCGGCCACCTCGCGGATGATGTGGATACTCTCCGCCTCCAGCTGTTTCAAGTGCGTCAGTTTGTCGACCATGGCTACTCACGAAAAACGATCTTATGGACGGCCTGCGGGCCGTGTTCGAGCGAGCCACTTTATCACAGCGGGTGCTTCTATTTAGGAGGCCGGCTAGATCGAAAAAGTCTAACGATATGACTGAGGGTTTGGGCTGGAATCGGGGGCCGCTCTGCGGCCCT
>NZ_JBKGGT010000036.1:0-15957 GCF_052041995.1 Pseudomonas sp. SMV7 | reverse complement strand
GCTGCCATCGGTGAGGATGACGGTGCTGCCCGCCTCGGCGGTACCGCTGATTGCACTGCCATTGCTGGGATTCACAGCGGGTGCCGCCGGAGCCTGCGAATCCACCTGGATGGTCGTCGGAGCGCTGACGTTACCGGCTGCGTCCTGGGCTACAACGTTGATCACCGTGCCATCGGCGAGCGGCGTCGTTGGCGTGAGGGACCAGTTGCCGCTGCTATCGGCCGTCGATTGGCCTATCGGATTACCGCTGCCGTCGGTAACGGTCACGGTGCTGTTCGGCTCGGCGGTGCCAGTGATGAGGGTGCCGTTGCTCGGATTGACCGCGGGAGCCGACGGCGCCACGCCATCGATGATGGTGCTGGCCGGCGGGCTGGTATTGCCGGCGGCGTCCTTGACCACCGCGTTGACCACCGTGCCATCGGGCAGTTCGCTATCCGTAGGGTACGACCAGTTACCGTTGGCGTCGGCTGTGGTATGGCCGATCGGGTTGCCGTTACCGTCGGTAAGGACCACGGTGCTGCCTGGCTCGGCAGTACCGCTGAGGCTGCTGCCATCGCTCAGGTTGATGGTGGGCGCGCCGGGGGCAACGCTGTCCACGGTTGTACTCCCCTGCCCACTGGTGTTGCCGGCTGGGTCGGTGGCAGTGGCATTCACCACAGTGCCGTCAGGCAACGGTGAGCTGGGGGTATAACGCCAGTCGCCGTTGGCATCGGTAATGGTCTGGCCGATCGGATTGCCGTTGCCATCGGTAAGGACGACGGTGCTGCCTGGCTCGGCGGTACCGCTGAGCTCGGTGCCATTGCTCGGGTTGATCACCGGGGCCAACGGCGCCACGCCGTCGATGGTTATGTTGGCGGGTGGGCTGCTGTTGCCAGCGGCGTCCTTGACCACTGCCTCGACCACCGTGCCATCGGGCAGGCGCGTGTCCGGGGTGTACGACCAATTGCCGTTGCCATCAGCGGTGGTCTGGCCGATAGGGTTGCCGTCGCCGTCGGTGAGGACCACCGTACTGCCCGGCGCGGCGATACCGCTGAGGCTCGATCCGTTGCTCGGGTTGATCTGCGGCGCGTCAGGGAAGTCAGGGGCTTGCACGGTCACCGCCGGGCTGCTGTTGCCGGCCGGGTCGGTCACGATCACAGTCACCGTCTCGCCGTTGGTCAGTGGCGGGTTCAGCGGAATCTGGAACTTGCCGTCGGGGCCGACCACCACGCTGACATCCGTTTGCCCGTCGCCGTTGCTGTCGACCCCCACGGTGGCGCCAGGCTCTGCCGTGCCACTGATGCTGCTGCCATCTGCGGCGATCTGCAAGCCGCTGGCCGCTGCTGGGGGGGTGGTGTCAGGCGGTACGCTACCATCGACACTTCCACCGCCACTGCCTCCGCCACCACCACCGCTGCTGTTGGCGATCGCGACACCGCCACCGATGACCGCAGCACCGGCCAGCAGTGCCGCGCCGGGGCTCAGCCCGGCAATGGTACCGTCAGTGGCAGTCAGTGACTCGAACCCGGCCAGGCTTTCCTGGGCCACATAGCCAGCCATCAACGGTCCATCGCCGGCGACCGGCGGCAGGTCGACAGCCAACAATTTGTCCCGGTCTACCAGATACAGTTGGCTGACAGGTTGCCCCTCGACATAGAAGTTGGCGATGCGCAGGTTTTCGCCGGACTTCAGCTGCACGATCAGGTCGGCACCGCTTTTTGAATATCCCTCGACACTTTCAGGCGCCAGATCCAGAACAACATTACTACTTTGGGAGAGGGTCAGTATTCCGTTACTGGGGATCGAAATGGGGGCGGCAGAGGAAACACTTTGAGCGAGAGGAGATATCTTGGCCTGTATCGACATGACTGACAGTCCCTTTGTCAACATTACGACCGAGTGGTCGCACTCGTTTCTTCAGAAATAGCATGCCGCCGATAAAACGCCAGTATCACTTTATCAATAGTTCTCGCGGATATGCCGGTACCGTTGCCCAACCTTTCAGTTGCACTTCGGAACCGGCCGTGTGCAATGTTTTACAGGGGATAAGCCTTTTGACCCGAACAATCCACTCGAGTAAAAAGTTGCCGATCGAGCATATTCATACGCTTGTGCTCAGTTGAGTGAGTGCGGAAAAAAGCGCAATCCATTTGCATCTATCAGGATGTAAAAAGGACGCTCATCGCATCCCGGTGGCGATAGAATTAAGTTTCATTTACACAACTGAAGTTGGGCAGGTCCATACGAACCAAGTCATTAAATAGCCCAGGCACAAATAGCTTGATAGTTGGGCAGCAATTCGCCGACCACTGACAATTCGAGCGCGACGAGGCGGCAACGCGCAACATCGCACTACGGCCGGTGGAATTGCCGGCAACGACACAACGAAAGCCCCCGCTTCCGGGTGTCGCTACCCAAAGGTGGGAAGGTCAGGCGATGGCCTGCAGAAACACCCAGGTCGCGGCGAAATCCAGCAGCAACACGGCAGTCACCACAAAAACCATGTAGAAGCGGTCGTCCCGGTTCATTTTTGCGCCCTCCGGAGGCTCGATCCCCCCTGGGTCCCAGCAATTTGCATTCCACCCTTGCGCCTCCCCAGGCGGGAGGCGAGCTCAGGCCGACCGGGCCTGGTGGATGGGCAGTTCCAGCCTGAACGTCGTACCGACACCTACTTCACTGGTTACCTGGATCTCGCCGCCATGGCGTTTGATGATGCCGTACGAAAGCGACAATCCTAGCCCGGTGCCCTGGCCAATCGGCTTGGTCGTATAGAACGGATCGAAAATCTTCTGCAGGCTCTCGGGCGGGATGCCACACCCGCTGTCCGCGACCTCGATCCATACCCACGCATCATTGGCGCCGGTTCGCAGGGTAATCCTGCCGCGCTCGGCGCCTATCGCCTGGGTGGCATTGACCAGCAGGTTCATGACCACCTGATTGATCTGCGAAGGCAGGCATTCGACCTGCGGCAAGGGCTGGTAATCCTTGACCAGATCGGCCTTGTGCCGGAGTTCGCTGGCAACAATGTTCAACGTTGATTCTATGCCTTGCTGCAGGTCTGCCAGTTGCCAGTCCTGGCTGCTGTCTACCCGCGAGAAGTCCTTGAGGTCCTTGACGATCCGCGCAACACGGCTGATACCGTCCTTGGATTCGCGGATCAGTGCCGGGATATCCTCCAGCAGGTAGTCCAGCTCGATTTCCGTGCGCAGCTTCGCCAGCTCCGCGCTCAGCCCGTGCGGAATCAGGGTGTTTTCCGCGTCAGCATAGGCCTTGAGCATGTTTTGCAAACGGCCGAAATAATCGTCCAGGGCGCCGAGGTTGGACGAGACAAAACCGATCGGGTTGTTGACTTCATGGGCCACACCCGCGGCCAGCTGGCCGAGCGAGGCGAGTTTTTCCGACTGGACCAGCTGGCTCTCGAGCAGCCGGCGTTCATCCACTTCGCGTTGCAGCGCTGCGCTGGCCTGGCCAAGTGCCTGGGTGCGCCGTTCCACCCGCTGCTCCAGTTCGTCGTTGGCGCTGACCAGCGCCCGGTTGACCCGGTTTATTTCGGCGTAGCTGCGCATCAGCCACACCCCCATGTACAGCAACAGCAATACCAGCAGGGTGGAAAACACCAGCAGGTAGAAATGGTACCGCTGGGCCGTCAGCGTGGCTGCCTGCTCGTCGCGGTCCAGCATCAGCGCAATGGCGTCAAGGCGTTCGGCGATCGGCACTGCCTCGATCGCCTCAAGCAGCTGGTCGACCTTGGGTTGCTCGTGCAGGATCAACTCGATGTGCTTGCTGATGGTATCGATGGGTGCCTGGAAATCGACCGGCAGGCGCTCTTTGTTGACCGAAAGATTGTTCAGGCCAACCAGGATATCGGCAGCCTTGTCCTCGGTGGTGGTCTGGGCAAATTCCAGGCTGCTGAGCATCAGGTCGTAGGTATCGCTGGTGATCCTGCGCAGGCGCAGCGCGTCGGCGTCGCCCAGTTGGCCAAGGTGCACCTGGATGACATCGGCTGCAGCGGGGAGAAAAGCCAGGGAGTTACGCAGGATCGCGTTGTGCGTCTTGAAACGCGAAACCAGCAGGGTCTTGGCATCGAAGGCTTGCTGGTAATCGGCAAAGGCGGCCTGCCAGGCGGGCAGCGCGGTTTTCTCGATGCGCGCCTCAAGCGTGCGGAACTCCCGCCACAGGCGTTTCATTTCCATCAGCGGCAGCACCAGCGGGTCGTAATTGTAGTTGGTGGTGGTGCGCGCCTTGAGTACTGCACTTTCCCACTGGGCGTCGTACTGCTTGATCTGGCGAATCAGGTCACGCGCCTGGGCGTAGGTACCGCTTTCATCAGACCTGGACATCCAGTACAGGTAGACCAGCACGGACGCCAACAGCATGGCGCAGGCAGCCAACAGCAACAGGCTGCGCCGGGCATTCAGCTTCATAACGGTTTGCCCTCCCATTGGCCGGTGAGGGTCTGGAGAAACTGGATGATCAGCGCTTTGTCACCCTCTCTTGGTGTACGCCCCAACTGATAATGGAACATGGCGTCGACGGCGGCCTCCAGGGTGGGTACCGAACCGTCATGGAAGTAAGGAGCAGTGACCGCCACGTTGCGCAGGCTGGGGACTTTGAACAGGTTCATGTCCTCCGGGTCGCCGGTCACGTTGTAGCGCCCCTGGTCGGCCACCGCTGGATTGCCACGCTTGGCGAAATAATCATCGAACACACCCAGCTTCTGCAGCATGTTGCCGCCAATGTTCACACCCTGATGGCAGGCGATGCAGCCGTATTCCTGGAAGCGCTGGTAACCATACTTCTCTTCCAGGCTGAGGCTGCTGGTGTCCCCCTGCAGGTAGCGGTCGAAGCGTGAAGCAGGTGTCAACAGGGTACGCTGGTAGGTGACCAGGGCATCTTCGATAGCCTGAGCGTCCACTGGCTTGCCATAGGCTGTGGCAAACCCCACGCGGTAGGCCGGGTCGCCGGCAATTCGCTGGACCACCGCAGCCCAGCCATTTTCTGTTTCGCTTGCACTGTCGGTTGCCAGGTGTACCAGGCCGTCAACCGATTGTGCACGCCCATCCCAGAACTGCAGGAAGTTCAGGCTCGCATTGAAGACGCTGGGGGTGTTGACGGCCAGGGGTTTGCCATCGCCCCCCGGCGAACGCGCCTGCCCGTCGGCACCTCCCCGGTCCAGACGGTGGCAATCCGCGCAGGACTGGGTGCCGTTGGGCGACAGCCGGGGGTCGTTGAACAATTGACGGCCCAGCTCCACCCGCGCAGGGTCAAGCTCAGGCACCGCCGGCAAGGGCGTCAGCGGCCCACCGATGCTCTGGGCCAACGCCAACGCCGGCAATACCGCCAGCATCGTGGCAACCCTGCGAACCTGCAGACCGCTCAGCACAGCACAAACCTCCCTGGCAAGATGCACGCTGTCTCCGAGCATAGTGAGGCCAATCGAGAAAAGCGAACGCCAGGGCAAATGTCATCTAGGCTGTAGCCAGGGAGCGGTCTGCGTGAAACCGGCCAGGAGGGACCATGGAGCTGCCCGTTACCGATGGTGCAACAGACAAAGCCGTGGTCCTTCTGGTGGACGACGAACCCTCGATTCTCAACAGCCTCCGTCGTTTGCTGCGCAGCCAGCCCTACGAAGTCCTGGTCGCCGAAAGCGGCGCCGATGCCCTGCAACTGCTCCAGCAGCGGCCGATCAATCTGGTGATGAGTGATGCACGCATGCCCAACATGGACGGTGCCACGCTATTGGCGCACGTGCATGAGCGTTTCCCCGACACCCTGCGCATTCTGCTTACCGGCTACGCTGACACGGACACCATCGCCAAAGCCATCAATGATGGGCACATCTACCGCTACATCAGCAAACCCTGGAATGATGAAGAACTGTTGGTCACCCTGCGCCAGGCGTTGGCCCACCAGCATTCGGAAAGCGAGCGAAAGCGCCTGGAACAACTGACCCAGGCGCAGATCAAGCAACTGAAGGCGCTCAACGAAAGCCTTGAACAGCGTGTAGCGGCGCGCACCGCCGAGTTGCAGCAGACGGCCGACATGCTCGACCTTGCCTATGAAGAACTCAAACGCAGTTACGTGACCAGCACCGAGTTCTTTTCGCAGTTGGGCAACATGCGCCTGCCCAAGGCCAAGCAGACCAACCGGCAAGTCATCGACCTGATACGGGTGTACTGCACCAGCCATGGGCTGGACCAAGCGACCTGCCGCAACCTGACCATGGCCGCTGCGCTGTACAACATCGGCAAGATGAGCTGGAGCGACAGCATGCTCACCTGCCCAGCCGATCTCATTCCTCCCCAGGAACGCGAGCTGTACCGCTCGTACCCGAAACAGAGCGAAGCGCTGGTGATGACCCTGGACCCCATGAAAGAGGCCGCGCAACTCATCCTTCACCATCAGGAGCGCTGGGACGGCAGTGGTTTTCCGGGCCACCTCAAGGGTGCGGCAATCCCGTTGGGTGCCCGCTGGCTGAAGATGGCCGTGGATTTCATCGAATTGCAGCGCGGGCTGGTCCTGGAGCGCCAGCTCAATAGCGATGAGGCCCTGCTGTATATCCGCAAATATGCCGGAAAGGTGTACGACCCGGAGCTGGTGGAAGACTTCGTCAGTGTCTGCGCCGAGTACATGCGCGACATCACCCTGACCGACCCGGCCATCAAGGTATTGAGCACGCACGAGTTGGCAGAGGGCATGCTCCTGGCGCGTAACCTCCATGCCGACAACGGCATGTTGCTGTTGAATGCCGGCAAGGTACTGAGCGGCCTGCTGGTAAAGAAACTGATTGCCTTCGAAGAAATGGAAGGCGGCAAATACAGTGTGTTCGTCAGAATGCCCGAGGAGGCCGGCAGCGTGCAACCCGCGCCGGCAACGGCGGGCTGACCCAGGGCAGCCCACGCCCGGCGCCAACACAACTGCGCTTTCAGTTGAGCGCCCTGCGCACCCCCTCGTCGATTACCTCCGCCTTGTAAGGGTTGCCACCGTTTTCATGGGTGATGATGCCAAGCACCATCGCCCGCAGCGTGGCCGGGTGCCTGAGATTGATCGGCTCGGTGCTGCGCACGCCAAGGCTGCGGGCCACCGCTTCGGCATAGGCGCGGGTATCGTTCTCGTTACTCGGCGCCCAGCGGTTGATGGCCTCGAGCACGGTATCGATGCCTTTTTCGCCCACGCCGGGCATACCGTCCTTGCTGCGGTAGTTGATGAGCAGCTTGCCGAGGGCGCGGATGCCGTTTTCCGGCTGGTCGAAACCAGCGAAGCGTGGCCTGGCTACGCCCTCTTCGAGGCCCAGCTGCCCTTGCCAGGGGTTGCGCGGGTTGAAGTCGATATTGCCCGGGTTGTTGTTGCGTATGCCACGTGGCGTATTCATCAGCTGACCTCCTGGACCGTTTGCTCCGTACCGTCGTCACTGCTGTTGATGACGCCGAAACACGTGAGTTTTCTCCAGGCGGACAAATCCCGCCAAATGGCAGCTGGCCGCAGACCGTAATCATTCCACCCGACACCACCACGACTGGGCGAACAACACGCCGTCGATTTCCTCGACCCCGTTGATGTTCATCCCGAGCTGGGCCATGCCGTTGACCTTGGCATCGTGCAGCCGCGGAATGATGTCCGGCCCGGGCGTCGGGTTGAACAGCCAGGCCTGGGTCGACACCCGCCCCAGCGGCTCGCTATGGTGGTCGCCGATGTGGACGTCGGCGCGCAATGCCGGAACCTTTCTCAACTGGTCGGACGGTATGGCAATGCCGCGCTCCCGGCGACGGACGATGAGGAAATACATGCTGCACCAATACTGTATATGGATACAGCATTTGAGCACCCTCGGGCCGCGCGGCACCAGTACCACTCGGCGGACTATGCTTGGCTTGCATGGCACGGCAGGAGGGTGACGTATGTGTGGCAGGCTGAGCCAGTACCGGGGCGTCGATGACTTCGTTGCAACCCTGAGCTTGCCGGAGGCCTGGCGAAACAACGTCGGCGACCAGCCGCTGGGCCAATACAACATCGCACCGACTACGGCGGTCGCCGTGCTGCGGATGGACGCCGCGGGCCTGCGGGCAGACCTGGTGAAATGGGGCTGGCGGCCGCATTGGGCGACTGACCGCGCTGCGCCGGTCAACGCCCGCGTGGAAAAAGTGGCGCACGGCCCGTTCTTCCGGGCGATCTGGCCATGCCGGGCGATAACGCCCGTCGACGGCTGGTACGAATGGGTTGATGAAGGCGGGCCGAGGAAACAGCCTTATTTCATCCGCCGTCGGGATGGCCGCCCTGCCCTGTGCGCATCGATCGGCCAGTTTACCGGTAACGCGGGCGACGGCTGCGTAATCATCACCGCAGATGCCCAAGGCGGCTTGGTCGATGTGCACGACCGCAGGCCTGTCGTGCTCTCGCCGCAATTGGCACGCGCCTGGATCGCCGCCGGCCTGCCGAGCGCGCAGGCGGAGCAACTTGTGCTCAACCTCGGCGAACCCGCTGATTGCTTCGAATGGTTCCGGGTGAGCGCGGCGGTGGGAAATGTGCGCAACCAGGGCGCCGAGCTGATTGATCCGCTGCCATGACCTATGCTGTGCTTGTTTCAACACCGTACGGTAGACGCCACTGAGTTGCGCAAGCAACGAACCGAGGAATGGAGACCCCTGATATGCCAGCTTGCCCGTTGCCCGCAGACGAAGCGCTGCGCCAGCGCACACTCGACGACATGAACCTGGTCGATACGCCTGCCGAACATTACCTCGATACCCTGGTGCGGCTCACCCAGGACCTGGCCCACGTCGACACGGTGCTGATCAGCCTCATCGACCAGGACCGCCAATGGTTCAAGGCGCGCATAGGGCTCGAGGCCAGCGAGACGACGCGCAGTATCTCGTTCTGCGGCTACGCGATTCTCGGCGAAGGTACCTTGATGGTTCCCGATGCCAGTCACGATACGCGCTTCGTCGACAATCCACTGGTGCTCAACCCGCCCTATATCCGCTTTTATGCCGGCCACCCCTTGCGCGCCGGAAATGGCAAGGCGATCGGTACACTGTGCATGTTCGACCCTCGGCCGCGCGAGCTCAGCAAGGCGCAGCAGGCGCATTTCAAGGACCTGGCCACCCTGGCGGAAGGCTATCTGCAACTGCGTGCCCTGGCGCAGATCAACCGCGACCTACGCCTCGAAATGGACCGCGAACAGCGCAAAGCCTTGCTCGACCCGTTGACCCAGCTATGGAACCGCGGCGCGTTGACGGCTTTTGGAGGGCACCAACGGCGATTGGCGGACCAGCATCACTTGCAGCTGGGGGCCATCTACGCAGACCTTGATCATTTCAAGTCGATCAACGACAAGTACGGCCATGCCGGTGGCGACAAGGTGCTCTGCGAATGTGCCCGGCGTCTGCGCGCGGCACTTCGTCCCGATGACCTGCTGGTACGTCATGGCGGCGAAGAATTTGTCGCCATATTGCAGGTCAAGGACGGCGACGAGCTGCGACGCATTGCCGAACGTATCCGGGAACTGGTCGGTGGCACGCCGATGCAGTTGCCCAACGCTCAACAGAAGGTCAGCCTGAGCATAGGCTGCACCCTGTTCGCCCCTGCAGAAACGCTGGAGGACGCGCTGGACCGCGCCGATACGGGGCTCTACGCTGCCAAACAGCAGGGGCGCGACCAGGTCGTCTACCGGGCACCGCCCGTGTGAGCGGCGCGTGGTTCCGGGGCTGGCAACAGGCCGCTGTGCGCCATGTTCCGCTCGTCATAACGTAATAGGCGCCCGGAATTGGCCAGCACCAGCAAGGTGCTGAGGTTATGCAACAGCGCGGCGACCATTGCCCCCGCCGCCCCCAGGATGCCAAACGCCGCAGCCACGACGATGGCCAGGGTCCAGCCCAGGCCGATCAGCACATTCACCTGAAGGGTGCGACGGCAGCGGCGGCTGAGGCGGATGCAGGTGCCCAGGCGCCGCAGGTCTGCGTTGATCAGCACGATATCCGCCGCGGCCAGCGCGATGTCGGCACCGCCCGCACCGATCGCCACGCCCACCACCCCGGCCTTGAGTGCCAGTGAATCATTGATGCCATCGCCTACCACCAGCGGGCGCAAGCCCATCTGCAGCTCATGATTGACCTGGCGCATCTTGTCTTCTGGCAGGGCTTCGGCTACCACGTGTCTGATGCCCAACTGGACGGCGATGGACTCGGCCACCCGGGTGCGGTCACCCGTCAGCAGCACCTGGCGCTGCAGGCCCAGCTCACGCAGTTGCTGCAGCGCCTCGGCGGCTTCGGCACGCACATTGTCGGCCAGCAGCAGCCAGGCCAGAAACCGGCCATTCAGGGCCAGGCCAGCAATCGGGCCGTCATGTTCGGGCACCTTGGGCACGTCCATGCCCAACTGGCTGAACAGCTCCGGGCGGCCCAACGCTGCTTCGCCCTCGACCGAGTGCGCCACTACACCAAAGCCCTGGCGCTCCTGGACATCCACCAGCGGCAGATGGCGGTCGTGCGGCACCAGCGCTGCCAGGGCCCGGCTGACCGGGTGGCTGCTGGCCGCACCGAGGCTGGCGGCAAGATCAATGATGGCGGCCTGGGACAAGCTGCTCGAGATGCCGATCACGCTGCGCAGACGCAGGTCGCCGTTGGTCAGGGTGCCGGTCTTGTCGATCACCAGCGAAGACAAGTCGGCAAGCTCCTCGAGAAACGCCGAGCCGCGAATCAGGATGCCGTGCCGGGCGGCAACGGCAATGCCTGCCACCGCTGTCGCTGGCGCGGACAGCACCAGTGCACAGGGACAGGCCGCCACCAGCACCGCCAGCATGGCCTGTGCATCGCGGGTGATGAACCAGGTTGCAGCGGCGATCAACAGCACCAGGACCATATAGCGCCCGGCGTACCGCTCGAGCAAGCGCGTAATGGGCGGCTTGGCTTGTTCGGCGCGCTGCATCAGGGCGATCACCTTGCCCAGGGTGGAGTCTTCGCCAACGCGGGTGACTTCCACCCGCAGCAGGCCATCCAGGTTGATCGAACCACCATGGATATCCATGCCAGGGCTGATTTCCTGCGGAACCGACTCGCCGGTGATTGGCGCGGTGTCGAGGCTGGCCCGCCCGGCGACGACCCGGCCATCGGCGGGTACCCGGTCACCGGCGCGGACCTCGACCTGGTCGCCGGGCCTGAGGCTGGCGTTATCGACCTCGTGCACCTGGCCCTCAGTGTCGATCAGCCGCGCATGGCTTCGTGTCAGTTGCCCAAGTGCCGCAATGGCCTCCTGCGAACCCAGCACGCTGCGCTCTTCGAGGATATGGCCGAAGATCATGATGATCGGCAACAGCGCCGCAGTGGCAAGGTCACCGGTCGCCCAGGCGCCCAGCATGGCCAGGCCGACAAGCTGGTCGGTGATGCCGTGCAGGCTAGGTTGCAGCAAGCTGTGCCAGGACGCGCGCAACACCGGAATCGCCACCAGCAGCGAAGCGCCGCCCAGCAGCAGCTGGCTGACGCCCTCTTGCGTCGGTGCCAGCCAGCGCCACACCAGCCCCAGCCCGAGAAGGCCCAGCGCCAGCATTGCCAGGATCAGCTGGCGCGCAGCAGTGCGCCGTTCGGCCTGCGACAGCAAGCCCGAGGTGAGGTGGGTATGGGCGTGGTGATGCCCGTGGCCATGGCAGTGATGGGTACTCATCGCGAGCAGCTCCGGAAATGGACGTGAACCGGGGTCGGCCGGCAAGGATCGAGCGGGACAGCCCCTGTACTCATGGCTTTGGCCCCTGCAGGATCATGTGCCCGGCATCCTCTTTGTTGACGGTGGTAACCGAGCCTGCACGGGCAAGGATTGCCGGTACGCGCTCCTGGTAGAGGCGCTGCAACAGTTGCGGATCCTGCTGTTGCGTCAGCCCGACGATCGTCGCCGTCTCGGCCTGGGCCCGGGCCAGCCGCTCGCTCGCCTCGGCCTGGGCCACTTGTACGGTGCGGTCGGCAGCCTGGGTGGCCTGCTGCAACTGACGTGCAGCGTCGTTACGGGCCTTGGCCACGGCCTGCTCGGCCTGCTGGCTGGCGGTAAGCACCGCGTTGAACGCGCTGACCGCAGACCAGGGCAAGGCAGACTGGATGTCGACCCGCGCCACTTCGATCCCCAGGCTGGCCCCGGCCGAACGCAGGCGCGCCAGGCTGGCATTGATGCCCTGTTGCAGGTCGCCGCGCAGTTGTTCGCGGTGCTCGGCCAAGCGGGCATCCGCACCTACCAGTTCAGGGCGCGCAACCAGGATGGCATCCATGTCGCGCGAGGCGCAGGTCAGCACCGCGTTGCGCTCTACCAGGCGATCCAGGGCGGCCTCGACGTGTAGCCCCTGGCGGGCGAAAGCATACGGATCCGTCACGGTATAGAACACCCGCACATCCAGCTGCACGGCACCGGCATCGCCGGTCAACAGAAAGCCGGAACCTGCCGTGGCATCACTGGCCAGCGAGCCGTCCTTGTCAGACTTCTGCGCCAGCTCGGAACGTAGCAGTACTTCGACCCGACGCTCGGTAACCCGCCCTGCCGAAGGCAACATCACCACCTGTTCGAACGGTTGCGGCCATGCCAGCAGCAAGCCGGCATTCTGGATGCGCGCTTCGGCCCCAAGGCGCAACACCACCGCGCGGCTTTCCGGGCCCACCTGGCGTACGTTGCCGAACAGCCAGCCCACTGCCGCCAGCAGGGTCACCACGTAGAGCACCAGGAAGCCGATGCGCCCCGACTGCAACCATGGGCTATCGGGCAACCGCGACGACAGCTGTTCAGCGCTGGCCATGGTCAGCTCCAGCCGGCAACGCCGGCCCCTCCACCAGCGCACGGAACGGCGCCGCGTCCGTTCGCAGTACCAGGCGGGTAGCGGGGTTGATGACCGCCCCCAGCGTGTCGAGCGAGCGCAACAAGGTGTACAGCTCTGGTGCGCCGGCGTACGCCTTGCCATATATTTGCGCCGCCTGCACTTGCGACTGGGCCTGGATCTGCGCGGCCTTCACGTTCGCGTCGGCTTGCAGGATCCTGGCGTCACGCTCGGCGGCCGACTGGATCTCGGCAGCCTTGCGCTTGCCTTCAGCAGTGCGCTCGGTGGCGATGGTTTCGCGTTCGGCACGCATACGGTCGACGGTGGCCTCGAGGGTGACCTTGGGCAAGGTCAGGCGCTCGATCCCGACCTGCACAACGCGTACCCCATAAGTGTTGACCAACTGCTGCGCGATCTGGTCCTGCAAGCGCTGCTCGAACGCCGCGATACGCACCCGGCTGGCGTCGACATTGACCAGGTCTGCCAGTTCGAAGCCGCTGGCAGTGGTTTCCAGTGCCGACCCCACCAAGGTACGAATCTGCCGCGCCGCCTCGTCCGGCTGGTTCTGCACCGCACGCATGAAAAGTTGGATGCTCTGTGGGTCGGGCGCTACCTGCCAGGCGATGTAGGCCTGCACAATGATGCGCAGGCCATCGCGGGTACCGACATCCTGCAGCCCGCTCGAGGTGGTGCGCAGGCGCAGGTCGACCGGCACTGCGGCCTCGAACGGCAGCGGCCAGCGCCAGTTCAGGCCGGGCTCCATCAGCACCCGCGACGGGTTGCCGAAGCGCGTGATGACGGTGGCCTCGCCTACCCGGACCTGGACAAAACAGGCGGTCGCCGCCATCACCAGGACAAGCAGCGCTGCCACGCCAAGGCGTAGCCAGGCCGGCCGGGCATGCCCTTGGCTGTGGTCATGGTCGTGATGGTGGTCATGGTCATGGCTGTGCTCATGGCCGTGTGCAGAATGGGAATTCAAGGGTTACGCTCCTGGGTGCGTCCGGATGCAGGTGCTGGTTGCGTAGGGTCGGCCGGTACAGCGAAGCTGCGCAGGTCCAAGGTCGGTGCCTGGGCTGCCGCCAGGCGGTGGTCGATGATCAGGCTGCTTGCCCCGGCCAATCCTTGCGACAAACGCTCCAGGTACTGCTCCAGGAGGAAAGCCTGGCCAGCGTGCTGCCAGGCTGTGCGTTCGGCGTCGAACCGCAGCGCGGCGGTACTGGCCTTGGTCTCAGTCTCGTGAGCGTCGGCAGTGGCCCTGTCGCTCAACGATGTCGCCGTGAAGCGCGCCTGGTTGAGCGTCTGCATGGCCTGCCCACGGTCGCGGGCGACCAGCGCCTGGGCGGTGATCTGCGCAGCCTGCACGGCATGGTAGGCATTGGCCGCGCCGGCCGGTGGGTGAATCGCTTCCACCGAAGTCGCCAGCAGTTCCACGCCGCTGTCCATCCGGTCCAGGTCAGCCTGCACGGCACGGCCAATGTCACGGCCGAGCGCTGCACGCTCTGCGCCGAGCAAGCCATCCAGCGAGCGGCCAGCGAAATCGTGGACCAACACCCGGTTGGCAACGCTGCGCAGCAGTTGCGCAACGTCGGTGGTGTGGTAGGTGGCCGCCAGTGCTGCCGCATCGCTCATGCCGATACGGTAGAGGAAGCGCACGTCCATGTTCACGATCTGCAAGCCCTGGCGCCCGCCCTCGGCGCCAGCAATCACCTGTGAGTTCTCGCTCAGGTGGGTGGCATCCCAAAGCCGGTTGGCCGATGCCGGGGCCGCCCCTTCGGCAGCGGCCAACGCGTCGGCCGCATTGGCCGCGCCGGAGGTCGCCAGCTCATGGATGACGCTGTTGTCGACGTTCAGTACCTTGCCAAAAGGCCAAGGCAAGCCGACATGCAAGCCCGGCTGGTACACCTCCAGCGGCTTGCCGTAACGTTCATAGACGCCGCGGCTGTTCATCGGCACTTCGACGATGCCGGTCAACAACCAACCGACCACCGCCACCAGCGCCGCTACCGGCACGAACGCTCTGCGCATGAAGGCAAAAGCCCATACCTGGCGCAAGTCGATACCCAGGCGCTGATGCAATTCGTTCTGCAGCACGGTGATCGGGCGCGGTGGCCATTGCAGCAGGTCGCCGACCAGGCTGCGTGCTACCAGCGCAGGCTCTTCGCCTGGGCGCCAGGGGCGAAACAGCGCCAGGGCTGCACGCGACAGCAGCTCCAGCGCCGCCAGCCCAGGTAGCACAGCGACCAATACCGCCAGGCGCGCCGGCCATAGACGATCGCCATCGACAAAGGCCAGGCAGGCAATGGTCAACACCTGCACAGCGATGACTAGCCTTATCATCGCCGCAAGCGCCCTGGCCTCGGGCCAGGTCGCCGCACTTTCGGCCATCAGGTGGCGCTCGGCCACGACCAGACAGAACGCGCACACGGCCAGGATGCCGATCGCAACCCAGGTCACCTGACCGGCGACCAGCGGTACGGGCAAGTCGAGGCGCCAGGCGCCCTTGACCAACAACAGCGCCAGCCCTACCAGGCCAATGAGCCAAGGGGTCTCGGCGCCAAGCTTGCGCAATTGCCGCTGGCACGCTTCGCCAAGCTGTGCACACCAACGATCGAAACGGCTGAGCGATTCCGATTCGGCCGTTTCCACCGCAGCGCTGCGCCAGAACGCCAACTGCGAAGGCGTCCCGCCCAGCAGGGTCGCGCGCCAGCTGGCCACCCGCCAGGCCGACTGCGCAACCGCAGCCAACAGCAACAGCGCAGCGGCATTGACGGCAAGCAGGACCAACCAATGAGAGTCGGGGCTGAACACCCCGACCAACCCCTGCAGCAGCATCAACAGCGTGGCAATTGCCAGTGCCAGATAGGTCCATTGCACCAGCTTGCGCGCGTGCACCGTCGCGCGCTGGAAACGGGGAAACCCATCGAGGTTGTTGGCCTCGGTGTCTAGATCGACGCTCATGAACACTCCAGGAAATACCAGGCGCCGCGAGTCAGGACCTCGAAGGGCTGGTAACAATTTGCAACAGTCGTTGTAACGTTATAACAAGGAATGTCAAAAATCTGTTGCCGTGCATACCCCGCTTACTGCATTAAAAATCGCGCACAAACCACCGGCCGCTTTCGACCCGTAGAGGGCTGTGCCTTGGGACTTGCGTGGATTCGGATGTGTTCGCCTTGGGGTATGTAGCGCCTTTG
>NZ_JBKGGT010000035.1:0-16322 GCF_052041995.1 Pseudomonas sp. SMV7 | reverse complement strand
GCAGTGCTGTGGGTTCGTGAGGCGACTGCCTTGGCATTCTTGGCGCCCATGAGATCGAGCGGCGCGCGGGCGGCGCTCGATCTCATGGGCGCTGAAAACCCTAGGCAGGCACCTGCCAGCCCGCCCAATCTCCCGTCAAATACCCCTCAACTTCACTACTTCCCAGCCTCCTGCCACCCCCCACCCAACGCCAGGAACACACCAATCTGGCCCATCGCCACCTGGCTATTGGCTGCCGCCAGCTGCGCGCGCATGTCGGTATAGGTGCGCGTCGCCTGCAAGTCCGCCAGGAACGACTCACGCCCTGCCTGGTAATAGCGGTGGGTCTGGTCGGCCGCGTCCTTGGCCGACCTCTCCGCCTCGGCCAGCGCGTCGCGCCGGTCCAGCAAGGCACTGTACTGCGCCAGGCGGGTCTGGGTTTCGCGGATGGCGTTCAGCACTACCCCGTCGAAGTTCGCCAAGGCCGCCTGGGTCGAGGCTTCGGCCATGCGAATGCGGGCACGGGTGCCGTTGGTGGGGATGGTCCAGCTGACCTGCGGGCCAAAGCCCCAGCGGTTGGTCGAGGGCTCGCCAAGGTTGTCGACGAGACCGATGGTGCCGACCTGGGCGCCGATGCTGATATCCGGGTACAAAGCGCCGGTGGCGACACCGATGTTGGCAGTGGCAGCGGCCAGCTGGCGTTCGGCCTGGCGCACGTCAGGGCGGCGTTTGAGCAGGGCTGCACCATCACCCACCGGCACCAGCTGGTCCAGGTGCGGCAGCTCGGCACAATCGGCGGTGCCGGCGGGCAGTTGCTCCACCGGCTTGGCCAACAAGGCCGCCAGGGTGTACATGCCGGCCTCGCGTTCAGCCTTGAAGCGGGGCAGCTCGGCGCGCAAGGACTTGAACTGGGTCTGCGAGCGGGTGACCTGGGTTTCATCGCCACGGCCGGCATCACGCAGGCGTTGAGTGAGCTTGACGCTTTGTTCCTGCAGGTCGAGCGACTCGCGGGCGATCTGGTATTCCTCGTTGGCCGAGCAAACCTGGGTATAGGCCTTGACCACGTCTGCCACCAAGGTGATGCGGGCGGTATCGGCAGCGGCCTGGACAGCATCGGCATTGGCCTTGGCGGCCTCGGTGCCGCGCTTGAAGGTGCCCCACAGGTCGAACTGGTACGAGGCGCTGACGATGGCCTCGCCGATGTTCGCTACCGGCACTTTCTCGGGCAGCAGGAAGGCTTCGCCAGACTCCTGCAGGCGCTGGGCGCCGAGTTTGACGCCGCCGTTGAAGCCGCCTTGCGACTCGGCCACTTCGACCTGCGCGCGGGCCTTGGCGATGTTGGCAGCGGCCACGCGCAGTTCGGTGTTGGCATTCAGCGCCTGGCGCACCAGTTCGTTCAGCCGCGGGTCCTGATACAACTGCCACCAGTCCTCAGGCACCGGCGCCGACACCACGCTGCCAGCATCCTGGCGCAACGGGCCATTAAGGTCGCTGCGCTGCACCGCGGCATCCTTCGGCACCTGGTAGTCAGGGCCAACCATCATGCAGGCCCCCAGCGACAGGCACAGGCCGGCCAGGATCAACCGTTTCATGGGTGCTGGCCCTCGATGATCGACACCGTGGCGGTTCGCCCGGCGATCATGCGGAAGTCCTGCGGCACCTCATCAAAGGCGATGCGTACCGGAATGCGCTGGGCCAGGCGCACCCAGCTGAACGCCGGGTTGACGTTGGGCAGCAGGTTGGCACCGCTGCTGCGGTCGCGGTCTTCGATGCCGGCCGCAAAGCTCTGCACATGGCCGCTCAGGCGGGTGTTGTCGCCCATGACCCGGATATCCACGGCATCGCCAATGTGGATCCCGCCCAGCTTGGTTTCCTCGAAGTATCCGTCGACGTGGTACGAGGCGCTATCGACCACCGACAGCACCGGCCGGCCAGCGGTGACAAATTCATGGTTACGCGGCGCACGGTCGTTGAGGTAGCCGTCCACCGGGCTGCGCACCACCGACCGGTCAAGGTTGAGCTGGGCGCTATCGACCGCCACTTGCGCCTCGCTGACCGCCGAGCGGGCACGGGCTTCGCGGGACTGGCTTTCTTCCAGTTGCTCGGCGGCCACCAGGTTGCCCAGCTTGCGGTTGCGCTGTGCCTCGCGGGAAGCCTGGGCCAGGGTTTCCTGGCGCTCGGCCAGGGTCGCCTTGGCCTGGCGCAGGGCCAGGGTGAAGCGGTCCTGATCGATGGTGAACAGTACATCGCCGCGCTTGACGGTCTGGTTGTCGCGCACCTCGACCTTCTGGATCAGCCCGGAAACGTCCGGGGCGATCTGGATCACGTCGGCGCGGATATGGCCGTCGCGGGTCCACGGGGCGAACAGGTAGTAGACCACCATCTGCCACACGAGCACGGCGGCGAAGCTCACTACCAGCAAGGTCAGGACCACACGGCCCAAGGTCAGCAAAGGTTTTTTCATGGCAGCATCAGGTTTCGGCAAAAGTGGTCCACCGCGCCAAGCAGCACGGCATACAAGGCAACGTTGAACAACGCCCGGTGCCAGACCAGGCGGTAGAAATGCACGCGCACCAGCACCGCGTGCACCCCAAGGAACAGCAGGTAGGTGCCAAACATCATCACCAGCAGCGTGGGCAGGAATACCCCGCTGATATCCAGTTCACCAATCACAGGGGCGCTCCGTCGAGTCCGGGGGGCAATTGCGGCTGTTCGGCGGGTTCGAGCATCACCTCGACACCCGGCAACAGCGCCAGGCGCAGGCCGCTCAGGGCGTGCAGCAGGTGGGTGCGGGCATCGCCGCGCTCGTACAGTTCATCGAGGTTCAGCGCCAGGCGCGCGCGCTCCATGTTGCGCAGCAACGCCGCGGGCGCATGCAGGCGTTCACCAGCGCGCAGGCAGGCGGCGTAATGCGCGCCGACTTCCTCGATCACGGTGCCCAGGCGCTCGCGGGCCTGCTGGCCGGCACGCGGCATGTAGGCCAGCAAGTCCAGCAGGTTTAGCCCTACGCGCAGGTCGCGTAGCGCCACGCCACTGTCCTGGCCGGTCTGCGACAGGCGCGGCAGGTGCTGCATCAGGCGGTCGAGCATCTGCACACCCACGTGGCGGTGCTCGGCAAGGGTGGCCGGTTCGGTCATCTCGACGATGTCGCGCCAGGCGAAGCGGGTCATGCGCTTGGCCGCCAGCTCCACACCGAACGGGCGCATCACCAGGGTCCAGATGAAGGCGAACAGCAAGCCGACGGGGCCGGCGAGGTTGGAGTTGAGGAACGTGAAGAAATCCGCGTCGTAGGCGCCCTGGATGCTGATGAACGTCGAGGTGTTGACGATGGTCAGCAGGGTGCCGAGGTAGAAACGCGGCTGCACGGTGAGGGTGCCGACGCAGATGAATGGCACGGCAAAGGCCAGCACCAGCATCGGGAAGTCATGCAGGTTGGGCAGTACCAGGAACAGGTAGAGGCTGGAGAAGATGACCGACATCAGGGTCCAGAAGAAGAACCTGTAGATCTGCGGCGCCGGGTCGTCCATGGCGGCGAAGAAGCTGCACGACACGGCGGCGAGAATGACCGCGCTGGCGCCGTCGTTCCAGCCCAGGCCGATCCACAGGCCACAGGCGACAATGATGGCCAGCACGGTGGACGCCACCGAATACAGCATCAACCCGCGGTCGAAGAACGCTGTCAGGCGGCCCAGGCGCCAGTGGCGGTATACCGCGCGCCAGGGTTTGGCATCGTCGCTGCGCAGGGCGTGCTGCAGGCTGCAGCAGTCTTGCCAGAGGTCGGCCCATTCCGTCAGGCGATACAGGGCGTTGGACAGCAGCAGGTCGGCGCGCTGGTCAAGGGCCGCGGCGCCGGGCTGCAGGCGCTCGATCTGCTCGTGCAGGGCGGCCCAGCGGGCGGGCGAAGCGCTTGCGGCGGTGCCCTTGAGCCATTCGCGGGCGGCCTCCAGCAGCGGTCGCAACTGGGCGAACTTCTCCGGGGCACGGCCTTCGAGGGCGACCAGGGCGTCGTCGAGAGCGTCGATCACCGGGAGCAGGTGGATCATGCGCCCGCGCAATTCACGAGCATTCTTCAGGGTATGCGGGCCGGCCCCTTCATGGCCGAGCTGACCGATCATCAGTTCCAGCGAGTTGAAAGTGGTGACCATCGTGCCGCGCAGGCTACCCACCTGGTCGGCACTGGCCTGACGGGCGAGGTAGGTATCGCTGTAGCGGATCGCCTCGCTGAACCAGGTACTGGTGGCACCGACCACCACCGGCGCCAGCCGGCGCGGCCAGAAGATCGCCCCGACCACCGCTGCGCAGACGATTCCCAGGCAGATTTCCTGGGCACGGGAAGACGCCACGTCAAACACTGCCAACGGGTTGTCGACCACCGCCAGGGCGATCATCGGCAAGGTATAGCCCGCCAGCATCAGCACGTAGTTGTTGGCGGTGCGCAGATTCAGCGAAAGGAACAACAAGGTGCCGGTCCACAGGGCGATGGCGATACTCAGCAGCAACGGCGACTGCACCAGCGGCGGCACCAGGAAAATTGCCCCGCCGGCGCCAAGCAGCGTCCCCACGGCACGGTACAGGGCCTTGGAGCTGGTCGGCCCGAGGAAGGGGCTGGAGACGATGTACACCGTGGCCATGGCCCAATAGGGGCGCGGCAGCTGCATGAGCAGGGCGATGTACAGGGCGATCATCGAGGCGGCGAAGGTACGCACACCATAGAACCAGTCGCGGGCCGGCGGCACCGAGCTGAAGAAACCGTTCATGCAGCCTCGCCTGTGCTGCCCAGGCCGGCAGCTTCGAAAGCACGCAGCACGCGCAAGGCGGCTTCCAGGTCGGCCTGGTCGATACGCTGCAGCACCTCTCGACGCAGGCGTACCAGCTCGGCTTCGATGGATTCGGCCAGGGCGCGGCCTTCAGCGGTCAGGCTCAGGGCCTTTGCGCGGCGGTCCAGCGGGTCTTCGCTGCGGCATACCAGGCCAGCCTTGCACAGCTGGTCGAGCAGACGCACCAGCGACGGGCTTTCCAGACCCGCAGCCTGGGCCACGGCAACCTGGTGCACACCGTCGCCCAGACGCACGATCATCAGCAGGGGCGTGGCGCAGGCTTCGGAGATGCCATAACCGGTCAGGGCGGTGTGGCAGATGCGCCGCCAATGCCGGGCGGCAACCACCATGCCGCTGCTGACTTGCAGGCGCAGGAGATCAAGGGACATTGAAGAAACCAAGGATATTCATAGTTTGCTAACTATCAATATACGCTTGGCCCTCCCCCTGTCGTCAACCAAAGGTGATGGATAGCCTGGGTGAAATGTTGTTCATGCTTTTCGTCAGTACCGCCCTGAGCAGGACAACTCAGGGCTGAATCTGGTCTTCCAGCTTCATGGTCAACGCCAACGTACTGCCCATCTGTACCGCGCGGTCGCGCCACTCCTGGTACCGCACCTCGTCACGGCTGCTGAAGTGCACCGCCAGCTCCTCGGCAGCCTGCACCACACCCGCTGCTGCCGCTAGCTCCAGCCAGTACAACGCAGCCTTGATATCGGCTTCCACGTACAGCCCGTGCATCAACCGGTACCCCACCTCGAAACGGCAACGCGCCTCGCCGCGCTCGGCACCGCGCAGGAACCACTGGTAGGCCTGCACCAGGTCGACCTGCCACTGCAGTTCGCCATCGCACACCTCTTCCTCATACAAGTCGCCCAGCGCGGCGGCAGCATGCAGCAGGCCGCGCTCGAAGGCCTGGCGGTAGCACTCCGCCGCCTGCACATAGGAGGGTTCGATGCCTTTGCCGAAGTAATGCTGCTGCCCGAGGTTGAACCAGGCCGCGGCATGGCCCTGCAGGGCGGCCATGCGCAACAGGTGGCCGGCCAGCACGGTATCGGCACGCCAGTACTTGCCGTTGAGCCAGATCCAGCCGAGGTCATTGAGCGCCGCCACGTTGCCTTGCAGCGCCTGGCGGCGCAGGTCGGCATATACCGCCTGTACGTCGCTGGCCTCGTCCAGGCGGCTGATCAGTAGCGAGCGCTGGCTGGGCAGCCCCACCCCGGCAAACAACCGCTGTCGCCTCCCGACAGCAATCGGTGGGGCGATGACCCGCTCGGGCAGGAGACGGGCAAGCAGCGAATGGATATTGCTGGCAGCAGACATGTTCATCCTCATTGAACGACGCACAACCCCAACCTTCGGCTGTGATGAGGCGTGATTCTGCGTGACGACACGTCAAAACCTGTCGCGAACGAATCGGCACCTGGCAACCAAATGCGACTTCCTTGATCTGAGCAGGCTGTGGCCAATTGCCATGCCCCACGCCTGCCGCCATCCTATTGCGGCAAGCCTAGACAAGGACGTTACCTTTTGCCGTTCGCCACTACCCGCGCCACCCTCAGCCGTCAGTGGGCGCTGCTGCGCCAGCTGCCCAGCCGCTCTCCAGGCATTACCAGCGCCGAGCTGGTCTGGCGCCTGCGTGACGTGGGCTTCACTGTCAGCAAACGTACCATCGAACGCGACCTCAACGAGCTGTCGCTGATTTTTCCGCTGGAGCGGAATGACAAGAGCATCCCGTTTGGCTGGCACTGGTCGGCCAGTGCCGTGGGCGAATTACGCGGCAATTTCGATCTGCTGACGCACTTGCGCGGCGATGCGTTGCAACCGGCACGGGGTGAGGGGGTCGAGCTGGTGGCACGGATCAGCGATGCACTGGCGCGGCAGTTGCGGGATGCGCCGCTGAGTAGCGACATGCAGCTGACGGCGCTGGAACACGGGCATCGGATGCGGGCCACGGTGAGTGATGGCTGGCCGCTACGCTGGTGGCTGTTGAGTCATGGCGATGGGGTGGTGGTGGAGCAGCCTGCCGGCTTGCGCGAGGAGATCGGCAAGATACTCAGCAATGCGGCTGCGCAGTACCAGAATTGCTAGCCTGTACCGGCCATTTCGCGGGCTCACCCGCGAAGAGGCCGGTACAGGCTTGCCCGCTAGCGCTGCATCCCCCATCGCCGTACGGTCAGCCGCTCCAGGGTATTGAACACCAGCCCTTCCACCAGCAGGCCAATCACAATCACCACCGCCAAGCCGGCGAATACCTTGTCGGTGTAGAGCTCGTTGCGGTTCTGGAAAATGTACCAGCCCAACCCGCCTTTGCCGCTGCTGGCTCCGAATACCAGTTCGGCGGCAATCAGGGTGCGCCAGGCAAATGCCCAGCCGATCTTCAACCCCGACAGGATCGAAGGCAGCGCCGCCGGCACCAGGATGTGCAGCACCAGCCGCAGCCCTTTCAGGCCATAGTTGCGACCGGCCATGCGCAGCGTCTCCGACACGCCGAGGAAGCCCGCATAGGTATTTAGCGCCAAGGCCCATAGTACCGAGTGCACCAGCACGAAAATCAGGCTGTTGTTACCCAGCCCGAACCAGAGCAAGGCCAATGGCAGCAGGGCAATCGCAGGCAGCGGGTTGAACATCGAGGTGAGTGTGCCCAGCAGGTCGCGCCCCAACTGGGTCGACACCGCCAGGCTGGTCAGGCCGAAGGCCAGGACGATGCCCAGCACATAGCCCTTGAGCAAAATCACCAGCGAGACGCCGACCTTGGCCGGCAGTTCGCCGCTGAACAGGCCGTCCCACAAGGCAGCTGCGGTTTGCAGGAAGCTCGGCAGCAACAGGTCATTGGCCTGGTAGCGGGCCACGGCCTCCCAGAGCACGGCAATCACCAGCAGGATGACCGCCTTGCGCAGCCAGCCTTGCTGCCACAGGCGCTGCACCAAAGGCAGCTGACGTTCCACGGGCACACTGAGCAGGGGCTGCAGCTGCACTTCGTATTCCTGGCGTACAGGTGTAGTGGTCATGGCTGAAAGCTCCTCTCAGTAGGCGATACGGATATCGTTGAAGCCAAGCTCGCCAGCCGGCTCCGGCGCGTCCGCCTCGTCGAACAGCAAACGGTGGATGCGCCGGGCACTGGCCTGGAAATCGCTGCCGCCCAGGCTGCCCAGGTCGTACTGGTGGCTGTGCACTTCGGCCCGTACCCGCCCTGGGTGGGGCGACAACAGCAGGATGCGGTTGCCGATCACCAGCGCTTCTTCGATGGAGTGGGTGACGAACAGCAAGGTGAAACGCACCTCCTCCCACAACAGCAACAGTTCTTCCTGCATCTTGCGTCGGGTCAGCGCATCGAGTGCGGCAAACGGCTCATCCATCAGCAGGATCTTTGGCTGCGTGGCCAAGGCTCGGGCGATGGCCACGCGGGCCTTCATGCCGCCCGACAGGGTGTGCGGGTAGGCATCGGCGAACGCGGCCAGGCCGACCTTGTCCAGGTAATGCAGCGCCCGCTCCTCGGCCTCCACACGCTTGAGCTGGCCGGACACCAGCAGCGGGAACATGACGTTCTGCTTCACCGTCTTCCATGGCGGCAACTGGTCGAACTCCTGGAACACCACGATGCGATCGGGGCCCGGGCCTCTGACTGCCTGGCCCTGCAGCAGGATCTGCCCTTCCTGGGGCGAAATGAAGCCGGCCACCGCCTTGAGCAAGGTGGACTTGCCACAGCCGGAGGGGCCGAGCAGCACGAACCGGTCGGCGCGGTCGACTTCGAAGCTGACCTGGTGGGTGGCGCGCACCACGCGTTGCGCGGTGCGGTATTCGAGGCTGAGATTGTCCACCTTGAGCAAAGGCGGCGTGGCGACACGGCTCAGGTTGCTGGCCGTGTGGCCTGGCAATGGGGCGGTCATGGTCGGTCAGCTCCCCTGCAGCGGGCGTTCATCCTGGAAGAAGTAGTCCTTCCACGATTCCGGCTTGTGCTTGATGGCGCCTACCCGATAGAGGAAGTCGGCCAGCTTGTAGGTGTTTTTTGGCGTGATGGTGAATTCGTACTGCGGGTTGTCGATCAGCTTGATCAGCGTGTCGCGGTCGATCTTGGCCTTGGTCACGCGGATATAGGTGTCGGCAGCGGCCGCCTTGTCGTTCTGGGCGAAGTCGGCAGCCTCGGCCAGCGCATCGACGAAGGCTTTGTAAGTCTTGGGGTTGTCCTTGCGGAATTTCTCGGTGGCAAACAGCAAGGTCGGCGAGTTGGGGCCGAGCAGGTCGTAGCTGTTGAGCACCACGTGCACGGCCTTGTTCGCTAGCACCTGGTCCTGGAACGGTGGGTTGGAGAAGTGCCCGTTGAGCTCGGTGCCGCCGGCCAGCAACGCGGCGGTGGCGTCCGGGTGCGGCACAGCCAGGGTGTACTTGTCGAGGCGGTCGTATTCCTTGTCGCCCCACTGTTGCGCGGCAGCGTACTGCAGGAAGCGCGACTGCACCGAAACGCCTACCGCCGGCACGGCGATGCGGTCCTTGTCGGAGATGTCGGCGATGGTCTTGACGTTGGGGTTGCTGCTGACCAGGTAATACGGGAAGTTGCCCAGCGAGGCCACCGCCTTGACGTTCTGCCGGCCCTGGGTACGGTCCCACACCGTCAGCAACGGGCCGACGCCAGCGCCGGCGATATCCACCGAGCCGGACAGCAAAGCGTCATTGATGGCCGAACCACCGGACAGCTGGGCCCAGTCGACTTCGATGTCGATGCCCTGCGCCTTGCCGTGTTTTTCAATCAGGTGCTGGTCGCGCACGACATTAAGCAGCAGGTAGACAATGCCGAACTGCTCGGCGATGCGGATCTTGCCTTCTGCCTGCGCCGCAGCAGGGGCGGCCAGGCTGCCGACAACCAGGCTCGCGCCCAGGCCGATGCTTGCCGCCAGGCGGCTGATGGATTTGCGCATGTTGGGTTCCTCAGTCGTCAGAACGGGGCATCGCCCTGGATAGTGGTGCGGTACAGCTTGCGGCGCAGGTGTGCGGGGCAGCCGGTGGCCAGGTGGATCAGCGAGCGGTTGTCCCAGAACACCAGGTCGTGGGGCTGCCACTGGTGGCGGTAGATGTTCTGTTCCAGCACGCTGAGGGCATACAGCTGTTGCAGCACGTCGCGGCTTTCGTCGTCTGGCAGGCCGACGATGCGGGTGGTGAAGCCTTCACTGACGAACAGCGCCTTGCGGCCGTTTTCCGGGTGGGTACGGACGACCGGGTGGATGACTTCCTGAACTTGCGCCAACTGCTCTGCGGTCAGGGTCGGGCGCCAGTTGCCTTCGAACTTGGTCTCGGCATAACGGGCCGTGTAGGAGTGCGCGGCACTGCGGCCCTCGACCACCTTGCGCAAGGCTTCGGGAACGGCGTCCCAGGCTTTGTGCATGTCGGCGAACAGGGTATCGCCGCCCTCGCTGGGCAGCTCCTGGGCGTGCAGCATCGAGCCAAGGCTCGGCAGTTCCTTGTACGACAGGTCCGAATGCCAGAACTTGCCGGCATCGCCCAAGCCGATGTTGCGACCGTCCTCGATGATGTTGGAGACGATCAGGATCTCGGGGTGGCCGGCGAGCAGGAACTGCTTGAGCACGTGGATCTGCAACTCGCCGAAACGGCGGCTGAAGGCGATCTGCTGCTCGGGGCTGATGCGCTGGTCGCGGAACACCAGCACATGGTGGTCGAGGTGGGCACGATGGATACGGGCGAAATCCTCGACGTTGACCGGCTGGGTCAGGTCCAGGCCGATGATCTCGGCGCCGGGGGCACCGGCGAACGGGCGGATTTCGAAGCGTTGCGACTGGGCGCTGTCGATGATCGACAAGGCGTTCGAGGCGGCTGACATTTTTCACTCCCACGCAGTGCGCGACATTCAATGGCGCGCAACAATCAGAAACGCACGGGGATTTCCCGTGTGGGTTCAAGTCGTGCGGCGCGCCGATTGGTCGACGGGTACGCAGTGGAAGCGACTATAAAGGCATAAAAGAAATAATTTAAATATCTTTAGTGAATAACCATAGCACCGGTATCTGCCCTCAGATCAGGCCGCCATGCTCTTCTTCCTCGATAAGGTTGTTCAGGCTGCTCAGCGCCTTGCGCGCCGTGGAGCGGTTGAGCAGCTTGGCCTGGGCCCCCGGGGGCAGGTCAGTGATCTTGAATACACCCTTGGCGGTCAGGACGTCGATCAGGTCCTCGAGCACACGGATCATGTCCAGATCGCTTTGCTTGAGCTGGTTGAGGCTGTTTTCCACAATGTCATCGGCGAACCAGGCCTGGATATCGGCATGGTCGGCAGGGAGCATTTCTGTGAACTCGTCGAAAGCGGCTGCCTCTACCCGCTGCAACTGGCCGGCAGCGTCGCGTTGCACATAGAACATGGCGTCCCTCGTCACATTGGTTCCTTGGTGGTAGACAGCAGCATAGGCAAAGATTGCCCGGCACGCAGGCACGGCGCCAGAGTATGCGCTGTCACAGGGTTGCGGGAAAGATCTGCAGGCGCGGGCTTGTGTCGCCGAAGGGCCGCGAGGCGGCCCCGGGATTTCAACATGGTTGCCGAAATCCCGGGGTCGCTCCTGCAGGGAGTGTGCCAGCCGGCTCGTCGCTATCAGCTGTCCTTGTTGTGGATGATGATGGTCGGGTCAGCACCGCTGATCAACGAGTTGATCGTGGTGTTGGACCAGTTCACCCCCTCCAGCTTGATAGTGACGTCGGCATTGGCGATACCCCCTTCGGCGTTCAGCTTGCCTTCGCTGCTGACCTGCAGCGTCGTCGTGCCTTCCACCGTGGTGAGCTTCAGGTAGTTGTCGATGGTACTGCCCTTCTCGCCCTGCAGCAGGTCCTTCAGGTCGATCCGGTCGCCCTCGGCCACCTTGAAGTCCTTGATCACATCGTTGCCGATGTCACCCGCCTTCCACACGAAGGTGTCGGCACCGCTTCCGCCGATCAGGATATCGTTACCCTGGCCACCGATGAGGGTGTCGTTGCCGGTACCGCCCAGCAGGATGTCGTTACCTTTGCCACCATCCAGCGTGTCGTTACCCCCCTGACCAAAGAGGATGTCATTGCCATTGCCGCCCGACAGGAAGTCGTGGCCGTCGTTGGCACCGGAAATATCGAACTCGTTGTAGTGCTCGGTAATGTACTGGTGGACATTGCTGGTGGTGACGGCACTGGCTTCGACACCGCTCTTCTGCGCCACGTACGTCTGCAACGCCTGGTAGCCTTCGCTGACGACACCGTTGAGGGTAATCAGGTCACCGAAGATGATGTCGTTGCCGTTGCCGCCATCAAGGCTGTCAGCGCCCGGCAAGGTCGCCTCGGAATGGCCGAGAATCGCCTTGGCCAGGTCGGACGGATCGATGCCTGCCTGAGGTTTGCCAGCAGAGTCGTACGGTTTCAGATCGTTCAGCGTGACATCGCTGTTCAAGCCAATCGCCTGCACTTTGCTCACGCCGTTGGTGCCACCCAGCAGGCTGAAGCTCGCCGTAGTGCCTGCTGCCGACTCCTGGTAGTTCCAGTACTCACCGTAGCCCGAACCGTCCAGGCTGGAGAACTCGTAGGTGCCGTCGCCCTGGGCATGCAAGGTGCCGACGGTGCTGGTGGACTGCAGCACCAATTCACCCCGCTTGTTCTCGCTGTAGGTCAGCACCTTGACCGAGCCACTGCTGCTGATCTCGACTTTGTGGGTGGCGTCGGCCCAAACGCTGAAGGTGTCACCAAGCTTGTAGTTGTTGACGTTGACCACGTCATCCAGGTACTTGCCGTTGGTCCACAGCCGCGGGTTGGTGCTCTCCCCGCTCTGGTAGTAGGTCGGCTTGCCGTCGGTGATGAAGTAGGTCAGGTTCTCGGCATTGGTGTTACCGCTGGCCATGGTGCTCTTGAAGAAGTTGGCCGCAGCCTTGAACACGTCTTCGTAGTTGGTACCACCACCGCTCGCCATGGAGTTCAACACGGTCTGCAGCTTGCTCAAGGCATTCGGGTCGGCAAGGTTCACCGCCACGTTCTGCTTGACCTGGGTGTCGAAGTCGACCAGGAAGATGTTGACCGTGCCGGACGTATCCGAACCCAGGCTGGCTTTGAGCGTATTGAACACCGAGGCGAGCTGGGTCTTCGCATCGGAAAGCGACTTGTCGCTCATGCTGCCCGAGCTGTCGACGATAAAGGCAATGTTGTAGTTCTTGCCTTGAACCACGTTCAGGCCGGATACGTCGGCAACCATGATGTCGTTGCCTTCGCTGCCGGTCATCGCATCGTTGCCCGAAGTACCCACGTTGGCTTTGTAGGTCGCGGCGTAGACGGTCACCGGAATATTGCCGGTGGTGACAGCCGAACCGCCCACGCTTTCGGTCGCGACCGAAGTGACCGTGATGTCGAACGAACCTTTGAAGTAGGCCGGCGGCGTCAGCGTCAGGCTGCTGAGTTTCCAGCCGGTCACGTCTACCGGTCCCGTACCGACCGTGACAGTGTGGCCTGCGCCATCGCTCAGCACGGTGCCTTTCGGAATGCCGCTGAGGGATACGCTCAGGCTTTCGGAACCGTCGGTATCGGTCAGCGCGGTCGAGATACCGACCAGTTTCACCGAGCCGCCTTCCGGCCCTTCATTGAGCTTGTAGCCGTCGTAATAGCTCTGGCCATTGACGGTGTGCAGGTCGGACACGCCCAGGCCGGCGTTGGCCATCTCGGTCACGTTCTGGTACATCTTGACGTTCGAGCTGCTCAGGTCGGTAACCGCACCCGAGCCGACCTGGATGTTCAGGTCATAGCTGCCTGGCCCGCTCTGGTTGGCGTGATAGACCTCGATCGGGTAGTAGCCACTGGTGTTCGGAGTAAAGCTGCCCGAAACCTGGCCACCCGCACCCCAGGTGGCCGTGACCACGGTCTTGCCACCGATGGTGACTACGAAGCTGTCGTCGGCGGTGCCGCTGAAGTTGTAGGTCTTGCCGGCTTCCAGATAGATCAGGCCCGACGTTTTCGAGCCAGTGCCAGCACTGACGCTGCCATCGGACTGCACGTTGGTGGTGGTGCTGCTGGCGTTGGCGTTGCCGGAGTTGGCAAAGACTGTCTTCAGCGAGTCGCCGGTAATGCCATTACCGTCGGTACCCAGGCCTTTGAGGCTGGTCCACACTTCCTTGGTCAGGCCTTTGGACTCGATCTCGGCGCTGCCGAAGCTCAGGGTCGGCTTGTCGGCAACCGGGCTGATATCGACCTTCATGGTCACTTCACTGCCCAGGTTGGTGCCATCGTTCGGCTTGAACTTGAACTGCGCGTAGTCGGCCTGCTGGTTACCTACGCCATTCCCACCGTAGTTGTCGGTGCCCGACTGGTTGAGGGCCGGCACGAACTTGAGGTTGTTGGCGGTGATGTCAGCCTGGCTGACGACCTGGCCAACGGCCACGTTCACCCATGTCGTACCGTTGAAGAACTGCAGGGTACCGGCAGCCGGCAGCGAGGTAATCGTCACGGACAAGCCGGTGTCGGCATCGGCATCCGTGACCTTGAAATCACTCCAGGCAAACACGTAGGCGGTGTCTTCCACGCCAAACACTGCACCGCCAGGCGAAACCGGCAGGTGGTCATTGTCGAGGATGGAAGTGGTCACGCTGGCATTGCCGCTGTCGACCTTCAGGTTCTCGAAACCGCCACCAGTGGCGCTTTCGATCTTCACGGTGAAGTTCTCGGTACCC
Organism: Pseudomonas sp. SMV7; assembly: GCF_052041995.1. NCBI lineage: Bacteria > Pseudomonadati > Pseudomonadota > Gammaproteobacteria > Pseudomonadales > Pseudomonadaceae > Pseudomonas > Pseudomonas sp. SMV7. The sequence goes on along the minus strand of NZ_JBKGGT010000035.1, from coordinate 1,855 downwards.
TCGACAAGCTTGTCGTCGATGGTCGCGATGTCGAATGTAGTGCCAGTGCTGTTGGCCGGGATCTTCACGGTGGTGACACCGGTGAAGTCCTCGCCATTCTTGGCGGTGCCAGTGTAGCTGAGGGTAATGGTGACCTCAGACTTCGACGGGTTGCCCAGGACCAGCGTGTAGTGGCCGGTTTCACCTTCGGTCAGCGACGTGCTACCGCTGATGCCGACCGTGGTGACATCGCCCTGGCCGCTTGGTTCATCGGTCACGGTGGTGCTGACCGGAGTCTTGTCCAGAGTCAGTTGCTCGAACTTGCCGACGTCGGTGCCGCTGACCGACGCGATCGACTTGATCACCGGGTCGTTGGCGCCGACATAGACGTTGTCTGGTGCAGTGACGGTCGTGCTGCCGGTAGTGCTATTCGCCGGCACGGTAATGGTTTTGCCGTCGCTCAGCGTGAAGGTCAGTGCCGAGTGGTTGTTGATCGGCAGACCGTCCTTGTTGGTCAGGGTCACGGTGTAAGTGATTACGCCGCCTTCGGAAACCGAAGGAGTAGCAGTCAGCTTGGCCACCACTTCGTCAGTGGTGTCGGTGACCTGAACCTTGGCCGCACCGCCCAGTTGCAGATTCTCGAAGGCTCGGCCATCGACGTCCACAGCGGACTTGATGCCCAGGCTGACTTCGCCTGAGTCCTTGTAGACGTCATCGCCCTGCGCAGCATGCTCGTACGCTGCGCTGGTCTGGCCGGCCTTGATAGTGACCTGGGCATTGTTGCTCAGGGTCACGACCAGATCGTGAGCCAGTGCCTGGTTGATCTGCACGGTGAAGGTCGGTTTGACGTTCTCGGCCACCGAAGGCTGGTCGGCAGTGATGGTGACCTTGACCAGGTCGCCTTCGTTGCCTGGAGTACCCGGCTCGTCGGTGACCGTGGTGCTGACCGGGGTCTTGTCCAGGGTCAGTTGCTCGAACTTGCCGACGTCGGTGCCGCTGACCGATGCGATCGACTTGATCACCGGGTCGTTGGCGCCGACATAGACGTTGTCTGGTGCAGTGACGGTCGTGCTGCCGGTAGTGCTGTTCGCCGGCACGGTAATGGTTTTGCCGTCGCTCAGCGTGAAGGTCAGTGCCGAGTGGTTGTTGATCGGCAGACCGTCCTTGTTGGTCAAAGTCACGGTGTAAGTGATTACGCCGCCTTCGGTAACCGAAGGAGTAGCAGTCAGCTTGGCTACGACCTCGTCAGTGGTGTCGGTGACCTGGACCTTGGCCGCACCGCCCAGCTGCAGGTTTTCGAAGGTACGACCATCGACGTCCACAGCCGACTTGATGCCCAGGCTGACTTCGCCTGAGTCCTTGTAGACGTCATCGCCCTGTGCCGCGTGCTCGTACGCTGCGCTGGTCTGGCCGGCCTTGATAGTGACTTGGGCGTTGTTGCTCAGGGTCACGACCAGGTCATGGGCCAGTGCCTGGTTGATGTTTACCGTGAAGGTCGGTTTGACGTTCTCGGCCACCGAAGGCTGATCGGCGGTGATGGTGACCTTGACCAGGTCGCCTTCGTTGCTGCCGCCTGGGTTGCCCGGCGTACCTGGCTCGTCGGTGACCGTGGTGCTGAGCGGCGTCTTATCCAGGGTCAGTTGCTCGAACTTGCCGACGTCGGTGCCGCTGACCGATGCGATCGACTTGATCACCAGGTCGTTGGCGCCTGCGTAGACGTTGTCCGGAGCGGTGACCGTGACCGAACCGGTCGTGCTATTGGCTGGCACGGTGATGGTGGTGCCATCGTTCAGCGTGAAGGTCAGTGCCGAATGCTTGTCGATCGGCAAGCCGTCTTTGTTGGTCAGGGTCACGGTGTAAGTGATTACGCCGCCTT
>NZ_JBKGGT010000034.1:0-24517 GCF_052041995.1 Pseudomonas sp. SMV7 | reverse complement strand
CGCCCGCGAAGAGGCCGGTACAGACAACATAAAGCTTCAGGCAAGAAAAAGCCGCCTCGAAAGGCGGCTGGTTCAAACGGCTCAGGCTTGCGGACGCATGTGCGGGAACAGGATCACGTCGCGGATCGATGGCGAGTTGGTCAGCAGCATCACCAGGCGGTCGATACCAATGCCTTCACCTGCGGTCGGCGGCATGCCGTATTCCAGGGCACGCACGAAGTCGGCGTCGTAATGCATGGCCTCGTCGTCACCGGCGTCCTTCTCGGCCACCTGGGCCAGGAAGCGCTCGGCCTGGTCTTCGGCATCGTTCAGCTCGGAGTAGGCGTTGGCGATCTCGCGGCCGCCAATGAACAGCTCGAAACGGTCGGTAACCGCCGGGTTGTCATCGTTGCGACGGGCCAGCGGCGACACTTCGAACGGGTACTCGGTGATGAAGTGCGGCTGCTCCAGCTTGTGCTCGACCAGTTCTTCGAAAATCATCACCTGCAGCTTGCCCAGGCCTTCGTGGCCCAGCACCTTGGCGCCGGCCTTCCTGGCGATCTCGCGGGCACGGTCGACGTCCTGCAGGTCGGCAGCGGTCAGTTCCGGGTTGTACTTGAGGATCGAGTCGAAGACCGACAGGCGGGCGAACGGCTCGCCGAAGTGGAACACCTTGTCGCCGTACGGCACGTCGGTGCTGCCCAGGACCAGCTGCGCCAGCTCGCGGAACAGTTCCTCGGTGAGGTCCATGTTGTCGCGGTAGTCAGCGTAGGCCTGGTAGAACTCGAGCATGGTGAACTCAGGGTTGTGCCGGGTCGAAACGCCTTCGTTACGGAAGTTGCGGTTGATCTCGAACACTTTCTCGAAACCACCAACCACCAGCCGCTTGAGGTACAGCTCCGGCGCGATACGCAGGAACATGGCCATGTCCAGGGCGTTGTGGTGGGTTTCGAACGGCTTGGCCGCGGCACCGCCAGGGATGGTCTGCAGCATCGGCGTCTCGACTTCGAGGAAGTCGCGCTCGCTGAGGAACTTGCGGATGTGCGCGATCACCTGCGAGCGCACACGGAAGGTGTGGCGGGTTTCTTCGTTGACCATCAGGTCGACGTAACGCTGGCGGTAGCGCTGCTCGGTGTCGGTCAGGCCGTGGTGCTTGTCGGGCAGCGGGCGCAGCGACTTGGTCAGCAGGCGCACGTTGGTCATTTCGACGTACAGGTCGCCCTTGCCGGAACGGGCCAGGGTGCCTTCGGCGCTGATGATGTCGCCCAGGTCCCAGGTCTTGACCGCGGCCAGGGTGTCTTCGGGCAGGGTCTTGCGGTTGACGTAGACCTGGATGCGCCCGGTCATGTCCTGGATAACCATGAACGAGCCGCGGTTGAGCATGATGCGACCAGCGACCTTGACCGGAATCGCTGCAGCTTCCAGTTCTTCCTTGGTCTTGTCCGCGTACTGTTTCTGCAGGTCGTTGCAGTAGCTGTCGCGACGGAAGTCATTGGGGAAGGCGTTGCCCTTGGCGCGCTCGGCGGCAAGCTTTTCCTTGCGCAGGGCGATCAGGGCGTTTTCTTCCTGTTGCAGGTCTTGCACGTCGGTCTTGAGGTCGCTCATTTCGTCATTCTTTCCATCAGGTGTTCGGTGCCCCTTTCGGGCAGGGCACGCGGTACCGGCCCCAGGCCAGGTACCGCGGCAGTTGTGTGCGGTTTACAGCCCTTGCTTGAGGCTCGCTTCCAGGTACTGGTCGAGGTCGCCGTCCAGGACCTTCTGGCAGTCGCTGCGCTCGACACCGGTGCGCAGGTCCTTGATGCGCGAGTCATCCAGCACGTAGGAGCGGATCTGGTGGCCCCAGCCGATGTCCGACTTGCTGTCTTCCAGCGCCTGCGAAGCGGCGTTGCGCTTCTGCATTTCCAGCTCGTACAACTTGGCCCGCAGCATTTTCATGGCGGTGTCCTTGTTGGCGTGCTGGGAGCGTTCGTTCTGGCACGCCACCACGGTGTTGGTCGGCACGTGGGTGATACGTACCGCCGAGTCGGTGGTGTTCACGTGCTGGCCACCGGCACCGGAAGAGCGGTAGGTGTCGATGCGCAGGTCGGCCGGGTTGATCTCGATCTCGACCTTGTCATCGATCTCGGGCGACACGAACACCGCCGAGAACGAGGTGTGGCGACGGGCACCGGAGTCGAACGGGCTCTTGCGCACCAGGCGGTGCACACCGATTTCGGTGCGCAGCCAGCCGAAGGCGTACTCGCCCTTGACATGCACGGTGGCGCCCTTGATGCCGGCGACTTCACCTTCGGACAGCTCGATGATGGTGGCGTCGAAACCACGCTTGTCGGCCCAGCGCAGGTACATGCGCAGCAGGATGTTGGCCCAGTCCTGCGCCTCGGTACCACCGGAGCCGGCCTGGATGTCCAGGTAGGCGTTGTTCATGTCCATCTCGCCGCTGAACATGCGACGGAACTCAAGCTGGGCCAGTTTTTCTTCCAGGCCTTCCAGCTCGGTCACGACGTCGCCGACGGCGCCTTCGTCATTTTCCTCGACGGCCATGTCGAGCAGGTCCTGGCAGTCGGCCAGGCCACCAGACAGCTTGTCCAGGGTCTCGACGACCTGGGCCAGCATGGCACGCTCGCGGCCCAGGGCCTGGGCGTACTCGGGCTTGTTCCAGACGTTGGGGTCTTCCAGCTCGCGGTTGACTTCGATCAGGCGGTCATGCTTGTGATCGTAGTCAAAGATACCCCCGAATGGACTGGGAACGCTCGGTAAGGTCCTTGATGGTGTTCAGGATCGGTTGGATTTCCATGGGCGGCTGGCTCTCGTGCGAATTCGGTGAAAAGCCTGCGAGTATAACCGAGTCCGCCGCAGGGCGGCAGACCCGCCGGGCACCCGAATAGCCGCTTCTGCAGGATATGGCGAGCCGCTCAGGCGATACCGACCTGGTTGCGCCCGCCATTCTTGGCCTGGTACAGCCCCTTGTCGGCGGCCGAGATCAACTGCCGGCTATGGCTGCCGATGGCCGGGGTCTGGGTCGCCAGGCCAATGCTCACGGTCAGGTACGAGTCAGCGGTCGGCGCAGTGTGCGGGATGCCCAGGCCCAATACGGTCTGACGCAGCTTTTCAGCCACCAGGCGGGCCCCACCCGGTGAGGTGTTGGGCAACACCAGGACGAATTCCTCGCCGCCATAGCGCGCCGGCAGGTCGGTCGGCCGCGAACATGCACCGCGGATCGCCTCGGCGACCTGGCGCAGGGCCTCGTCCCCGGCCAGGTGGCCGAAGCTGTCGTTGTAGGCCTTGAAGAAGTCCACGTCGATCATCAGCAGCGACAACTGCTGCTGCTCACGCATGGCACGGCGCCATTCCAGCTCGAGGTATTCGTCGAAGTGACGGCGGTTGGACAACCCGGTCAGGCCATCCGAGTTCATCAGCCGCTGCAGCATCAGGTTGGAGTCGAGCAACTGCTGCTGGCTGACGCGCAGGGCGCGGTAGGCCTCGTCGCGCTGCAGCAGGGTCAGGTAGGAGCGCGAGTGGTAGCGAATGCGCGCCACCAGTTCGATGGTGTCAGGCAGCTTGACCAGGTAGTCGTTGGCCCCGGCAGCGAAGGCTGCGCTCTTGACCAGCGGGTCTTCCTTGGTCGACAGGACGATGATCGGAATGTCCTGGGTGGCCGGGTTGTTGCGATATTCACGCACCAGGGTCAGCCCGTCCAGGCCAGGCATGATCAGGTCCTGCAGAATAACCGTGGGCTTGATGCGCACCGCCTGGGCCACCGCCTGGTGCGGGTCGGCGCAGAAGTGGAAGTCGATGTTGTCCTCGTTGGCCAGGCCACGCCGCACCGCCTCGCCGATCATGGCCTGGTCGTCGACCAGCAGTACCATCGCCGCGTTTTCGTTGGTGGTCGTGAAACCTTCGATCGGTAAGTCATTCATGGCTGTTCACCCGATCACTACCGGCCTGGCGGCGTGATTCAATACACTTCGTCATTTAGCAAAAAATTCCATCAAGCGCCCGGCTATGCGTTCCAGCGGGCGGACCTCCACCGCGGCATCGATGGCCGCAGCGGCCTTGGGCATCCCATACACCGCGCTGCTGGCCTGGTCCTGGGCAATGGTGAGAAAGCCCCGCTGGCGCATCAGTTTCAGACCCTGGGCGCCGTCGCGGCCCATGCCGGTGAGCAGCACACCCACCGCATCGCCGCTCCAGTAGCGCGCCACGCTCTCGAAGAACACATCGATCGAGGGCCGGTATATCTCGTTGACCGGTTCGGCAGTGTAGGCCAGTTGGCCGTTCTGTAGCAGGCGGATGTGGTGGTTGGTGCCGGCCAGCAACACCTGGCCGGGTTGCGGCGGTTCACCTTGGCGGGCCAGGCGCACCGGCAGGCCGGCTGCACTGCTGAGCCATTCGGCCATGCCCGCGGCAAAGACCTGGTCCACATGCTGGACCAGCACGATGGCCGCCGGAAACGCCGCCGGCAGGGCCTTCAGCAGCACTTCGAGGGCCGCCGGGCCACCCGCGGACGAGCCGATCGCCACCAGCCCGCGGTGCTGCGACACAGCCCGCACCGGCGCGGCAACCGGGCGCGCGGCCGGGGCATTCTGCTGGCCGATCAGCCAGCTTATGTTGAGGATCTTGCGCAACAGTGGCGCTGCCGCTTCGCGCGGGTCGCCCGCCCCCAGCGCCGGCGTGTCGACCACGTCGAGGGCGCCGTGGCCCATGGCCTCGAACACCCGATGCATGTTCTGCTTGCGGTCGACCGTCACGATGACGATGGCGCAAGGGGTTTCGGCCATGATCCTGCGGGTAGCCTCGACACCGTCCATTACCGGCATGATCAGGTCCATGAGGATCAGGTCTGGCAACTGTTCCGCACAGCGCTGCACCGCCTCGGCACCGTTGCCGGCCACCCATATCACCTGGTGCTCGGGCTCGAAGGCGACCACCCGGCGCAGTGCCTCGACGGCCATGGGCATGTCGTTGACGATGGCGATCTTCATCCTTGCGCCCCCCCGATCAGCTCGTCCACAGCATCCAGCAACGCGTCGTCATGGAAACTGGCCTTTGCCAAATAGTAGTCGGCGCCAGCATCCAGGCCACGCCGTCGGTCTTCCTCGCGGTCCTTGTAGGACACCACCATGACCGGCAGCGATTGCAGACGCTGGTCGCGGCGCACCAGGGTGACCAGCTCGATGCCGTCCATGCGCGGCATGTCGATGTCGGTGATCAGCAGGTCGAAGTCCTCCGCACGCAGGGCGTTCCAGCCGTCCATGCCATCCACCGCCACGGCCACGTCGTAGCCACGGTTGCCCAGCAATTTGCGCTGCAGTTCACGCACGGTCAGCGAATCGTCGACCACCAGGATGCGCTTGCGCACCACGCCGCGGGCGCCGCCGCTGCCGCGCGCGATGCGTTCAAGGCTGCCGGTGCTGAGCAGTTTATCCAGCGAGCGCAACAAGTCTTCGACATCGATGATCAGCACCACCGAACCATCGTCGAGCAGGGCGCCGGAAGAAATATCCTGTACCTTGCCCAGGCGCGGGTCGAGTGGCATCACCACCAGCACCCGCTCGCCCACCAGCCGCTCCACGGCCACGCCGTACAGTTGCTCGCGCTCACGAATCACCACCACCCGCAGGCGGCTCTCTTCGGCCTGCCCGGCCGGGCGGTTAAGCAACTGGCTGGCCGCGACCAGGCCGATGTGGCGGCCTTCGTGCCAGAAGTGCTGGCGTCCTTCGATCTGCACGATCTCTTCGGCAGCCACGTCCAGCGTGCGTTCGATGTGGGCGAGCGGGAAGGCGTAGGCCTCGCCCCCCACCTCGACCACCAGGCTGCGCACCACTGACAAGGTCAGCGGCACCTGCAGGTGGAAACGGCAGCCCTGCCCGGCCGTCTGGGTCAGCTCGATCGAGCCGCGCAGCTCACGGATCATGTGCTGTACCGCATCCAGGCCGACACCACGCCCGGACACCTCGGTAACCTTGTCGCGCAAGCTGAACCCGGGCAGGAACAGGAACGTCAGCAACTCGGCCTCGCTCATCCGCGCCACCGTGTCGGCGGGTGACAGGGCCCGCTCGACGATGTTGCTGCGCAGGCGTTCGAGGTCGATGCCGGCGCCATCGTCGATCAGTTCCAGGCTGAGCATGCCGGCCTGGTGCGAGGCGCGCAGGCGGATCACCCCCTCCTCCGGCTTGCCTGCCAGCAGACGCCGCTCGGGCAGCTCGATGCCGTGGTCGACCGCATTGCGCAACAGGTGGGTCAGCGGTGCTTCGAGCTTTTCCAGCACATCACGGTCGACCTGGGTCTTTTCCCCTTCTACCAGCAAGCGCACCGGTTTGCCCAGCGACCGGCCAAGGTCGCGGACCATGCGGCTCTGGCCGGCCAGCACATCGGCAAACGGCCGCATCCGGCAGGCCAGCGCCGTGTCGTACAGCAGTTGTGCGCGCTGGCTGGCCTGCCAGCCGAACTCGTCCAGGTCGGCCGCCTGCTGCTGCAGGACCTGCTGGGTTTCCGCCAGCAGGCGCTGGGTCTGCGCCAAGGCTTCGAGCACCTCGCTGCTCTGGCCACTGTCCTCCAGCTGCCTGCGCAGGCCGTCGAGCGCCTGCATGCCTTGGCCGTGCATGCGCTTGAGGCGCTGCAGCGAGGCCAGGTAAGGCTTGAGCCGCTGGGTCTCGACCAGCGATTTGCTGGACAGGTCAAGCAAGCTGTTGAGGCGATCGGCGGTCACCCGCAGCACCCGCTCCGCACCTTCGCCGGCAGGCTTGGGCGCCTTGCGACGCGGCGCCGACTCGGGTTCGGGCTCAGGCCCGGTGGGGGCGACCGGCAGCGGCGCTGGCTCGGGTTGCAGGGCCGGCGCCTCCGGCGCTGCTGGCACGCTGGGCGGTACGGCAGGCATGGCCGCAGCCGCCGGGTCCAGCAGGCTGGCCATTTGTGCGAGGAATACCGGCAGGGTCGCCTGTGCCGCGGTATCCCCGGGCGTGGCGATGCGCATCAGCAGGTCGGTACCTTGCAGCAGCGCGTCGATATGCTCGGCGCTCAGCCGCAGCCGGCCCTCCTGGGCGGCCACCAGGCAGTCCTCCATGACGTGGGCGACGCTGACGCCAGCGTCCACCCCGACGATCCGCGCCGCGCCCTTCAGGGAGTGCGCAGCACGCATGCACGCCTCGAGCTGGTCGGCCTGCACAGGGTTGCGTTCCAGCGCCATCAAGCCGGTGCTGAGCACCTGGGTCTGCGCCTCGGCTTCCAGGCTGAACAGCTCGAGCAACGATGCGTCGCGCATTTGCTCCGGGGTCATGACAGGCTCCGCTGCACGGCAGACAGTAAGTGTTGTTCGTCCAGCACCCGTACGCTGCGGCCACGCCATTGCAGGACCGCAGCGGTGAAACGGGTGGCATCCTGGCCGCTGGCGAGCAGCTGCGGGTCGAGCCGGTGAATGCCGTCGATTTCCTCGACGGCCAGCACCACCGGCCCACCGTCGGTGGCCAGAATCAGCATGCGAGGCATCACCCGGCCGGCGCGTTGCTCGGTGGCGCCGGCCTGCACGCCCAGCAGGTCGGCCAGCGACAGGCACGGCACCAGCGCACCGCGTACATTGGCCACACCCTGCAGCACGCGCGAGCGCTGGTGCGGCAATGAATGCACCGCCTGCAGCGGGGCGATTTCGGCCAGGCAGGCGGTGGCCAGCGCCAGCCATTCTTCACCCAGGCGGAACAGCAGCATCGAACGGCCCGTGGCTTCCTCGGCAGGCGCTGCCGCTACCGCCCGATGGTCTTCCATCAAGGCATAACGGTCGAGCAGGCGCGTGGCGGCAGCGGCGTAGACTTCGCAGTTTCGGCAGTGAACATGCCGCGCCAGCAGCGGGCATTGCTTGTCGCCGTGTACCCCAATGCGGTTCCAGCAGTCGTCGATGTGCGCATCATCCTCGGCGAGCAGTTGCATCGCGGACTCTTTCTTCATCGTTCAGACTCCCGCCCCGCCCGTGCAGCGCGCTCCTGCAAGCGCCGGGCACCGGCCAGGTCACCCTGGGCCGCCAGCAAGGCCGCCAGGTGCACCAGCGCCTCGGGGTGCTGCGGCTCCAGATACAGGGCTTTGCGATAGTGGCTGAGCGCCTGCTGCGCGTCGCCCTCGGTATCGCTGAGCAACCCCAGCCAGTAATACACCTGCGCCGAAGGCGGGAACTGGGCGAGGTAGCGCTGGCATTCGGCACGGGCCTGCTCGCTGGCACCGGCATTGGCCAGCCGGGCAATGCTGGCCAACAGCTCGCCAGGCTGCCCGCCCTGGTGCTCGCGCACCGGCGCTGGCCTGGCTGCCACGGGCAGCACGCGCAGTGGCCGTGCCGCAGCGGGCAACGGATAGCCTGGCGTCGGTTGCGCTGGCAACCGGCGTCGGGTCGGCAATGCCGGGGCGCTAGCCGGCGCAACGGCACTGCCCTCCTCGCGCACGTAGGCGAACGACTGGGCAATCCCTACCGGGCGCATACCCAACCGCGCCAGCAGGCTGCCTTCGGCCGGGCCGATGAACAACACCCCTTGCGCGTGCAGCAGGCGCTTGAGCACCTCGAACACCCGTTGCTGGGTGGCCAGGTCGAAGTAGATCAGCAGGTTGCGGCAGAACACGAAGTCGTACAAACCATCGCGGCTGGCCAGCGCCGGGTCGAGCACATTGCCCACCTGCAAGCTGACCTGCTCGCGTACCCGCTGGTGAAGCTGGTGGCCATCGTCAACGGCATCGAAATAGCGCTCGCGAAAACCCAGGTCGCTGCCACGGAAGGCGTTGCGCCCATACAGGGCTTGCCCGGCCTTGGCCACCGAACTGGGGCTGATGTCCATGCCATCGATCAGAAATGCACCCGGTGCGATGCCAGCGTCGAGCAGGGCCATGGCCAGCGAATAGGGCTCCTCGCCAGTCGAGCATGGCAGGCTGAGCAGGCGCAGCGGGCGCGCCCCGGCAAGCTCGGCCAGGCGCTTGTGCGCCAGGCTGGCCAAGGCGGTGAAGGATTCGGGGTAACGGAAGAACCAGGTTTCCGGGACGATGACGGCTTCGATCAGCGCCTGTTGCTCGTCCATCGATTGCTGCAGGCGCAGCCAGTAATCGTCGAGGTCGACGGCGTTCACGGCCACGCACCGCTGACGCAGCGCACGTTCGACCATGGACGCCCCCACCGACTCCACGTCCAGGCCGATACGTTCACGCAGGAAGCGGAAGAAATGTTGCTCGTTCATGTCGGCATCCCTGTCGGCTCACCCGTATACAGCAGTCGGTGCACCGCTTCGGGCAGCAAGTCGTTGACCTCGATGCGCTGCAGCAGGCCCTGTTCGTCCTGGCGCACCGGCCCCAGGTAGGGGGCTTCACCGCTGTCCACGCCATACGGCTGGAACTCGTCGGGGTGGCAGCGCAGGGTTTCGGTCGCCTGTTCCAGGATCAGGCCAAGCTGCAGGCCGCCACGATAATGCACCAGCACCAGCCGGGTACTGGTGCGTTGCGCCGCCGGCTGGCCAAAGCTCAACGCCGCCAGGTCGACCACCGGCACCAGCAGGCCACGGTGGGCGAGGATGCCCGCGACCCAACCAGGCGCCTGGGCGATCGGCTTGAGCGGCTGGCGCGGCAGCACTTCGATCACCTCATGCACGCTCAAGGCGAAGCGCTGTTCCTGAATGCGGAACTGCAGGTACAACACCCCCTTGGCGTTGTCCTCCCGCGCGGCGCGCGGTTGCATGTCATTCATCGTAGTCAGACTTTGAAGCGCGACACGCCGCCGCGCAGGCCTGCGGCCACCTGGCTCAGCTCATCGATGGCAAAACTGGCCTGGCGCAGCGACTCGACTGTCTGGGTGCTGGCGTCGCTGAGCTGGGCCAGCGCCTGGTTGATCTGCTCGGCACCGGTAGCCTGGGCCTGCATGCCTTCGTTGACCATCAGCACGCGTGGCGCCAGGGCCTGGACCTGGTGGATGATCTGGCTCAGTTGCTCGCCTACCTGCTGCACCTCGAACATGCCGCGGCGCACTTCCTCGGAGAATTTGTCCATGCCCATGACCCCGGCCGACACGGCCGACTGGATCTCGCGCACCATCTGCTCGATGTCATAGGTGGCCACGGCGGTCTGGTCGGCCAGGCGGCGCACTTCGGTGGCGACCACAGCGAAACCACGGCCGTATTCACCAGCCTTTTCCGCCTCGATGGCGGCGTTGAGCGACAGCAGGTTGGTCTGGTCGGCAACCTTGACGATGGTCACCACCATCTGGGTGATGTTGCTGGCCTTTTCGTTGAGGATCGCCAGCTTGGCGTTGACCAGGTCGGCGGCGCCCATCACCTGGTGCATGGTTTCTTCCATTCGCGCCAGGCCCTGCTGGCCGGAACCGGCCAGGCTGGAGGCCTGGTCGGCCGCCGAGGTCACCTCGGTCATGGTGCGCACCAGGTCACGCGAAGTGGCGGCGATTTCCCGCGAAGTGGCACCGATCTCGGTGGTGGTGGCAGCCGTCTCGGTGGCGGTGGCCTGCTGCTGCTTGGAAGTGGCGGCAATCTCGGTCACCGACGTGGTCACCTGGACCGACGAGCGCTGAGCCTGGGCCACCAGGTTGGCCAGGGCCTCGGCCATTTCGTTGAAGCCGCTTTCGATGGCGCCGAATTCGTCCTTGCGCTCCAGGCTCAGGCGCATGCTCAGGTCGCCTGAACGCAGTTTGTCGAGGGCATGCACAATGCGCTGCATGGGCGCCGAGATGGCACGCATCAGCAACAGGCCGCAGACGCCCGCGGCGATGATGGCCAGCAACAGCGAAACCACCATGCTGCCCTTGGCCGTGCTCACGGCGTTGACGATGTCGTTGGTGGCGGCGTCGGCTGAGGCGCGGTTATCCTCGATGACCTCGGTCAGGTGCTGGCGCCCATCCACCCAGGTCGGGGTGAGCACGTCGCTGATCAGCCGCTGGGCGCCGTCGTAGTCATGCCGGCGGTAGGCGTCCAGGACCTGGCCAACGATCTTCATGTAGTTTTCTTCGAGCTGCACGAAAGAATCGAAACGGGTCTGGTCGTCCTTGGTCCGGATCGTGGCCTGGTAACTCGCCATGTGCTGCTTCAGCCGGTCTTCGAAACCTTTGAACAGTTCCATGTCGGCCGTGGTGATTTCGCGGCGGTTGGACAGGCCCACCAGTTGCTGGCTGGTGACATAGCTGTCGACCCAGGCGCTGCGGATCATCGAGCTGTAGTAAACCCCTGGAATGCTGTCGCTGCCCACCGCCTCTTCGGCGGCTTCGATGGCCACCAACCGCGAGTAGGCAGCCACGATCATCAGCAGCATGATGGCGATGATCACGGCGAAACTTGCCAGGATCCGTTGGCGCAAGGTCCAGTTCTTCACATTCAGCCCTCAGGAATTCGCAACAAGTGGGAAAAACCGCCGGAGTATAGCTCAGGCGCCCGGCGCTTTTGCGGCTGAATGGCAGGCGTTTGATGGACCGGTCATTGGGCTGCGTTGCAGCCCATCCGCTCGATATCAGCTTGCTGCAAGCCTTGCCTGGCTTTCCAGCTCCTGGCGCAGGCCCGGGTCCAGGCGCAGCTGGCGGGCCAGTTCGTCCAGATAGGCGCGCTCCATGAAGTTCTCCTGGTCGACCATCATCACGCTGGCCAGGTACATCTCTGCCGCCATTTCCGGCGTTTGCGCGGCACGGGCCACTTCGGCCGGGTCCAGCGGCTTGTTCAGCTCATCGTGCAACCAGTGTTGCAGTTCACGGTCGCTGTCCAGGCGGCTGAACTCGCCCTCGATCAGCGCCCGCTCGCGCGCGTCGATATGGCCATCGGACTTGGCCGCTGCCACCAGCGCCCGCAGCACGGCCTGGCTGTGCTGTTCGGCCTGGGCCGGCGGCAGGCGGTCGACGGTCTGGGGCTCGCTTGCAGCCAGCCGCTGACTGGCCTGCCAGTTGCCATAGGCTTTGTAGGCCAACACCCCCAGCGCGGCCAGGCCACCATAAGTGAGCGCCTTGCCGCCATACTTGCGGGCTTTCTTGCTGCCCAGCAACAGCCCCAGCGCGCCCCCGCCCAACAAACCGCCACCGGTGCCGGACAACAGCCCGCCAAGCCCACCGGCAGCGCTACCGGGCTTACCGGTAGCGCCCTGCTTTTCGAGCAGTTGCTGGCCGGACTTGAGTAGTTGATCGAGCAGGCTGCGCGTATTCATTCGCGGGTCTCCACGGAAAAAGTACAAAGGCCAGAGTAAGGCTTGGCCAAGCGCACGCCACCGTGGATTTGCTTCTGGATGTTGCATTGGCTGGCAAAAAGCCAACTAGACTCGATATCGCCAATACTGCACGCACTCGCACTACGCTTATAACCAATGCTTCACGGCTTGCTTTGACTGCCCCGAACAAAATCGCCAAAAAGAGGGAACACCATGTCAGTGCACAAGACCGCATTGCTCGGCGCCATGACCGGTGCCGTGCTGGCCAGCGCCAGCCTGCAGGCTGCCGAACCGCCCAAGGCCCTGGGCGCTGGTGAGGGGCGCCTGGACATCGTCGCCTGGCCGGGCTACATCGAGCGCGGCGAAAGCGACAAGGCCTACGACTGGGTCAGCGGTTTCGAGAAGGAAACCGGTTGCAAGGTCAGCGTCAAGACCGCCGCCACGTCGGACGAGATGGTCAGCCTGATGACCAAGGGCGGCTACGATCTGGTCACCGCTTCGGGTGACGCATCGCTGCGGCTGATCGCAGGCAAGCGGGTGCAGCCGATCAATACCGCGCTGATCCCCAACTGGAAGCATATCGACCCGCGCTTGCAGAACGGCGGCTGGTACGTGGTCGACAAGCAGGTCTACGGTACCCCCTACCAGTGGGGGCCTAACGTGCTGCTGTACAACACCGAGGTGTTCAAGCAGGCGCCCACCAGCTGGGGCGTGCTGTTCGAGCCGCAGAACCTGCCCGACGGCAAGCCGAACAAGGGGCGCGTGCAGGCCTACGACGGGCCGATCTACATCGCCGATGCGGCGCTGTACCTGAAAACCGCCAAGCCGGAGCTGGGCATCCAGGACCCGTACGAACTGAACGAAGCCCAGTACAAGGCCGTGCTGGAACTGCTGCGCCAACAGCAACCGTTAGTGCACCGCTACTGGCATGACGCAACGGTGCAGATGAGCGACGTGAAGAACGAAGGCGTGGTCGCAACCAGCTCCTGGGGCTACATGGTCAATGGCCTGAAGGCCGAGAAGCAGCCGGTGGCTTCGACCATTCCCAGGGAAGGGGCCACCGGCTGGGCCGATACCACCATGCTCCACAGCGAGGCCAAGCACCCCAACTGTGCCTACAAGTGGATGGATTGGTCATTGCAACCGAAGGTGCAGGGGGACGTGGCGGCCTGGTTCGGCTCGTTGCCTGCAGTGCCGGCGGCCTGTACCGGCAGCGAGTTGCTGGGGCCCGAGGGTTGCAAAACCAATGGCTTCGACAACTTCGACAAGATCGCCTTCTGGAAAACTCCGCAGGCCCAGGGGGGCAAGTTCGTGCCGTATAGCCGCTGGACCCAGGATTACATTGCGATCATGGGTGGGCGCTGAGGTTGCCTGAATGCCAGGGCCGACCTCTTCGCGGACACGCCCGCTCCCACAGGCAGGGCACCGGCCTTGAAGGCTGTGTAATACCTGTGGGAGCGGGCGTGCCCGCGAAAAGGCCGACACAGGAGAAACTTTGATGCCAGGAGCCCACGCATGCCCCTAGCCGTCCAGTTCACCCAGGTTTCCCGTACGTTCGGCGAGGTTACCGCCGTCGACCAGGTCAGCATCGACATCCTCGATGGCGAGTTCTTCTCCATGCTCGGCCCGTCTGGCTCGGGCAAGACCACCTGCCTGCGCCTGATCGCCGGCTTCGAGCACCCCAGCAGCGGCTCGATCCGTATCCACGGCGTCGAGGCCGCCGGCGTGCCGCCGTACCTGCGTGACGTCAACACGGTGTTCCAGGACTACGCACTGTTCCCGCACATGAACGTCCTGGACAACATTGCCTACGGCCTGAAAGTGAAAGGCGTGGCCAAGGCCGAACGCCACGGCCGCGCCGAAGAAGCCCTGGCGATGGTGGCCCTGGCCGGCTACGGCACACGCAAGCCGGCACAGCTGTCTGGCGGGCAACGCCAGCGCGTGGCCCTGGCTCGCGCCCTGGTCAACCGGCCACGGGTATTGCTGCTGGACGAACCCTTGGGCGCGCTGGACCTGAAACTGCGCGAGCAGATGCAGGGCGAACTGAAAAAGCTTCAGCGTCAGTTGGGCATCACCTTCATCTTCGTCACCCACGACCAGACCGAGGCACTGTCGATGTCTGACCGGGTGGCGGTATTCAACCGCGGCCGGATCGAGCAGGTCGACACACCGCGCAACCTGTACATGCAACCGGCCACGCCCTTCGTCGCCGAATTCGTCGGCTCCTCCAACGTGCTGCGCGGCGAACTGGCGCTGGCGCTCCACGGCAGCCCGGCGCCGTTCTCCATCCGCCCCGAGCACATTCGCCTGGGCCACCCGGTTGCAGGCGGCCAGGCGGTCCAGGTCAGTGGCGTGCTGCGCGATATCCAGTACCAGGGCAGTGCCACCCGTTACGAGCTGCAGCTCGACAGCGGCCAGCTGTTGGCGGTAAGCCAGGCCAACGACCGCTGGCAGGTCGAGGCACAGGCCTGGCAAACCGGGCAGCGGGTCCAGGCGCACTGGCCACGCGAAGCCATGACCGTATTGCAGGAAGGCGGGGGCCGCTGACATGAGTGCATTGCGCGGCCTGTCCAACCTGCTGTACCGACGCCCCAACCTGTACCTGGCCATGCTGCTGGTCCCGCCACTGACCTGGTTTGGCGCGATCTACCTGGGCTCGCTGCTCAACCTGCTGTGGCAAGGGTTCTACACCTTCGACGACTTCACCATGGCGGTTACCCCGGACCTGACCCTGGGTAATTTCGCCGCGCTGTTCAACCCGTCGAACTTCGACATCATCCTGCGCACCCTGGGCATGGCGGTGGCGGTGTCGCTGGCCAGTGCAGTGCTGGCCTTCCCCATCGCCTATTACATGGCGCGCTACACCAGCGGCAAGACCAAGGCGTTCTTCTACATCGCAGTGATGATGCCGATGTGGGCCAGCTACATCGTCAAGACCTACGCCTGGACCCTGCTGCTGGCCAAGGGCGGTGTGGCCCAGTGGTTCGTCCAGCAGCTGCACCTGGAGGCCCTGTTGCAAACCGTGCTGGCGGTGCCGGGTGTGGGCGGCAGTACCCTGTCCACTTCGCACCTGGGGCGTTTCATGGTGTTCGTATACATCTGGCTGCCATTCATGATCCTGCCGATCCAGGCCGCGCTGGAACGCTTGCCACCTTCGCTGCTGCAGGCCTCGGCAGACCTCGGCGCCCGCCCTGGGCAAACCTTCGTGCAAGTGGTCCTGCCGCTGTCGATTCCAGGCATTGCCGCCGGCTCGATCTTCACCTTTTCGCTGACCCTGGGCGATTTCATCGTGCCGCAGCTGATCGGCCCGCCCGGCTACTTCATCGGCAGCTTGGTCTATGCCCAGCAAGGGGCGATCGGCAACCTGCCGATGGCCGCCGCCTTCACCCTGGTACCGATCGTGCTGATCGCGGTGTACCTGTCCTTGGTCAAGCGCCTGGGGGCCTTCGATGCACTCTGAAAAAGCCTCGCCCGGGCTGCGCCTGGCGGCCTGGGGCGGCCTGCTGTTCCTGCACTTTCCGATCCTGGTCATCGTCCTGTACGCCTTCAATACCGAAGACGCGGCGTTCAGCTTTCCGCCCAAGGGCTTTACCCTGAAGTGGTTCGCCGTGGCCTTCGCCAGGCCCGATGTGCTGGAGGCGATCAAGCTGTCGCTGCAGGTGGCCTGCCTGGCCACGCTGATCGCCCTGGTGCTGGGCACGCTGGCCTCGGCGGCGCTGTACCGGCGCAGCTTCTTCGGCAAGGAGAGCATTTCGCTGCTGCTGATCCTGCCCATCGCCCTGCCCGGCATCATCACCGGTATCGCCCTGCTTTCGGCGTTCAAGAGCCTGGGCATGGAGCCCGGGGTGTTCACCATCGTGGTCGGCCACGCCACCTTTTGCGTGGTGATCGTCTACAACAACGTCATCGCCCGCCTGCGGCGCACTTCGCAGAGCCTGATCGAAGCCTCGATGGACCTGGGCGCCGATGGCTGGCAGACCTTCCGCTACATCATCCTGCCCAACCTTGGCTCGGCGCTGTTGGCCGGCGGCATGCTGGCCTTTGCCCTGTCGTTCGACGAAATCATTGTCACCACCTTTACCGCCGGCCACGAACGCACCCTGCCGATCTGGTTGCTCAACCAGCTCAGCCGCCCGCGTGACGTGCCGGTGACCAACGTGGTCGCCATGCTGGTGATGCTGGTGACCATGCTGCCAATCCTTGGCGCCTATTACCTGACCCGTGGCGGCGAAAGCGTCGCGGGCAGCGGCAAATGACCCTGGAGGAGTCCCCGATGCAAACGCAGATGCTGATCAATGGCCAGCTGGTCGCTGGCGAAGGCCCAGCCTGGACCGTGCTCAATCCGGCGCTGGGCAGTGCCCTGGCGCAGGTCAACGAAGCCACCGAAGCCCAGGTGGACAGCGCCGTGCGCGCCGCCGACCGGGCCTTCGACAGCTGGTCGCAAACCAGCCCCAAGGAGCGTGCACAGGCGTTGCTGGCATTGGCCGACGCGATCGAAGCCCATGGCGATGAACTGGCCCGGCTGGAGTCGCAGAACTGCGGCAAGCCGCTGAGCGCCGCATTGAATGACGAGATTCCGGCGATTGCCGATGTGTTCCGCTATTTCGCCGGTGCAGCGCGCTGCCTGGGCGGCTCGGCAGCGGGCGAATACCTGCCGGGGCATACCTCGATGATCCGCCGCGACCCGCTGGGCGTGGTCGCCTCGATCGCACCGTGGAACTACCCGTTGATGATGCTGGCGTGGAAGATCGCCCCGGCCCTGGCCGCCGGCAATACGGTAGTGATCAAGCCCTCCGAGATGACCCCGCTGACTGCCCTGCGCCTGGGTGAACTGGCCCTGGAGCTGTTGCCGCCGGGAGTGTTGAACATTCTCTTCGGCCGCGGCCAGACCGTCGGCAACCCGTTGGTCACCCACCCCAAGGTGCGCATGGTGTCGCTGACCGGCTCGATTCCCACCGGCGCGCACATCATCAGCGCTACCGCCGACAGCGTGAAACGCATGCACATGGAACTGGGCGGCAAGGCGCCGGTGCTGGTGTTCGACGATGCCGACCTCGACGCGGCCATCGACGGCATCCGCACCTTCGGCTTCTACAACGCTGGGCAGGACTGCACCGCTGCCTGTCGGTTGTATGTGCAGGACGGCATCTACGAGCGCTTCGTCGAACGCCTGGGTGAAGCGGTAGCCAGCCTCAAGCCCGGGCTGCAGGAAGCCGAAGACACCGAGCTGGGGCCACTGATCAGCGCCCAGCACCGCGACAAGGTCGCTGGCCTGGTACAGCGGGCCATCGCCCAGCCGCATATTCGCCTGGTGACCGGCGGCAAGGCGATCGAGGGTGACGGTTTCTTCTTCGCGCCGACGGTGTTGGCCGATGCCCTGCAGGACGACGAGATCGTGCGTAACGAAGTGTTCGGCCCGGTGGTCTCGGTCACCCGCTTCAGCGACGAAGCGCAGGCGCTGGAATGGGCCAACGACTCCGACTACGGCCTGGCTTCATCGGTATGGACCCGCGACACCGGCCGCGCCCACCGCCTGGCGGCGCGCCTGCAGTATGGCTGCACCTGGGTGAACACCCACTTCATGCTGGTCAGCGAAATGCCCCATGGCGGGCAGAAGCATTCGGGGTATGGCAAGGACATGTCGATGTATGGGCTGGAAGACTACACCTGTGTGCGACATGTGATGATCAAACACTAAGCGGTCGTGGTGACCGAGGGGCGTTACATCCCCTCGGTCAATATCTCAGACATTTCCTTCAAGCACGATACCCTCTCCCTTACAGTTCATCCATTGAGCCCTACTCTGGCAAGCTCAGCCTGCGCTTGGAACCCACCCTCCACGCTAGCGTGGCGGCCGAGGCCGAGTTGGCCGAGAAGAGTATCAATCAGTGGGTAAGCGATATCCTCAGCAAGGCTGCCTATAGCTGAATCAATACGCCAACGCGGTCGCTGCCGGAGTGCTCTTGTTTCGCGAAAGGGCCGTGCAGCGGCCCCAGGCATTCAGCCTCGACACATGAACAGCCGGGGCCGCGTCAGGCTTGGGTCAATCCCGCAGGTCCGACTCGTGGATCGGATTGGCGCGGCTGGTCGCGCGCTGGTACTGCGCTGGCCAGGTGGCCTTGTTGCCGCCCAGGTCATCATCGGCATGCAACGGCCAGTAAGGGTCGCGCAGCAGCTCGCGGGCAAGGAAGATGATGTCGGCCTGGCCAGTGCGCAGAATGTGCTCGGCCTGCGCCGGTTCGGTGATCATGCCCACGGTGCCGGTGGC
This sequence comes from Pseudomonas sp. SMV7, assembly GCF_052041995.1. NCBI lineage: Bacteria > Pseudomonadati > Pseudomonadota > Gammaproteobacteria > Pseudomonadales > Pseudomonadaceae > Pseudomonas > Pseudomonas sp. SMV7. The sequence continues at coordinate 6,120 of NZ_JBKGGT010000034.1, read as the reverse complement.
GATTTCCGATTCCTTGCGCACGCGCTCGGCGAAACGGGTCTGGTAGCCGGGGCCGGTGGGGATCTCGGCATTGACCGAGGTGCCGCCGGAAGACACGTCGATCAGGTCGACGCCCAGGCCACGCAGGCGGCGCGCCAGCTCGACGGTTTCATCCGGGTTCCAGCCATCCTCGACCCAATCGGTCGCCGACACCCGCACGAACAGCGGCAATTCGGCCGGCCACACCTTGCGCACGGCCTCGACCACCTGCAAGGTCAGGCGGATACGGTTTTCGAAGCAGCTGCCGTACTCGTCACGCCGCTGGTTGCTCAGTGGTGACAGGAACTGATGCAGCAGGTAGCCATGCGCGGCGTGGATTTCCACGACCTTGAATCCGGCTTTCAGGGCGCGCTCGGTCGAGGCGACGAACGCGTCGATCACACCCTGGATTTCATCCTGGCTCAACTCGCGAGGCGTGGTGTGCTGCGGGTCGAAGGCAATCCTCGAGGGCCCCACCGGCTGCCAGCCACCCTCTTCCGGCTTGACGCTGCCCTGCTTGCCCAGCCATGGCCGATAGGTACTGGCCTTGCGCCCGGCGTGGGCCAGCTGGATACCCGGCACGACGCCCTGGGCGGTGATGAAACGGGTGATGCGCTGCAACGGGGCGATCTGCGCATCATCCCACAGGCCGAGGTCTTCGGCGGTGATGCGGCCATCGGCGGTTACCGCCACGGCTTCGGTGATGACCAGGCCCGCGCCACCCACGGCGCGGCTGCCAAGATGAACAAGGTGCCAATCGTTGGCCAGGCCATCGACAGCGGAATACTGGCACATCGGCGAAACGGCGATGCGGTTGGGCAGGGTCAGCTGACGCAGGGTGTAAGGCTCGAGCAGCAGGCTCATGAGGGCACCTCCCAAGGACTCCAATGGTGATCCGGCCCGGACACTCAAGTGCACGTCCCTGGCCCGGGTCCGGTCAATATTCAGACTAGACCAGATTGGTGGGGGGGAAGGTTCAGTGGGATGGCGAGGTGTTTGCCGAAAGGTTTGCAGCGCCTGTGAGATCGAGCGCCGCCCGCGCGGCGCTCGATACCCGCAACCCTGCAAGAACCAAGACGGGTACCCTCTATTAGCGCCTATCAGTGACATTTCTGACTGGTCCGCCGCGTGTATCAGACGCTTCCTACACATATGAACGGGCGGCGAATAGATTAGGAAAAACCGAGGCGGGCACCTGGGACAAACTCAGCGCGGCTCCATATGCGCAATCATCAACTGCACACTCTCATTCCCACGAAACTCGTTCACATCCAGCTTGTAAGCCAGCTCCACCCACCGCACCGTTGGGTTCGGCCACACTTCGCGGTCGATACCAAAGGCAATACCGTCCAGCCGCACCGACCCGCACTCGCTCTTGAGCACCACCTTCAGGTGCCGCTCGCCCACCACGCGCTGCTCCACCAACTGGAACACGCCATGGAACAGCGGCTCGGGGAAATGCTGGCCCCAGGGGCCGGCCTGGCGCAGGGCCTTGGCCAGGTCGAGGTGGAACTCCTCCACTGCCAGGCTGCCATCTGACAGCAGGCGGCCGGTCAGGTCGTCTTCAGCCAGGTGACGCCGCACTTCTTCGTCGAACGCCTGGGCAAATGCCGGGAAATTCGCCTCGGGCAGCGACAACCCGGCGGCCATGGCATGGCCGCCGAACTTGCTGATCAGTTGCGGGTGACGCGCCGCCACGGCATCCAGCGCATCGCGAATATGGAAGCCCGGCACCGAACGCGCCGAGCCCTTGAGCATGCCCTCGCCGGCATCGGCGAAAGCGATGGTCGGCCGGTGGTAACGCTCCTTCAGGCGCGAGGCCAGGATACCGATCACACCCTGGTGCCAGTCCGCATCGAACAGGCACAGGCCGTAGGGCATCGACTCGATGGGCAGGTCCTTGAGCTGGGCCAGGGCCTCACGCTGCATGCCCTGCTCGATCGACTTGCGGTCCTGGTTCAGGTCGTCCAGCTGCTGGGCCATGTCCAGCGCCAGGGCCGCGTCCTCGCACAACAGGCATTCGATACCCAGGCTCATGTCATCCAGGCGCCCGGCAGCATTCAGGCGCGGGCCGAGGATGAAACCGAGGTCGGTCGAGGTGATGCGCCGGTGGTCGCGACGGGCCACTTCGAGAATGGCCTTGAGCCCCGGGCGGGCGCGGCCGGCGCGGATACGCTCGAGGCCCTGGTGCACCAGGATGCGGTTGTTGGCGTCCAGTGGCACCACGTCGGCGACGCTGCCGAGGGCGACCAGGTCGAGCAGTTCGCCGATGTTCGGCTGTGGCTGCGTCTCGTAGCGCCCAAGGCTGCGCAGGCGTGCACGCAGGGCCATCAGCACGTAGAAGATCACCCCGACCCCGGCCAGCGCCTTGCTCGGGAAGGGGCAGCCCGGCTGGTTGGGGTTGATGATGGCGTCGGCCGCGGGCAACTGTTCACCCGGCAGGTGGTGGTCGGTCACCAGCACCTTGAGCCCCGCCGCCTTGGCCGCCGCGACCCCGTCGACACTGGAAATGCCGTTGTCCACGGTAATCAGCAGTTGCGGCTGGCGTTGCAGCGCCACCGCGACGATCTCCGGGGTCAGCCCGTAGCCATACTCGAAGCGGTTGGGCACCAGGTAGTCGACATGTGCTGCACCCAGCAGGCGCAGGCCCAGTACGCCGACCGTACTGGCGGTGGCACCGTCGGCATCGAAGTCGCCAACGATCAGGATGCGTTGACGCTGGTCGATGGCCTCGACCAGCAGGTCGACACCGGCTTCGATACCCTTGAGCTGCTGGAACGGCAGCAGACGCGCCAGGCTTTTGTCCAGTTCGGCCTCGCTCTGCACGCCGCGGGCGGCGTACAGACGGGTCAGCAAGGGTGGCAGGTTACCGAGAAATGGCAGGCTCGGCGGCAGCGGGCGAGGTTCGATACGCATGGAGTGCTTCAGCCACGCTCACCCAGCAGCCACTCCAGCTGCACTTCATGCTGGCCGCGGTCATCGGTGACGAACACCGTGCCCTCGCTGATCATCACGTCCCACTTGATGGTGCGCGGCATGTCGGTAGCGAGGGTTGCCAACACCTCCTGCGGAACGGCGGCGATGCTCAGGTTCTTCAACCCCTTGACCGCGTCCACCACCTTGTTCTGCCACACCCGCAGGCTGCCGTAGGCCAGCAGGCTGGTACGCTCGGTGCGGCGCGAGCACCAGGTCAGGCGCTCGGCGTCCGGCTGGCCCACTTCGATCCAGTGCAGGATGCGATCGTCCAGGCTCTTCTCCCACAGGGCCGCTTCGTCGACGTCGGACAGGCCGCGGCCGAAGGCCAGGTTCTCGTTGTACCACAGCGCATAGGCCAGCAAACGCACGGCCATGCGCTCTTCGGTTTCCGAAGGGTGACGGGCGATGGTCTGGCGGACGTTCTCGTATACGCCACGATCGAGGTCGGTCAGGTTCAGTTCGAATTTGTAGGTGGTAGACGGCTGGGCCATGGTCGACGGGCTTCTTGCGCAAGAAAAGGGGCACAGTCTAACCGATCCTGCCCTTGGTTGCGCCGCGGCAGTATCTGCCGCTTGCGACCTATGATAAAACCACGGCTCTGCCCAGTTGCCACGGATGCCCCATGCCTACGCCCAGCAAGCCCCTCGCCGGCCTCAAAGTCATCGAACTTGGCACCCTGATCGCCGGGCCGTTCGCCTCGCGCATCTGCGCCGAATTCGGCGCCGAGGTGATCAAGGTCGAATCGCCCGATGGCGGCGACCCGCTGCGCAAATGGCGCAAGTTGTACGAGGGCACCTCGCTGTGGTGGTTCGTACAGGCCCGCAACAAGCAGTCGCTCACCCTCAACCTCAAGCACCCCGAGGGCCGCGAGATTCTCAAGCGGCTGCTGGCCGAGGCAGACATCCTGATCGAGAACTTCCGCCCGGGCGTGCTGGAAAAACTCGGCCTGGGCTGGGACGTGCTGCATGCCCTCAACCCGCGCCTGGTGATGGTGCGCCTGTCGGGCTTTGGCCAGACCGGGCCGCTGAAGGACCAGCCAGGCTTCGGCGCCGTGGGCGAGTCGATGGGCGGCCTGCGCTACATCACCGGTTTTGACGACCGCCCGCCGGTGCGTACGGGCATTTCCATCGGTGACTCGATTGCCGCCTTGTGGGGCGTGATCGGCGCGCTGATGGCCCTGCGCCACCGCGAGGTCAACGGCGGTGAAGGCCAGGTGGTGGATGTGGCACTGTACGAGGCAATCTTCGCCATGATGGAAAGCATGGTCCCGGAATTCGACGTGTTCGGCTTCATCCGCGAGCGCACCGGCAACATCATGCCGGGGATCACGCCCTCCTCCATTCATACCAGTGCCGACGGCAAGCATGTGCAGATCGGCGCCAACGGCGATGCGATCTTCAAGCGCTTCATGCAGGCCATTGGCCGCAGCGACCTGGCCGACGACCCGAGCCTGGCTACCAATGATGGCCGCGACCTGCGCCGCGACGAGCTGTACGGGGTGATCGACCGCTGGGCCAACAGCCTGCCGCTGGACCAGTTGATGCAGGTGCTGACCACGGCCGAAGTACCGGCCAGCCGCATCTATTCGGCCGAAGACATGTTCAACGATCCGCAGTACCTGGCACGTGAGATGTTCCTGCAGGCCCGGCTGCCGGACGGCAAGCCGTTCCGCATGCCCGGCATCGTCCCCAAATTGTCGGATACCCCCGGCTCGGCCGAGTGGGTCGGCCCGGCGCTGGGCGAGCACACCGAGGCGTTGCTCGGCAAGCTGGGCTACGACGCGACTGCCATCGCCAACCTGCGCGCAGCCGGCACGGTCTGACCCTGACGCTGGCCCGGCTCATGTGCGCTGCCCGTTACCTACATCGCCTGGTGCTGCTGTGCGGGCTGCTGCCGGCACTGCTGCTGCAACCGGCCAGCGCCAAGGAGCGCCTCTTCTGGCTGGTGCGCGACCTGCCGCCGTTCACCATCCTCGAAGGCCCGGAAAAGGGCCAGGGAGTGATCGACCAGCTGTTGCCTCGGCTGATCGCCCAGATGCCCGAGTACGACCACAGCATCGTGCGGGTCAACCGCGCCCGCGGCATCCAGATGCTGCAAGACCGCAACAGCTTCACCTGTGACCCGACCTTGTTATGGACACCGGAGCGCGCCGAATACGTGCGCTTTTCCATGCCGTCGCTGGGCGTGCTCAGCGGTGGCCTGGTGCTGCGCAAGGACAGCCAGGCGCTGGTGGAGCCTTACCTCGACGACCAGCAGGTAGACCTGCATGCCCTGCTGAGCAAGACCATGCTGCAGCTGGGGGTGGTTGCCGAACGCAGCTACGGCACGCAGATCGACGCGATCCTGCGCCAGCTGCCCGACACCGTGCTCAACCGCCACTATGGCAACGATGCCACCGCCAACCTGCTGCAGATGCAGCAACTGGGGCGCTTGCGCCTGGTGCTTGGGTACTGGCATGAAGTGCGCTACCTGGTCCAGCAGCAAGGCGGGGCGCTGGATGACTATCGGTTCTATCCTGTACAGGGAGTCAAGCGCTTTCAGTTTCTGCATGTGGGGTGCTCGGACTCCGAGCTGGGGCGTGCAGCCATCGCACATATCGACCAATTGCTGCCGCCCCTGCGTCAGGCGCTGTTGCCGGCGCAATACGCGCGCTGGCTGGACCCGGCGTTGCAAGGCGGCTACCTGGAAGAGAGCAAAGGTTTTTTCCAACACCCGTGAGCGCCGAGCAATTCTTCTGCAATGTTTCTTTGGCAACTTACTGCCAACTTCTATCAAGCTAAAACCACACTTGACTCCTATTCTTTTAGTTGACGCTAAAGAATAAAAACATAGCCAAAAAGAGAATTCCTACAAAGCGTTAGGAAGTTTCAATCTCCCATGTGAATTGATTCCTCGTTACTCTTCGCGTTCCGCAGATTGCTTGCGTCCGACTGCTTGGAAAGTCCGCAGCCGTTGCGTGAAGTCGCCCCGGTAAGAGACGAGGATTAAGGATGTCCAACGAGTCCAAGGGTACTGATCAACCAGTGCCCACCAAGAAAAAGACGATACTGCTTGAGGATCTGAAAGATAGCCAGCTACCTCGCACTGGCGCCGGCCCTCAACACCCAGCAGATCTACCCGGTTACT
>NZ_JBKGGT010000033.1:0-25080 GCF_052041995.1 Pseudomonas sp. SMV7 | reverse complement strand
GTGCAAGCGCTGCGGCAGGTTTTCCTGGATCTCGATCAACGCCCGCTGGATGGCACTCTGGAAGCCCTGCACGCCCGCTGAACCATGGCTCTTGATGACGATGCCCTGCAACCCGAGGAAGCTCGCGCCATTGTGCCGCGCCGGCGCCAGATCGGCCTGCAGGCGCTTGAGCAGCGGCATCGCCATGGCGCCAGCGGCGCGCGACAACAGGCCACCCTTGAACAACTGCTCGATGCGTGCACCGATCATGGTTGCCAAGCCTTCGCTGGACTTGAGCAGGATGTTGCCAACGAACCCGTCGCAGACCACCACATCGGCCTCGCCGCGATACAACCCATCGCCTTCGACGAAGCCTACGTAGTTGAGCCCGCGAGCGTTCTGCAGCAGGCTGGCCGCCAACTTGACCTGCTGGTTGCCCTTGATGTCTTCGGTACCGATGTTCAGTAGCGCCACACGCGGCCTGTGCACACCCAACGCCTGCGCGGCCACCGAGCCCATCACGGCGAACTGATAGAGGTTTTCGGCGCTGCAGTCGACGTTGGCCCCCAGGTCGAGCAGTTGGCAATAGCCAGACTGGGTCGGGATCGCCGCCACCATGGCAGGCCGATCGATCCCCGGCAGGGTCTTGAGCACAAACCGCGACAGTGCCATCAGCGCGCCAGTGTTGCCAGCACTGACGCAAGCCTGGGCCTTGCCGTCGCGCACCAGTTCGAGAGCAATGCGCATCGACGAATCGGGCTTGCCGCGCAACGCCTGGGAGGGCCGCTCGTCCATGCCGACCACCTCGCTGGCGGCCACGATCTGCAGGCGCGCGCGATCCGCAGCCGCAAGGCCGCTGACAAGATCTTCAAGGAGGGAGGGTTGACCGACGAGGGTCAGGTGCAACGAGGGAGTAGCCGAAAGGCAGGCAATGCTAGCCTGGACAATGCTGCGGGGACCGAAGTCCCCGCCCATTGCGTCGATCGCGATGATCTGAGCGGACAAGGATTACTCGTCAGCGCCCTTGTCGATCACTTTGCGACCACGGTATACGCCTTCTGGCGAAACGTGGTGGCGCAGGTGTACTTCACCGGTGGTTTTCTCTACCGACAGCGCGTTTTCCGACAGGGCGTCGTGCGAACGGCGCATGTCACGGGCAGAGCGGGATTTTTTGTTCTGCTGAACAGCCATAATTGATTAACTCCTAAACGTTTGGGTCACGCTTTAACTGCGCCAAAACACTGAACGGGTTGGACCGCGATACCTCGTCCTTGCTCGATTCGGGCTCGTCTGCGCCCGCCGGCTGCTGGCATTCTTCCGGATGGTGAGCAGGCACGATCGGCAAGGCGAGCAGAAGCTCTTCCTCGATCAATGCCTGCAGATCCAATGGATCTTCGCCCAGTTCCAGCACGTCATAGCCTTTCGGCAACGACTGGGTATTCGCACCCTCCTTCACCACGGCGTATGTGCATTCGCTGTGGATCGGCAGGGTGACCAGCTCAAGACAACGCTGGCAAACCATCTTGACCTCGACGTCCAGCTCGCTGTGGATAACCACCACGTGCTGTTCATCTCGTTCAAAATCGAACTTCGCCTGCACCGTACCGACATTGTCGGAAAGCGGGTCGCAGAGTCTTTCCAAATCAGCGAGTTGCAGCGAACCGTTGAGGGTTACGCCACGATCAGCCAATTTGCGCGGGTCAACGTGAGGTGGAATCGGGTCATTCAACATAGGCGCAGCATTCTAGGGATGCCCCCCGCCCCTGTCAAAGGAAATTCGGCGGCATCGTGCGTGATAGAATTTGGTTCAACCGATTCAGGAGTCTACCATGCTTCCCCTGCTACTGGCTTCCAGCTCTGCCTACCGCCGCGAACTGCTCGCACGCCTGCGCCTGCCTTTCACCTGGGCAAGCCCTGACATAGACGAACAGCGCCTGGATGGCGAACCGGCGGCAGCGCTGGTGCGCCGCCTGGCCAGGCAAAAGGCAGAGGCGCTGGCGGGCAGCCACCCCGCGCACCTGATCATTGGTTCGGACCAGGTTGCGGTGCTGGGCGAACAGGTACTGGGCAAGCCGCATACCTTCGAGCGCGCCTGCGAGCAACTGCTGGAGTGCAGCGGGCAACAAGTGAGCTTTCTGACCGGGCTGGCATTGCTGAACAGCGCCACGGGAGCATGCCAGGTGGACTGCGTGCCGTTTACCGTGACCTTGCGTGAACTGAGCCGCGAGCAGGTGGAGCGCTATGTGGCGGCAGAACAGCCGCTGGATTGCGCTGGCAGCTTCAAGGCGGAGGGGCTGGGAGTGAGCCTGTTCCAGAGCACGCACGGGTGTGATGCGACCAGCCTGATCGGGCTGCCGTTGATTCGGCTGGTGGATATGCTGACCAAGGAAGGCGTGGTCATCCCTTGAGGCTTTGGGGCCGCGTTGCGGCCCCGGCAATCTCGTTCAGCGCAACTGCGGCCCCTGGAACCCCATCCACATCGCCAGGTGCTCGGCCACGCTGGCTCCTACGCGCTTGGAGAAACGGTCGAGCGGCGATTCCTGCACGGTGAAATCTACCAGCTCTTTCTCGCCGACGATCTCGCGCGCCACGTAGCTGGCACTGCCGAGCCCATCGACCAACCCCAGCTCCTTGGCCTGTTCACCCGACCAGACCAGGCCGCTGAACAGCTCCGGATGCTCCTTGTCCTTCAGGCGCTCGCCACGCCCCTGCTTGACCATGGCGATGAATTGCTTGTGGGTAGTATCCAGCACCCCCTGCCAGAACCGGGTCTCCTCGGGTTTTTCCGGCGAGAACGGGTCGAGGAAGGCCTTGTGCTCGCCCGAGGTATAGGCACGTCGCTCGACACCCAGCTTCTCCATGGTACCGACAAAACCGTAGCCTGCCGCCGTCACCCCGATGGAACCCACCAGGCTGGCCTTGTCGGCGTAGATCTCGTCCGCCGCACTGGCGATGTAGTAGGCACCGGAAGCCCCCAGGTCTGCAATGACCGCGTACAGCTTGATGGCCGGGTACTCGGCACGCAGACGGCGGATTTCGTCATACACGTAGCCCGCCTGCACCGGGCTGCCACCCGGGCTGTTGATGCGCATCACCACGGCCTTGGTCTTGCTGTCCTTGAACGCCTCGCGAAGGCTTTTGACGATATTGTCGGCGCTGGCGGGTTCCTGATCGGCAATCATCCCGCGCACCTCGACCAGCGCGGTGTGGCTGACACTGCGCGACGCGGCCTTGTCCATGTCCATCAGCGGCGTGAACAACGCGAGGATGCCGAACAGGTAGACGAAGGTCAGCAGCTTGAAGAAGATCCCCCAGCGACGCGACCGGCGATGTTCCTGAACGTTCGCCAGCAGGGTCTTTTCCAGCAACTGCCAGCTTTTGCGCGCTTCGCGCTCCTCGGGTTCGGCCTCAGGGGCTTTCCATTCGTCTGCCATGCTTACCTACCTTGGAAAAGGGATTGCGGAACCGCCCAGCCACTCGCGCAGCTGGGAAAAGTGATCGAGGCACACCTGCGGCCCGAACTCGGCCAGCGCCTGCAGCGACATGGCACCATAGCCCACGGCTGCCGAATGCATGCCGGCATTGCTGGCCATCTGCAGGTCGAACGCCGAGTCGCCAACCATCAGCGCGCGCCCCGGTTCGACAGCGCAATGGCCGAGAATCTCCTCGAGCATGCGCGGGTGCGGCTTGCCACGGGTCTCGTCGGCAGCGCGGGTGATGTCGAAGAACTGCTCCAGCCCATTGGCCTTGAGCACCCGGTCCAGCCCGCGACGTGCCTTGCCGGTGGCCACCGCCAGGCGGTAACCCTCGGCACGGAAGGCATCCAGCGACTCCACCACGCCATCGAACAGCGGCGAGGGCTGCTGGTCCAGGGCCATGTAGATGTCGGCATAGTGCCGACGGAAGCTTTCGACTTGCGCAGGCGCCAGGTGCGGGTACAGGGTGTGGATCGCCTCGCCCAGGGCCAGGCCGATGATGCCCTTGACCGCCTCATCGCTGCTTTGCGCCTCGCCGGCACGCTCGGCGGCGGCGTTCATGGACTCGACGATGCGCCCGATGGAATCGGCCAGCGTGCCATCCCAGTCGAAGATCAGTAGCTCATAGCCCTTTTTCATAGGTCAGGATGCACTCAGACGCTCGACGGTTTTGGCCCACACCTCGTCCACCGGCGCCTCGAGCTTCAGCTCGCCACCGTCCGGCAGCGGCACGGTCAGCGCATAGGCATGCAGGAACAGGCGCTTGCCACCCAGCTCGCGAATTTCGCGACTGAAGTCTTCGTCGCCGTACTTGCTGTCGCCGGCGATCATGTGCCCGGCATGCAGGGTGTGCACGCGAATCTGGTGGGTACGGCCGGTGATCGGGCGCGCCTCGACGATGGTGGCGAACTCGCCAAAGCGGCGCAGCACGCGGAACAGGGTCAACGCCTCCTTGCCCTCGTCGTTCACTTCGACCATGCGCTCGCCGGAGCGCAGGTTGCTCTTGAGCAACGGCGCGCTGACCTGCTTCTTCGACGTTGGCCAGTGGCCGCGCACCAGCGCCATGTAGCGCTTGTCGACACCATCGCCGCGCAATGCGGCATGCAGGTGGCGCAGCATGCTGCGCTTCTTGGCGATCATCAGCAGGCCGGAGGTGTCGCGGTCCAGGCGATGCACCAGTTCCAGCTCCTTGGCATCCGGGCGCAGCTGGCGCAGTGCTTCGATCACGCCAAAGCTCAGGCCGCTGCCACCGTGCACGGCGATGCCGGCCGGCTTGTTCATCACGATCAGCGCCTTGTCTTCATAGACGATGGCGGCTTCCAGACGCTGCAGCAGCCCTTGGGCCACCGGCGCCGGCTCGTCACGCTCGGGCAGGCGGACGGGCGGTACCCGCACGATGTCGCCAGCCTGGATCTTGTACTCCGGCTTGACCCGCCCCTTGTTGACCCGCACTTCACCCTTGCGCAGGATGCGATAGACCAGCGTCTTGGGCACGCCCTTGAGGGCCGTGATGAGGAAATTGTCGATGCGTTGGCCGGCAAGTTCCGGCGCGACTTCGATCAGCTGAACGCCGGAAGTCGGAGGGGTATTGGTCGTCATTGCGGGATCATAACAATTTTTTATGGAATTGAAGCACTTAATCATTGCTGCTATAGTCGCGAACGCCGCCAAAAGCGGCAGGCCAGTGGCACCAGGCTCCGAGCCGGTCCCTGACCAACGCAATTCTCCAGGACGCGAGGCCGTCCTACGGGGTTTTCGCCAGTTTACCGAATTGCCTGGAATCGCCACCAGCGCCGTGTAGAGAAGACCGAAAAAAAACGACAAGTGCGGTGTTTCACCTGCTTACCCGATTCTTTTCGCTGCACCTCTGCCCGCCCGTCGCTTCCACGCAACGCCCGGCGAATGCTTCGGAAATACCTGCCTTGGACATGAATGGCGCCAGCGCAGAACCTGCGCTGGCGAAAAATGCAACCCGTTGCGGATTCAGCGCGCGGCAGCACCCGAATTATCAGGGATACGTGCAGGGTGGAGATGCACAGCCCTCGGACCGTGTAGCACCGCGTCCGGCCACCAGCCCACTGACGGCTGGCGAGCGGATAAGGTCCTGAACAGATGCCTCCGGGCGTCCACGGCTGACGGTTGATTCCTCCTCCTGACTGAGTGCACAAGGCCCGCTTGGTTGATTCGGATTCCAATTCGAAGCCACCGGGGCCTTGTTGGCACCGCAGCAAACAGGACGCGTCGTCGCGACAACGGCAGGCTGGGCAACCGGCTGGTGCCGAACGTTGCTCGACACGGGGGTGGCCCGGCCACCCTTTGCGCACCTTGGCACCGACCATGAGACGTCGTGTGTGCCGAACGCCGTTTCCGGCAGCCCGGAAACCGACGGTACAACATGAAAAGAATGCTGATTAACGCAACTCAACCCGAAGAGTTGCGTGTAGCCCTGGTGGACGGCCAACGTCTCTACGACCTGGACATCGAGTCCGGCGCGCGTGAGCAGAAAAAGGCCAACATCTACAAAGGCAAGATCACCCGCATCGAACCCAGCCTCGAAGCCGCCTTCGTCGACTTCGGCTCCGAACGTCACGGCTTCCTGCCGCTGAAAGAAATCTCCCGCGAATACTTCAAGAAGGCCCCCGAAGGGCGGGTCAATATCAAGGAAGTGCTGAGCGAAGGCCAGGAAGTCATCGTCCAGGTCGAGAAGGAAGAGCGCGGCAACAAAGGCGCCGCCCTCACCACCTTCATCAGCCTGGCCGGCCGCTACCTGGTGCTGATGCCCAACAACCCGCGCGCCGGCGGCATCTCCCGCCGCATCGAAGGCGAGGAACGCAACGAACTGCGCGAAGCCCTGAACGGCCTGACCGTACCGGGCGACATGGGCCTGATCGTGCGCACCGCCGGCCTTGGCCGCAGCAGCGAAGAAATGCAGTGGGACCTCGATTACCTGCTGCAGCTGTGGACCGCCATCAAGGAAGCGTCCCAGGACCGCGCCGCGCCGTTCCTGATCTACCAGGAAAGCAACGTCATCATCCGCGCCATCCGCGACTACCTGCGCCAGGACATCGGCGAAGTGCTGATCGACAGCATCGACGCCCAGGAAGAAGCGCTGACCTTCATCCGCCAGGTGATGCCGCAGTACGCCAGCAAGGTCAAGCTGTACGAAGACAGCGTGCCGCTGTTCAACCGCTTCCAGATCGAAAGCCAGATCGAGACCGCCTTCCAGCGCGTGGTCGACCTGCCATCCGGCGGTTCGATCGTGATCGACCCCACCGAAGCCCTGGTGTCCATCGACATCAACTCGGCGCGTGCGACCAAAGGCAGCGACATCGAAGAAACCGCCCTGCAGACCAACCTGGAAGCGGCCGAGGAAATCGCCCGCCAGCTGCGCCTGCGTGACATCGGTGGCCTGATCGTCATCGACTTCATCGACATGACCCCGGCGAAGAACCAGCGTGCCGTGGAAGAACGCGTCCGCGAATGCCTGGAAGCCGACCGCGCCCGCGTCCAGGTTGGCCGCATCTCGCGCTTCGGCCTGCTGGAAATGTCCCGCCAGCGCCTGCGTCCGTCGCTGGGCGAAAGCAGCGGCATCGTCTGCCCGCGCTGCTCCGGTACCGGCATCATCCGCGACGTCGAGTCGCTGTCGCTGGCCATCCTGCGCCTGATCGAAGAAGAAGCCCTGAAGGACCGCACCGCCGAAGTGCGTGCCCAGGTACCGATCCCGGTAGCCGCCTTCCTGCTCAACGAGAAGCGCAACTCGATCACCAAGATCGAACTGCGCACCCGCGCACGCATCATCATCCTGCCGAACGACCACCTGGAAACCCCGCACTTCGAAGTCCAGCGCCTGCGCGACGACAACCCGGAAGTGCTGAGCAACCAGTCCAGCTACGAAATCGCCGCAGCCGAAGCCGAAGAAGCGCCGCAGCCAACCGCGACCCGCACCCTGGTGCGCCAGGAAGCCGCGGTGAAGACCGCCCCGGCACGCGCCAATGCGCCGATTCCCACCGCCGTTGAAGAGCCGCAGGCAGCCGCACCGGCCACCCCGGCGCCGAGCGCGCCGGAGCCGAGCCTGTTCAAGGGCCTGGTGAAATCGCTGGTCAGCCTGTTCGCCGGCAAGGAAGCGCCTGCCGCCGCACCGGTCGCACCAGCCGCCGAGAAACCGGCTACCGAGCGCAGCTCGCGCAACGAAGAACGCCGCAACGGCCGCCAGCAGAGCCGCAACCGCAACGGCCGCCGCGACGAGGAACGCAAGCCACGCGAAGAGCGTGCCGAGCGTGCACCCCGTGAAGAGCGCCAGCCGCGCGAGGAACGTGCACCGCGCGAAGAGCGTGCGCCACGTGAAGAACGCGCCCCACGCGAAGAGCGTGCACCGCGTGAAGAACGCGCCCCACGCCAGCCACGCGAAGACCGCCGTGGCAACCGTGGCGAAGAGCGCGTACGTGAACTGCGTGAGCCGCTGGACGCCACCCCGGTCGAGCGCGAGGAGCGCCAGCCGCGTGAGGAACGTGTAGCCCGCGAAGAGCGTGCACCGCGTGAGGAACGCGCACCACGTGAAGAGCGTGCTCCGCGTGAAGAGCGCGCCCCTCGCGAAGAGCGTGCCCCACGTGAAGAACGCCCCCCTCGCGAAGAGCGTGCTCCGCGTGAAGAGCGCGCTCCACGTGAAGACCGTGCTCCACGTGAAGAGCGTGCACCACGCGAAGAACGCGCCCCACGCCCGCCACGCGAAGAGCGCCAGCCACGCACAGCCGAAGAAGCGGCCGTGCAGGCTGCCGAGCTGGCCGAAGAGCAACTGCCGAACGAGGAGCTGCTGCAGGACGACCAGGAAGGCACCGATGGCGAGCGCCCACGCCGCCGCTCCCGTGGCCAGCGTCGTCGCAGCAACCGTCGTGAGCGTCAGCGCAACGTCAATGGCGAGCTGATCGAAGGCAGCGAAGAAGAAGGCCACGAAGAGCAGCCACAAGCGCATCAGGCCACCGAGCTGGGTGCCGAGCTGGCCGCCGGCCTGGCCGTGACTGCCGCTGTTGCCAGCAGCAACATCAGCGCCGAAGCCGAAGCCCAGGCCAACCAGCAGGCTGAGCAGGCTACCGCTGAAGTCGCCACCGCAGAAACCGACAACAGCGAAGCTGCCCAGCCTGCAGAGCAGGCCGAAGCAGCCGCCAAGGCGGACGAAGTTGCAGTGGCACCTGTGGTCGAGCAACCGTTCAGCGAGCCTGTGGCCGCAGTCGAGGCAAGCGCCAAGCCAGTGGTCGAGGTCACTCCGCAACCAGTGGTTGAAACCGCGCCTGCTGCCGAGCCTGTGGTTACCGAAGCAGCGGTCGAAGCGCCTGCCGTCGAGGCCGGTGAAATCGAACAGGCTCCGGCCGTGGTCGAAGCCGCCCCGGTTGCCGAGCAGCCTGTGCCGGTTGTCGAAGCCCAGCCAGCAGTAACAGGCGCAGAGCCAGCCCCGGTGGTCGTCGAGCCTGCACCGGTCGCAGCCCCTGTCGCGGCAGAGCCTGCCACTGTCATGCTGGCCAACGGCCGCGCACCGAACGACCCACGTGAAGTGCGTCGCCGCAAGCGTGAGGCCGAGGCAGCTGCCAGAGCCGCACAGGAAGCTGCTGCAAAGGCCGAGGAACCAGCCCTGGAATCCACCGATGAGCAAAAGCCTCATCACGGTTGATAGCCAAGGCTGAATGAAAAAGCCCCGCCAGTGCGAACTGGCGGGGCTTTTTCTTGGCTGAGCGTTTTTCCTGTACCGGCCTCTTCGCAGGCAAAACCGCTCCCACAGGGGCCCCACTGCCCTCAGGCCCTGTGAGGTCCCTGTGGGAGCGGCTTTAGCCGCGAAAGGGCCAGCCCAGGCACTGAATCAGTAGAGGTTTGGCTCCATCTCCAGCTCGACACCGAAGCGCTCCAGGATATCGGCCTGGATCCGCCGCGCCAGCGCATGCATCTGCGCCCCGCTCGCCTGGCCATGGTTGACCAGCACCAGCGACTGCAGGCGATGCACCCCGGCATCGCCCTCGCGATAGCCCTTCCAGCCGGCCTGCTCGATCAGCCAGCCGGCTGCCAGCTTGACCTGCCCGTCGGCCTGGGGATAAGCCACTACACCCGGGTACTGCGCCCGAATACGCTCGACCTGCGCCGCCGCTACCACCGGGTTCTTGAAGAAACTCCCGGCATTGCCCAGCTCTGCCGGGTCTGGCAGTTTCTCGCGGCGAATGCCGCAGATCGCCTCGCTGATTGCCTGCGCGGTCGGCTCGGTCACGCCCTGCTCGGCCAGGCGCTGACGCACCGGGCCGTAGTCCAGGCGGGCGTGCAAGGTGCGGCTCAAGGCAAAACGCACACGCAGGATCAACCAGCGCCCAGGGTTGCGCTTGAACAGGCTGTCGCGATACCCGAACGCACATTCCGCCAGACCGAAGTCACGCAGCGCGCCGGTCTCGCGGTCCAGGGCGGTCAGGCCGACAAACACATCCTTGATTTCCACGCCGTAGGCGCCAACGTTCTGCATCGGCGCGGCGCCAACCGTGCCAGGGATCAGGCTGAGGTTCTCCAGCCCGCAATAGCCCTGCGCCAAGGTCCATTGCACGAACGGGTGCCAGGGCTCACCAGCCTCGGCCTCGACCACGATGCGTTCGCCATCGTCACTGAGCACGCGCCGGCCACGACTGGCCATGTGCAATACCCAGGCGTCGATATCCCTGGTCAGCAACAGATTGCTGCCACCACCAATCACCAGCACCGGCAAGCCGTGCTGCTGCGCCTGGCTCAAGGCCTGGCGCACTTCCTGGTCGTCATGGGCCGGGCTGAAATAACGCGCCTTCACGTCGATGCCAAAGGTGTTGTAAGGCTTGAGCGATACCTGCTCCTGCCACTGCAGTGTCATAGCCGCCCCTTGATTTCCAGCACCAGCGCCTGGCACGCCGCCTCGACCAGGTCGAGCACCTGCTCGAAGCCGTCGGCGTCGCCATAATACGGGTCAGGCACTTCATCCAGCGCAGCGCCATAGCGGCGCAGGAACAGGTCAAGCTCGCCTGTTGCGGTGTGCGGGCGCAGGGCGCGCAGATGGCTGAGGTTGCTCTCGTCCATGGCCAGGATCAGGTCATACTCGGCAAAATGCGCCGCCTTGACCTGCTGGGCGCGCTGCTGCGACAGGTCATACCCACGCGCGAGCGCCGCCTTGCAAGTACGGCTGTCGGGTGCCTTGCCGACATGCCACTCAGCCGTGCCGGCGGAAGCCACCTGCACCTTGTCGGCAAGCCCGGCAGCCTGCAATTGATGGCGCAGCACGGCTTCGGCCGTGGGCGAACGGCAGATGTTGCCGAGGCAGACGAACAGAACGCGCATCAGGCCTCCAGCAAGCGCCGTACGCGCTCCAGGTCTTGCGGGGTATCCACGCCCACGGCAGGCGCCTCGATGGCGTCCTCGACATGAATGCGCACGCCGTGCCACAGGGCCCGCAGCTGCTCCAGCGATTCAGCCTGCTCGAGCCAGCACGGCCCCCAGCTGACGAAGTCCTGCAGGAAACCGACACGGTAGGCGTACATGCCGATGTGACGGCGGTAAGGCACGCTCCCCGGCAGCTGGTCACGATCGCTGGCGAACGCATCACGCGCCCAGGGCAGCGGTGCGCGGCTGAAGGTCAGGGCCAGGCCATGCTTGTCACTGACCACCTTGACCGCATTGGGGTTGAACACGGTTTCCGGCTCATGGATCGGCTCGGCCAGGGTAGCGATGCCAGCCTGCGGGTGCGCGGCCAGGTTGGCTGCCACCTGATCGATGATTACCGGTGGGATCAGCGGCTCGTCGCCCTGCACGTTGACCACGATGGCATCGGCCGGCAGGCCCAGGCGCGCGGCCACCTCGGCTAGGCGGTCGGTACCCGATTCGTGGTCGGCACGGGTCAGCAGCACCTCGGCGCCAAAGGCCTGGCAGGCCTCGACGATGCTGGCATCGTCAGTGGCAATGACCACACGGCCGGCGCTGCTCTTGCGCGCCTGTTCCCACACATGCTGGACCATCGGCTTGCCGGCGATCGGCAGCAACGGCTTGCCCGGCAGGCGCGTGGAGCGCAGGCGGGCAGGAATCACCACGGTGAAGTTCAGGCTCATTTGTCCAGACGCTCGTCGTCGGTCAGGGTGCGTGCCTCGCTTTCCAGCATGACCGGAATGCCGTCGCGGATCGGGTAGGCCAGGCCGGCACCCTTGCTGATCAGCTCGGTCTTGTCGGCACTGAGCTTGAGCGGGCCCTTGGTGATCGGGCAGGCCAGGATATCGAGCAGTTTGGTGTCCATTGGAGGTTTCCTTTAGGCCAGGTGGCCGAAAATTGAAAACGGGCTCAGGGCTTGCGCAGCAAGCATTGCAACTGATTGTCGAACCAGGTGCTGAAAGCCGCCGTAGGCTGTGCCTCGACGGCCAGGTACCACCAGTCGTCGGCGGCGAAGGCCCGGCATTTCACCGCGTCCTTCTCGGTCATGACCAGTGGCAACGGCGGGGCGAAGGCGAGGCTTTCGGCACTGAACCGCGCATGGTCGGCAAAGGGATGCGGCACCGGCTGCCAGTTTAGCCCCAGCAGGGTATTGAAGAAACGTTGCGGGTTGCCGATACCGGCTACCGCATGCAGGCGCTGGCCTGCGGGGAACTGGTCGAGCCCGCGGCGTTCGCCAGTGCGCAAGTTGACCAGGGCGGACGGTTGCAGGCAGAAGCCAAAGCCATCGGCGCGGTCTTCGCTGCTACCGTTGAACAGCACCGCATCAGCGTCACGCAGGCGCTCGGCCGGCTCGCGCAACGGCCCCGCCGGCAGGCAGCGGCCGTTGCCCAGGCCACGGGCGGCGTCGATCAACACCAGTTCGAGGTCGCGGGCCAGTCGATAGTGCTGCATGCCGTCGTCACACAGGATCAGGTCGAGGGGCTCGCTGGCCAGCAAGGCCTGTACCGCCCGGGAGCGGTCGGGGTCGATCACCAGCGGCACGCCGCTGCGCTGCACGATCAGCAGCGGTTCGTCGCCGGCCTGCTCGGCGGGCTGGTCGGCCTGTACGCGCCATGGCAGCTGCGGCGGCTTGGCGCCATAGCCACGGCTGACCACGCCGACCTTGAGCCCCTGCCGGCGGCAGTGCTCGATCAGCCAGAGGATCATCGGTGTCTTGCCAGTGCCGCCCACGGTGATATTGCCGACCACGATGACTGGCACCGGGGCGCGGTAGCTGGCGCTTTTGCCACGCACGAAACGCGCCCGCTTGCGGGTGACCACGCAGCGGTACAGCGCCTCCAGCGGGCGCAGCAGCGCCAGGGCCGGGTGCCCGGCGTACCAGGCCGCGAGCAAGCGGTCGGTGAAGGCCATCAGGGCGTGCCCGGGGCCGCCTCGACCGTGGTCATGCGCAACTGGCTGAAGCCGAGCTTGCCGGCGGCATCCATCGCGGTGACTACAGCCTGGTGCGGGGTCTTGCCATCGGCGCTGATGGCCAGCGGCAGCTTGTTGTCGCCGCCTGATTCACGCTCGATCGCTTCGCTCAGGGTGGCCAGGTCGCTCTTGGGCAACAGATGGTTGTTGACCGAGTACACGCCGTCGGCGCTGATGGTGATTTCCACCAGCTTGCCCTGCTCGGCCGGCGTCGGCTCGGCGCTGGTCGCTTCGGGCAGCTCGACGCGCAGCTGGGTCTCGCGGGTGAAGGTAGTGGTAACCACGAAGAACAGCAGCAGCACGAACACCACGTCGATCAGCGACGCCAGGTTGATGTCGACGTTCTCCCGCTGGCGATTGCGCCGGAACTTCACGCCTTGCCTCCGGCCACTTCCACTTCACGGTCGCCCTGCAGCACTTCCACCAGCTTGATCGCTTCCTGCTCCATGCCCACCACCAGCTCATCGATGCGGCGCAGCAGGAAGCGATGGAAGAACACCGCCGGGATACCGACCATCAGGCCGGCCGCGGTGGTGACCAGGGCCTTGGAGATACCGCCCGCCAGCACTGCCGCGTTGGCGGTCATCTGCGAACCGATAAAGGCGCTGAAGATGTCGATCATGCCCAGCACGGTGCCCAGCAGGCCCAGCAGCGGGGCCATGGCGGCAATGGTGCCGAGGGTGCTGATGTAGCGCTCCAGTTCGTGGATGACGCGCGAGGCGGCTTCCTCGATGCATTCCTTCATGATTTCGCGGCCATGGCGCGAGTTGGCCAGGCCGGCGGCAAGGATTTCGCCCAATGGCGAATCGGCGCGCAGGGCCTTGAGCTTGTCACTGGTCAGTTGCTTGTCCTTGATCCACATCCAGACCTGGCCCAGCAGGTGCGGCGGGGTGACACGACTGGCGCGCAGGGTCCACAGGCGCTCGACGACGATAGCCATGGCGGCGATGGAGCTCAGAATGATCGGCAGCATCATCCAACCACCGGACTTGACCAATTCCCACACAGTAAACGCCCCCTCGGAAAAAGGCCGCCACTCTACCATAGGCGCGCCGGGGGCTCATCTGCCGGAGGTCAGGGAATTGGCGCTGGGGCCAGAGGGGGATGCCTTGGTTCGGCATCAGGGCGGACAGGTGCTCGCCATCACAGGCGCTGAAAATCTAAAGGCAAGCCCCTGCAAGCCACTGCACCCTACCGTGCCGAATCCCGCCAAAACCGTCGCTGTTCCCGCACGCTTTCAACCGCCCCCTGACGCCCCAACACCAACCGCAACGCCCCCTCCACCGCCGTGTCATGCACCGCCACCCCATGCCGCCGATAACGCTCGACCACCTGCGCATGCGGGTGCCCAAAGCTGTTGTTACGCCCTCGCGAAACCAGTACCCCGCGCGGCGCCGTGGCCCGGATGAAAGCCTCGCTGGAGGAACTCCGACTGCCATGGTGCGGCGCCTGCAGCCAATCGATACGGGGTGTGTCGGTGGCGGCCAACCAGGCCTGCTCGGCAGCGGCTTCCATGTCACCCGCCAGCAGCAGGCGCTCGCCCTGCGCCTCAACCAGCAACACGCAGGATCGGTCGTTGCTGCTCTGCCCGTCAGCCCAGCGCCACAGCGAAAAACGCACGCCATCCCACGTCCATTGCTCGCCGCTGCTACAAGGCTGCAACGGGACACCTTCAAGCGCTTCGCCACCGACCGTTCGCCGCACCGGCAAGCCACGTTGTATCGCCGCTACGCCGCCGGCATGGTCGGCGTGGGCGTGACTGATCAACACCAGGTCAAGGCTACCCACCCCGAGCTTGCGCAGAGTAGGCAACACCACCCGTTCGCCCAGGTCGGTTTCGCCCCTGGCCGGACCGGCGTCGTACAGCAGGTTGTGGTGCCGGGTGCGCAACAGCACCGCCAGGCCCTGGCCGACATCCAGTTGCCAGATTTCGACCTGCCCGAACGGCACTGTCGCCCTCGGCACCCACAGTGCCAGCAGCATGACCCCACCCAGGCCACGCAGCGGCACACCTCGGGGCAACAGCAACAGCCAAGTGCCCAGGCACACCAGCAGCCAGGCCCACAGTGGTGGAACTGGCGGCTGCCACGCGGGGCGCTGCTGCGCCGCCAGCGCCAGCAGCCGGAACAGCCCGTCCAGCAAGCCGCCCGCCAGCCACAACAATGCCTCCCCTACCCCTCCCAGCGGCAGCAGCAACGTCCCCAGCAACGCCAGCGGCAGCACCGCCAGGCTGACCCACGGCACTGCCACAAGGTTGGCCAACGGCGCACTCAGGCTCACTGGCAAGCCGGTAGCCAGCAGCACCGGGAGCAAACCAATGGCAATCACCCATTGGGCGCGCGTCCAGGCCTGCCAGGGTCGCCAGCCACCCAGCCGCGCGCTGAAGCAGTAAACCAGCGTGGCCACGGCCGCGAACGACAGCCAGAAACCGGGCAACAGCGCGGCCAACGGTTCCACCAGCAACACGGCCACCAGCGCCAGCAGCAACGGCAAGGTCGCGCCAAGGTGACGAAAGCGCAAACGCCAGAGCAGCACCACGGCCAGCATCAGGCAGGCCCGCTGCACCGGTACGCCGGCACCGGCCAGCCAGCCGTAGGCCAGCGCCGAGGCCATGGCCAGGCCACACGCCCAAGGCAGCCAGGGCAGCCGGGTCGGCCACAGCCCGCAGCGCGCCAGCCCGGCGACAAGGCCATACAGCAAGCCGGCGACCAGCCCGATGTGCTGGCCGGAAATCACCAGCAGGTGCACCGTGCCGGTGGCCTGCAGCGTCTGCCAGTCCTGCCGGGGCAGGCCGGAGCCGTCGCCGAGCACCAGGGCTACCAGCGCTGCCTGGCGGCCATGAGCGTCAACCGCCAGCAGGCGTTGGCGCAGGGTGTCACGCCAGCCATCGACAACCGGTGCCAGCCGTTGCCCGGCCTTGACCGTACCGCTGGCCCCGACCCGCCGCGCCAGCAACCGGGCCTCCAGGTCCGGCCCATGCGGGTTGAGCAGGCCGGTCGGGCGCTGCAAGGTCACCGCCAGCCGCCATTGCTCGCCCGCGCGCAGCGCTGGCCCATCGAACCAGCTCAACTGCAGGCGCTGTGGCAGCTCGGCCCGCCGCGAGCGGCCCCCCTGCAGCTCGAAGCGCACCCCTTGCGCCGTGCGCGTCGGCAGGCCGACCACGCGGCCCTCCAGCCACAAGGTGCGGCCATCCAGCCCGGTTGCCAGGCGATCATCCAGGGCCGTCTGGGCGGAGCCACAGGCCCAGCACAGGCCCAGCAGGAAACAGCCCAGCGGCCACAGACGGGTCAACAGGCAAAGGCCACCGCCAAGCGCGAGCAGCACCAGCCACCCGACCGACGGCAACACGGGTAAGAAGCCCAGGCACAACAGCCCGAGCGCGAGCGCAAACATCCCTGTGCGCATGAGGTAGAGCTCCAGAAGCGAAATCACCTTCTGAGGCATAGCCCAATTGCCGGCAGCGCTTGCTCAACAATTGTCACAAACTCTAAACGAGGCTGAACGGGAATCAGGGCATACTGCCCGGATCAACGCTCCGGGAGCCTACATGCCGCGCCGACTGTTCAAACGCTACATGCCGGATCCGACCAGCATTCGGGAACACAAGTCCTTACGCTTTTTCGGCAAGCTGCTGCACGACCCGAACCTCTGGCACCTGAACCGGCACTCGGTGGCGCGGGCCATGGGGGTGGGCCTGTTCGCGGCACTTATTCCCATCCCCATGCAGATGCTGCTGGCAGCCGCGCTGGCGATTCCGGTACGTGGCAACCTGCCGATCGCTGTGAGCCTGGTCTGGCTGACCAACCCCCTGACCATGCCACCGGTGTTCTTCGTCACCTACATGACCGGCGCCTGGCTGATGCAGGTCCCGCCACGCACCCTGCCCGACGAGCTGACCTTCGCCTGGATCACCGACCAGCTGGCCACGCTGTGGCAGCCATTCCTGCTGGGTTCGGTGGTGTGCGGGGTGGTGCTCGGCATCGCCGCCTACTTCACCACCCTGCTGTACTGGCGCTGGTGGATTGGCCGGCAGTGGCGCCGGCGCAAGCTGAGGGGTTCAGGCGCGCATGCCGCGGCCGCTGACCAGCAGGCGAACGCACAGCAGGTAGAGCAGCGCAGTGGCGACCAGCATGAAGCTAATCGCCGTGCCAATGCTGATGTCCGACACCCCTAGGATGCCGTAGCGGAACGAGTTGACCATGTGCAGCACCGGGTTGGCCAGCGACACGGTCTGCCAGAACGGCGGCAGCAGGTTGATCGAATAGAACACCCCGCCCAGGTAGGTCAGCGGCGTCAGCACGAAGGTGGGGATGATCGAGATGTCGTCGAAGTTGCGTGCGAACACCGCGTTGACGAAGCCCAGCAGCGAGAAGATGGTCGCGGTCAGCAGCACCACGACCACGGTCACGCCAAGGTGGTGCACCTGCAGGTGGGTGAAGAACAACGACAGGAAGGTCACGATAACGCCTACCGCCAGGCCCCGCAGCACACCGCCCAGCACGTAGCCGACAAGGATGGTGTGCGGTGATACCGGCGATACCATCAGTTCTTCGATCGACCGCTGGAACTTGCTGCCGAAGAAACTCGACACCACGTTGCCGTAGGAGTTGGTGATCACCGACATCATGATCAGCCCCGGCACGATGTACTCCATGTAGCTGAAGCCACCCATGTCGCCAATCTGCCGGCCGATCAGGTTACCGAAAATGACGAAGTACAGGACCATGGTGATCGCTGGCGGCAGCAGGGTCTGCGGCCAGATGCGCAGGAAGCGCCGCACTTCGCGGTAGACGATGGTATTCAGGGCGACCCAGTTGGTGCGCAGCTCGACACTCATACCGCCACCTTCGACAGGTTTTTTTCCACCAGGGACACGAACAGCTCCTCGAGTCGGTTGGTCTTGTTACGCAGGCTCTGGACCTCGATGTTCTGCAGCGCCAGCTGGCCGAACAAGGCGGTGATGCCAATGTCCTTGTCCACTTGCACTTCCAGGGTGTGCGGGGTCAGCAGCCGGCACGGGTAACCCTGCAGCGCCGGCGCCGCGGCCAGGTCGTGCTTGAGGTCAAGGACGAAGGTTTCGACATGCAGCTTGCCCAGCAACTGGCGCATGCTGGTGTTCTCGACGATGGTGCCGTGGTCGATGATGCCGATGTTGCGGCACAGCTGTTCAGCCTCTTCCAGGTAGTGGGTGGTGAGGATGATGGTGATGCCTTTCTGGTTCAGCTCGGTGAGGAAGCTCCACATCGAGCGGCGCAGTTCGATGTCCACGCCGGCGGTGGGCTCGTCGAGAATCAGCAGGCGCGGCTCGTGAATCAGCGCGCGGGCGATCATCAGCCGACGTTTCATGCCGCCGGACAGCGAACGCGACTGCACGTCGCGCTTGTCCCACAGGCCGAGCTGGGTCAGGTACTGTTCGGCGCGCTCCTTGGCCAGCTTGGGCGGGATGCCGTAGTAGCCGGCCTGGGTCACGACGATGTCGAAGGTCTTCTCGAATTGGTTGAAATTGAATTCTTGCGGCACCACGCCCAGGCAGCGCTTGAGCGCAGCCGGTTCGCGGTCGAGGTCGTGGCCGAACACGTTGACCGTACCACTGGTCTTGTTCACCAAGGTCGAGAGGATACCGATGGTAGTGGACTTGCCGGCGCCGTTGGGGCCGAGCAAGGCGAAGAAGTCGCCTTCGGCGACATCCAGGTCGATGCCCTTGAGGGCCTGGAAGCCGTTGCCGTAGGTCTTGGTCAGCTGTCGGATCGACAGGGCGGAACTCATAGCGGGTCACTTACCAGAAAAAAAGGTGCAGGACACGCCAGGCAAAGTCACTGGCGCAGTGAGTGCGGCCAATGGTGCTTGGCCCGGCCGCACAAGTACAGTCACATGTATTGATAATGACTATCGAAGCATGCGTGGTGTTCGATCAGGTCAGCGCTGTCATCACCGCCGCCTGGTAGGCCGGGCGTGCCTTGAGGCGCTCGTACCAGGCCTGCAGGTGATGCATGGCCGGGCGCTCGATGGGCATCTCGAACCAGGCGTAGATGAAGCTGCCCAGCGGAATGTCGCCCATGCCGATGCGCTCGCCGGACAGGTACGGCTGTTTGGCCAGGGTCTCGTCGGCGATGGCCAGCAATGCGGCGCATTGCTTGTGCGCAGCGTTGATTGCCACCCAGTCACGCTGGTCTTCCGGGGTGCGCAGCAGGCCCCAGAACAACGGGCGGAACGGGCCGGCGAAGGACGAGGTGGTCCAGTCCATCCACTTGTCGGCCAGGGCGCGCTGGCGTGGGTCCTGGAGATACCAGCCCTGCTCCGCGCCGTATTCGGCGCACAGGTAGCGGACGATGGTATTGGATTCCCAAAGGGTCAGGTCACCGTCTTCGAGCATTGGCACCAGGCCGTTGGGGTTACGGGCCCGGTAATGCGGCTCATTGACCACGCCGAAAGCGCCACCGGCGTCGATGGATTCGAACGCCAGGCCCAGCTCGTGGGCAATCCACAGCGCCTTGCGCACATTGCTCGAATTCTTGCGGCCCCAGATCTTCAGCATGGCAACGTCCTTATGAAATGCGGAGGTGGCACAGTCTACTCCAGACTTTCGTCACCTGTACCGGCCCAATCGCCGGCACAGGACCAGGCGCACTGAAACTCCCGGTGTCCCACCCTTGTCACTGTTCTGACCCTGTCGTCCACAGCGTTGCGTCTAAGCTGAGCGGGACGGCTCAAGCCCCTGGTTCCAAGGAGGACCGATTATGTTGCTGTTGTGGTTGGTGGTACTGGTGGTCGGCGCGGCATACCTTACGCACCGGCGCCTGGCGCCCTTGCAGATTCTTGGCATCATGGCCGCCTACGTGCTGCTGATGGGCATTTTCAGCAGTGCCCCCGGCTGGCTGCTGGCCCTGTTGTGGATCGTGCTGGCGCTGAAAATTGCCCTGGTGGCGCTGCCGCAATGGCGCCGCAAGGTCCTCACCGGCCCGGTGTTCGGCTGGTTCCAGCGCACCTTGCCGCCAATGTCGCAGACCGAGCGTGAAGCGATCGACGCCGGCACCGTGTGGTGGGACGGCGAGCTGTTCAGCGGCCGCCCCGACTGGCGCACCCTGCTTGCCTACCCGGCACCGCAGCTGAGCGAAGAAGAACAGGCCTTCATCGACGGCCCGACGGAACAACTGTGTGCCATGGTCAGCGACTGGCAAATTGGCCAGGACATGGACCTGCCGCCCGAAGCCTGGGCGCATATCAAGCAGCATGGGTTCTTCGCCCTGATCATCCCCAAGGAATATGGCGGCAAAGGTTTCTCGGCCTACGCCCACTCCCAGGTGGCGATGAAACTGGCGACCCGCAGCGGCGACCTGGCGTCCACGGTGATGGTGCCCAACTCCCTCGGCCCTGCCGAACTGCTGCTGCACTACGGGACCGACGAGCAACGCAACCACTACCTGCCGCGCCTGGCCCGCGGCGAGGAAATTCCCTGCTTCGCCCTGACCGGCCCGCTGGCCGGCTCCGACGCCGGCGCCATGCCCGACAGCGGCGTGGTCTGCAAGGGTCAATGGCAGGGTGAAGAGGTACTCGGCCTGCGCCTGAACTGGGAAAAGCGCTACATCACCTTGGGCCCGGTGGCTACCCTGCTGGGCCTTGCTTTCAAGGCCTACGATCCGGACCATCTGCTGGGTGAACAGGAAGAACTGGGCATCAGCCTGGCGCTGATCCCGACCGACACCCCCGGCGTGGACATTGGCAAGCGCCACCTGCCACTGGGCGCCGCGTTCATGAACGGCCCCAACAGCGGCAAGGATGTGTTCGTGCCGCTGAGCTTCCTGATCGGTGGCCAGGCCATGCTCGGCAAGGGCTGGATGATGCTGATGAACTGCCTGTCGGTCGGCCGCTCCATCTCCCTGCCCGCGGTGGGCACCGGCGCGGCCAAGTACACCAGCCTGGTCACCGGCCAGTACGCCAACATCCGCGAGCAGTTCAATGTGCCGCTGGCGGCCTTCGAGGGTATCCAGGAATCGCTGGCGCGCATCGGTGGCAACGCCTGGCTGATGGACAGCGCGCGCCTGCTGACCGCCAAGGCGGTCGACCTGGGCGAGAAGCCCTCGGTGCTGTCGGCGATCCTCAAGTATCACCTGACCGAGCGCGGTCGCGAATGCATCCAGCACGCCATGGACGTGCACGGCGGCAAGGGCATCATCATGGGCCCCAACAACTACCTGGGGCGCAATTGGCAAGGTGCGCCGATCTTCATCACGGTAGAGGGTGCCAACATCCTTTCGCGCAACCTGATGATCTTTGGCCAGGGTGCCATCCGCTGCCACCCGTTCGTGCTCAGGGAAATGGCCCTGGCCGGGCGTGAGGACCGCGACCAGGCATTGCAGGAATTCGACGACCTGCTGATGCAACACATCATGTTCGCTGCCGGCAATGCGGCCAGCACGCTGGTGCTCAACCTCGGGCTGGGGCGCCTGGAAAGCGTGCCGGGGGACGCCCTGAGCCAAGGCTACTTCCGCGCCTTGAACCGCCAGGCCGCAGCGTTTGCGCTGCTGGCAGACTTGTCGATGATGCTGCTGGGTGGCGCACTCAAGCGCCGCGAGCGTCTGAGCGCACGGCTGGGGGATGTGCTGAGCTACCTGTACCTGTCCAGCGCCGCGCTCAAGCGTTATCACGACCTGGGCTCGCCGGAGCACATGCAGCCGCTGCTGCGCTGGGCCATGGAAGAAAGCCTGGGGCAGGCGGAAAAGGCCCTGGACCGCCTGCTCGACAACTTCCCCAACCGTTTTGTCGGCTGTGCGCTGCGGGTACTGGTGTTCCCCTTCGGCCGTCGCCATACCGGGCCGAGCGACGAGCTGGATGCCGAGGTTGCCGCGCTGATCGGCCGCCACAAAGGCGACCCGGCACTGGAGGAATTGCTTGCCGGCTGCTTCAGGCCAGAGGGCGCCGGCGACCCGGTGGCGGCGCTGCAACGCGCCAGCGACTTGCTGGACGAGGCCGCCCCGCTGTACAAGGCGCTGCATCAGGCGATCAAGGACGGCAAGGTGCAACCTGTACCCGGCCAGTCGACCATCGATGCCGCCGTCGACAGCGGCATGCTGCAGCCCGGCGAAGGGCAACGCCTGCATGCAGCGGAACAGGCGCGCCGCGCAGTGATCGATGTCGATGCCTTCGACAAGGCGCAGCTGCTCGCGGAGCCGGGCAAGGTTCGCTGACCTTCACTAACCCTGGGGGCCGCTTTGCGGCTCCTTCCCCAACCCGCGTATACTCCGCGCCCGTTTCGACCACACCGAGGACCGCCACCATGGCCAACCCCCATCTGGAATACCACCTGCAACTGCTGAACCACCTGCGCACCATCCTGGTTGCCCTGGGTGAAGCGGATCAGGTACCGGAGGAAAGCCACGCCCTGTTCCTCGAACGCTTCGACGAACTGCTGGCCCTGCTGCCGCAAGACCCGCTGGAAAGCCAGTACCTGGGCCAGGACCTGATCTGCCAGGTGATCCAGCGTTACCCGCAGATCGCCCACCTGGTGCCCCGCGACCTGCTGTGGTTCTTTGCCGGCGACTGCCTGCACTTCATGCCTGACGAAGAACTGGAGCTGTACCAACAGCTGGAAGAACGCCGCTACGAAGCCGAGCAGGCCGGCGAGCCGTTTGACTGGAACCTGGAAAAGCAGTTGCTGGGCGCCCAGCAAGGCCCCGCCAGCACACACTGACCGCAACGCCAGGCTGCGATGAAACATGCGCGGCCTGTTTACCCGCAGCATTTTCGAGAGGCGAAAAAAAACGCCACCTCACAAGAGATGGCGTTTTCTGAATTGGAGCGGGAAACGAGACTCGAACTCGCGACCCCGACCTTGGCAAGGTCGTGCTCTACCAACTGAGCTATTCCCGCAATTTGAAACCGTACCGCTAATCGGCGTGAAGCGCCTTTACGACCTTTACCACCACTGCACCGTGCGAACGCCACAGTATTTAAACTGGAGCGGGAAACGAGACTCGAACTCGCGACCCCGACCTTGGCAAGGTCGTGCTCTACCAACTGAGCTATTCCCGCGTTTGGCGTCCCCTAGGGGACTCGAACCCCTGTTACCGCCGTGAAAGGGCGGTGTCCTAGGCCACTAGACGAAGGGGACACACAGCACTTTTCAGTGCACCAGAACATGAACCTCACGATTCAGCCTGGATTTTCTTTTCCTGCCCCGCCGTTAAGCGCTGCCGGAGAAACTGGAGCGGGAAACGAGACTCGAACTCGCGACCCCGACCTTGGCAAGGTCGTGCTCTACCAACTGAGCTATTCCCGCAATTTGGCGTCCCCTAGGGGACTCGAACCCCTGTTACCGCCGTGAAAGGGCGGTGTCCTAGGCCACTAGACGAAGGGGACACGCTGCTGGCATCGCTGCCTGCTTTCACTGCCTGCCGCGTTTCGCTGTGTGCTTTACGCTGCAAGTGGCGCGCATTCTATGGAGGCTTCGTAGAGGCGTCAACCCCTTTGTAGAAATTTATTTAAATCAACGACTTCCGGGTGCGGGGTGCAGATCCGCAGGCGGCGGCCGATATAAAGAAAGCCTGCCCGCGAAGTGCGCCGGCAGAGGACAAGGCGGCTGTTCGTCCCCAGGCGAACTCACTACACTCAAGGGTGTGATTCTTCTTCAACGAGGCAATAACGGTGACACCACTTTTGATCACCCTGCTCATCGTGGCGGGTATCGCGTTGCTGATCGTGATCGGCTACCTCAACAATGTCGTCGAGAACAACAAGCTCGAGCGCGCCCGGCTCAAAGTCGAGCTGGCCGACCGCCTGCGCCGTTGTGGCGAAATCACCGAAACCTTCCCCGGCCAGTTCATGACCCCGGCGCTGAAGCTGCTGCTGACCCGCCTGGAACTCAACCTCAACCAGCGCCAGCTGGGGCTGGACAAGCACAACGCCGGGTTGAGGGCGCGCATCGCCGAACTGGAGGGGCTGATTGCCCAGGGCAGCAGGATTCCGGTGAACAACCCGCCCAGCCCGATCCAGACCGAGGTCAAGGCCAAGGACGTGCGCTTTCTGCTGGAGGCACTGCACAGCCAGGTGACCCGCGCCGCCCAGGAGGGCTTCCTGCCCACCCCCGAGGCCAAGCACTGGGTCAGGGAGATTCGCCATATTCTGGTACTGCTGCATATCGAGTTCTTCAACAACCTGGGTCAGCAGGCGCTGCAGAACGGCCAGCCGGGCCAGGCGCGCCTGGCCTTCGAGCGCGGCGTGCAGTACCTGCGCAAGCAGCCGGAGCCGAAGGCCTATGAAGAGCAGCTGACCTACCTGGAGAAACTGCTGGCCCGGGCCAATGCCCAGGTACTGGAAAAGATGGAGCCGGCTGAGAACGAGCAGAACGAACTGACCCAGGGGCTCAAGACCGATGACGAAGAGACCTGGAAGAAGCGGGTGATCTACGATTGAGCGAAACCGGTCAGGAACCTGCACGAATACGGTGAGGATGCAACCGCATTCATGCAGGTTGACACATCTAGTCAGCGTGGACCGAGGGCCGGCAACCGGGTACCGAAAGGCGCCCTATCACTAGCTGGCGGAACAAACTGAAATCAACCACCATTCCTGTGTTTGGATAGCGTGCCGCCGTTCCGCTCCAGTACCGTTTGCACAGGCCGAGTGATTCAAGTCCATCCCAGCCGAAATAACGTACGTTAAAGAAAAAGTCGTGTCCAAACCTCAGCTCCTGCCCTTGCGTAAAGGTCCCCTCCGCCAGCAGCACAAACTGAACGACATTGCTGACGACTACCTCATAATCAGCCGTCTGGCCCAACGCGTCTTCCCACGGTTATGGTCGCACGACCAATACCAAAGGATTCGACCAAACCACTGTCCTGGTCAACTCGGGCAATTTCCGGCGCACTGGAGCGATACGTCAGCGGTGGCACACCCCCTTTACCCTGGCGGGTTGCATAAGAGCCGCTGGGCGCCTCGCCTGGTCGGAACAGCTCGGTACCGTTGTAATAGACAAACATCTCCCAATCAGTGCCGAGCTGCATCGTCGAAATGTCTATCCTCGACACCGGCCTTGGCGCGCCCACCCATAAGTTCAACGGTTCGGAAGTACTCACCCCGCCTTCCTCTGCCCGCTCGCCCCAATAAGACGCCACTACATCGTGACCATCATTGGCGACGACCAGTGCCTTGCTGATAGTCAGCTCAAACTGCTCGCGACCAATGTTGGAAGCAGTAATTCTGATCGAATCCTCCAGCGAAGCAACCTCATCCTTGCCCTTCCAACTGT
>NZ_JBKGGT010000032.1:0-26134 GCF_052041995.1 Pseudomonas sp. SMV7 | reverse complement strand
GGGCGTACACGTGATCGACTGCCCGGTCGACTACAGCGAGAACGACCGCATCCTCAACAGCGAGCTGCGTGAGCGCGCGCTGGCGGTGTAAAACGTAACAGCTCAGTTGCCGCCTATCCGTCAGCCACAGGTATCTGCCGATCCTGTGGCTGCCGGCGGGGTGCTAATTAACAACCCCTTCACCCCTTGGGTAAATGTTCACGCTCGGTTCTTCAACCCATGAAGAGCACGACAACATGACCATCGGTTCAACCCACAACCATCCTGCAGACCTCGCCATCGAGCCCTCCCAGCCCATGCAACCGTGGGCCGCGCGTTACCCCAACCCTCCTGATCTCTGCTTTGACTACCGCCGCCTGGTCGAACAGGAAAAAGGCGTTGCACGAGCCACCCAGCCAGACCACCGGATTTGCATCGTGGGTGCTGGTATTACCGGGCTAACTGCGGCTCGAGAGCTATTGCGTTGCGGCTTCACCCGGATCTCCTTGATCGAGCAGTCGCAGCGTGTTGGCGGGCGTCACCTGACCTTGGTGAATAGCACAGGAACTCACAAGCAGCCGACAACTCCTTTCGAGATGGGAGCCATGCGCATGCCGTTTTTCAACAGGACCGGTGAGCCCCCTAAAGACGGGCGCTCGCTTATGGCCTACTACGCCAAGCTGTTCGACCTGCGCATTTCCGATTTTCCGAACCCGGGTACACCGTGGGTCAATGCCACGGGAATATATCTTCGTGATGGCCTTTTGGAGGGGGGCGATCCTGCGCTGCTGATCTGGCGTAACCCGGAAGGCAAGACACCTCCGCCCACCCCGATACTTCAACAGGTCCATGACAAGTGGCACCATTTTGCGACGCGCTTTGCCGAGCGTATCGCTACGGTTTATGGCACTTATGGCTGGGAGTCGATGTGGTCGGCCATCGTTGAGCGCTACCACCGATTATCGTTCCGAGAACTCGTGCATTTACCCGCCCTTGCGGCTTGGGATCCTGCAAACCCTGGTGACTTTGGCGGGTTAGGCATGAGCAGCGACGAATCGGCGATCTTCTATGCGATCGGCATTGGCGATGGCAGTTGGGGAGCGTTCTATGACGTCTGCTGCCTGTATCCGCTACGCACAGCGATCTTTGGCTTCAGTAGCCACTTGCAGTTGGTGCATGGGCGTGTTGATCAAGAGGGTGTGGCCTATGCGGCACCGCACCTCGAAGACAGCCGTGTGCCTGACAGTAAAGGGTTGATGTTCCAGGGGCCAGCGTACATCGGGCTCGCGGCGATGGATGAAAGTCTGCTGTTTCTGGACGTCGGCCTGGGCGGCTCCTCGCTGTACGATCACCTGTTGCAACGAGAGAATGGGCTACTCACCGACACCTCGGTCTGTTCGCTACAGAAACTGGAGAATGGCCAATTGCGGGTCGGTTATCGTTGGCACTGCAGTGACCCGCTTGAAGAGAGCCTCCAATACCAAGACTTCGACAGTGTGATCCTGACTATCCCATCCTGGTTGATCGAAACCAACATGCGTCTTGACGGTTTCAACCGCCAGATACTGCCGCAGACGATCGTGGATGCCTGGAAGCATGCCCACTGGGAGACGAGCTGCAAGGTCTATGCTCCGCTGAACAAGGGCTTCCTGGACCGTAAGTCAGCGTTGCCCCAGATTCTGGTAACCGACAGTTTTGTCCACGACGTGTATGCCTATCGGTACAACGATAGTTATCCAGAAGACTGCATCCTGCTGAGTTATACCTGGGAGGATGATGCAACGAAGCTGGCAGCATTCTCCGACGACGAGCTGGGGCAGAAATGCGTGAACGAGCTTGATCGAATTCTGCTGCGATGCAGCAACATAGGCGAGGCCATATCACCCTACATTGACACTCGCAACATCCGCATACAACGTTGGATGACAGATAAGAATGCCCTGGGATGTGCAAAGCTGTACCGCGCAGGCACTTATTACGATGCGGTAAACCTGATGAAGTACAACCGCGACTTCAGCGCCCTGTCAGGCCTGTATCTGGCTGGAGAGTCCTTCGCGGTTGACGCAGGCTGGACCGAGCCGTGTTTACGTACGGCTGTGGATGTCGTGATCAACCTCTGCGCGAGAACATCAGCGCAGTTTAATGGTGGTTTCACCCTGGACGATTATCCGCACTATCAAGTCAGGATCTGAAACTGTTTGCGTGCTGACCGTAGGACCGTCCCTACAAAATCCTATTCCCTTTTCCTTCGAGCCAGTGGGAGTGTCCTGACTGTCACTCCCCAGCCCAACCCCGCTTTACTGGCGCCCTTCCAAAACAACCACAAGAAGGAAGCCGCCATGTCTGCACCCTGTTCCTCCGTCAGTCCGGTACGCATCGCTGTGGTCCAGTACGACCCGCAGGTCGGGCGCGAGCATTGCGCCGGCAACCTCAGCAAAGGCCTGGCATTGGCCCGTCGCGCCGCGGGTGAGGGCGCCAACCTGATCGTGCTGCCTGAGCTGGCCAACACCGGCTACACCTTCCGCACCCGCGCCGAGGCCTATGCCCACGCCGAAACGCTGGAAGCAGGCGCCAGCCTGCAAGCCTGGGCGAGTTTCGCCAGGGAAAATCAGGTCTACCTGGCTGCAGGTTTTGCCGAGCGCGACGGCCTGAAGCTCTACGACAGTGCCGTACTGTTCGGCCCTGAAGGCCTGCTTGGTCACTACCGCAAGGCCCACTTGTGGAACCAGGAAAAGCTCTGGTTCACCCCTGGCAATCTGGGCTTTCCGGTATTCGAGACACCGATCGGCCGTATCGGCCTGCTGATCTGCTGGGACATCTGGTTCCCTGAAGTGCCGCGACTGATGGCAGCACAAGGTGCCGATATCATCTGCAGCCTGAACAACTGGGTATGGACCCCTCCACCGTTGTTCGATGAGAGCGGGCGCTGCATGGCTTCCTATCTGACCATGACCGCCGCGCACGTCAACAACGTCTACATCGCCGCAGCCAACCGCATAGGCCATGAGCGGGGCGGGCGTTTCCTGGGCTGTTCGCTGGTCGCCGGTACCAATGGCTGGCCCATCGGCGAGGTAGCCAGTGCCGAGGACGAAAGCATTGTCCTTGCCGATGTCGACCTGAGCAGTGCACGTTCGGCAGCGATCTGGAACAGCCTCAACGACCTGCCGCGGGACCGGCGTACCGACCTTTATGACGCGACCCTCGGCTATCGCCTGCATGCCCCGATGCCGCGCTGAGGAGGCGTATATGAGAACCTTGCGCGTTGTGGATCGTAAGCATTTGCCGATGGTGCTTTTTGCCAGCCTGCTGCTGATGCTGGTGGCCAGCCTCGCCCACGGCCAATGGCCGGACTACTCGCAACTGGCGGCGACTCTCGATCAGCCACTGAGCCGGTTGCGCTGGATAGTCGGTGATATCAGTGAGGTGGCGTTCTACAAGCATGAGCTGCCCGCCCTGGGCTTGTTGCTTGGGGCTTGCCTGGCACACTGGGCCCATGTGCACGGGTATCGCTGGCAGGGTTTTGCCATCTGCTATGGCAGCGGCCTGTGGCCATGGGTATTCACCAGTTCACTGTTGGGGCTGCTGCTAAGCCAGGCGTTATGGGGGTGGACCCTGGCCAGTGGTACCTGGCAGCCGACCTTTGTCGCCTTCGTATCGTTGCCGGCGGCCATGGTGCTGCTGTTTGGACCGGGCTGGCGGGTTACGCTCAGCGGCGCACTGCTGGGGGCGCTGCTGGTAACCCCGGCCAGTCTGCTGATGGTCAACTACCTGTGTTATCCGCTGCAACTGCCGCTGGTGGTCGGCAATGTCAGCGGCATGGCACTGGCAAGCCTTGTGGCGTTCCTGCTGTGCCGACGCTTTCCGTCGTGGGTACGGTGCAGTCATGTACCCGCCGCACCTAAGCCCGCTGCCCCCCAACACGATTACGGCGTCGTGTGGACCTTGCGACGGGTTTTGGCCGACTTCAGCGAAGCGCCATTCTTCGGTAATGAGCTGGCCAGTCTCGGGCTGCTGCTGGGCGTGCTTCTGGCTTACCTGCTGGCCCCGGCAGCGCCGGCCTACGGTTCGCTGCTGCTGATACCAATGGTTGCCGGCCAGGCACTGGCATCATTGGTCGGGGTTCTGCTCTGGCGTGGTCAATGGCAGGCGCGCGGTTGGTATCCCACTTACATCCCCATCGTCTCGATCGTCCCGGCCGCAGTGCTCACCCATGGCGGTAGCTGGCAAGTAGTGGTGGGCAGCGCAGTGCTGGGCGCGCTGGTGGCTCCGCCATTGGCAGCGGCCATTACCCAGCGTTTGCCGGCCTACATGCATGGCTACATTGGAAATGTGCTGTCGATGGCCATCAGCACGCTGGGGATCGTGCCGCTGGTTGGCTGGTTTGCCGGAGGTGCAGCATGAGCGAGCAAACGCATCTGCCCAAGCTGTCGATTGCCAGCCTGGGGGGCACGGCAAGCATGCAGGCAAGCGCCCATGGCTGCGCGGTGGTGCCCAGGCTTGGCTGCGACGAACTGTTGGCAAACGTGCCGCAACTGTGTGACATGGCCCAGCTTGAAATGGTCACGCTGGGCCTGCTGCCCAGTGCCTCGCTGGGTTTTGCGACGCTGCTCGAGGTGCTGGCCTGGGCCCGCGCAGAGGTAGAGCGCGGAGCGCAGGCGGTAATCCTGACCCAAGGGACCGACAGCCTTGAGGAAACGGCGTATTTCCTCGATCTGCTATGGCCGTTCGATGCGCCAATCGTGATAACCGGTGCCATGCGCGCGGCCAGCCAGCCGGGCTGCGACGGCCCGGCCAACCTGCTGGGTGCGGCGCAGGTCGCCCTGGCGCCGGGCAGCCGTGGGCGCGGCGTATTGGTGCTGATGAATGATCAGGTCCACAGCGCAGCGAGGGTGCGCAAGAGCGCCAGCCTGGCGATAGCTGCATTCGAGTCGCCCGGTGGTGGCGCGCTGGGCGATGTCGTCGAGGGCGTGGTGGTCTATCGCCAACCGGCTACACGGCGGGAGGTGCTGCCGCTACCGCAACGCACCGAACATCGCGTTGCACTGCTGGAAGCCTGCCTGGACGCGGATACGGCGTTGTTACAGGCCGTTGCCACGCTCGGTTACGAGGGGCTGGTCATTGCCGGATTTGGCGCGGGGCATGTTTCCGCGTGCTGGGCCCAGGTGCTGGATACGCTGGTGCCCGCCTTGCCGGTCATCGTCGCCACCCGCACAGGCAACGGCCCTACAGCTCGCGCCAGCTATGGCTTTACCGGTGGCGAGATCGACCTGCAAGGCAAAGGTGTACACATGGCCGGGCAGCTTTGCCCGCGCAAGTGTCGCATTCTGTTGTGGTTGTTGATCGGTAGCGGCAGGCAGCACCTGCTGCAAAGCCTGTTGCCAGGCTGAGCAAACTGCCCGCGGGTCGACAACCGCGGGCAGCCCTTGGGCGGTTCTGTGCTAGGGTGCACACACTTTTGCTTCTCAGGATGTCCACCCATGCTACCCGCCCTCAGCGAAAAAGAACTCGACCGCCTCGAAGACCTGCTGATCACCTATGGCAACGATTACTCGGTGCTGAACCTGGCCGAGCTCAATGGTTTTTTCACGGCGCTGGCCAGCTCGCCGGTCACCGTCACCCCGGAGCAATGGCTGCCTGTGGTGGCGGGTGGCAAGGTGCCGAAATTCAAGAAGCCGGCGCATGAAGAGGCCTATACGGCGTTGATGCTGCGCTACGCCAACCAGGTGGCGGAAGAACTGAATGATGACATCGACCAGTTCGAGCCGCTGTTCGAGGAAAGCGAAGGCGAGCAGGGCACGGTGGTGGTGATGGAGGAGTGGTGCTTTGGCTACATGCGCGGCACTCAGGTCGCTGGCTGGGAGCCGCTGCCTGCGGCGCAGGATCAGTTGCTCAAGGCCATTTCCCTGCATGGGCTGGAGGACAACTTCGAGCTGCTGGACCAGATGAGCGAAGACGACATCCAGGCCTGCGTGCCGCAGGTGGTCGAGGCTGCACGCGGGCTATTCCGCTACTTCAAGCTGCGCTGAATCCAGCGGGTGCCCCTGAGGCGCACGCTTGCAGGGGCTCTGGCCGGCGCCTGTGCCACGATTATTCCGCCAGGCGAAATTATGGTTTCCCTGGCGCACTGATTCTGTTGCCAGGCGAACCCGTGCAGCATGTGCTCCATCAGCCCACCCCGGAGCTGACCAGGAGCCAAGCCCATGTCGAACCCGATCAAGCTTTACAACTTCCCCAAGTCCGGCCACGCCCACCGCATCGAGCTGATGCTTTCTCTGCTGAACCTGCCCACCGAGCTGGTCTTCGTCGACCTGGCCAAAGGTGCGCACAAACAGCCCGACTTCCTGGCGCTGAACCCGTTCGGCCAGGTGCCGGTCATTGATGACAACGGCACCGTGATTGCCGATTCCAACGCCATTCTCGTCTACCTGGCGAAGCAGTACGACAACGGCACCTGGCTGCCCGAAGAACCGGCCGCCGCCGCCCGCGTACAACGCTGGTTGTCGGTCGCTGCCGGCCCGCTGGCATTCGGCCCTGCCGCCGCCCGCCTGGTGACGGTATTCGGTGCTTCGTTCAATACCGATGAAGTGATTACCCGCGCCCATACCTTGCTCAAGGTGATCGATGCCGAACTGGCCAAGTCAC
The DNA here is from genome assembly GCF_052041995.1 of Pseudomonas sp. SMV7. Lineage (NCBI taxonomy): Bacteria > Pseudomonadati > Pseudomonadota > Gammaproteobacteria > Pseudomonadales > Pseudomonadaceae > Pseudomonas > Pseudomonas sp. SMV7. The sequence goes on along the minus strand of NZ_JBKGGT010000032.1, from coordinate 19,513 downwards.
CCTTCCTGGCGGGTAATACCCCGACCATTGCCGACATCGCCAACTACTCGTACATCGCCCACGCACCAGAAGGCAACGTGTCGCTGGAGCCCTACGCCAACGTACGCAACTGGCTGGCAAGGATCGAGGCGCTGCCGGGCTTCGTGCCGATGCCGCGTACCGTGATCGGCTTGCAGACCAGCGCCTGACACTTCGCCACCACGAGGAACGCCGCCATGCAACAGCACCCGGACCACCGCCCCTCGCCCTGGCATGCGGGCGAGAAAACCCTGCAGGAAAAGGTCGGTGTCGCGGAGCGCATGGAGGCGTTCGGGCAGAAGGTGATTCGCGACTACATGCCCGAGCAGCATCGTACCTTCTACCATCAGCTGCCTTTCATGATTGCCGCCAGCGTGGATGCCCAGGGCCGCCCTTGGGCGACCGTGCTGGAAGGGCCGGAAGGCTTCGTCAGCTCGCCGGACCCTCGGCAGCTGACGATCGACACCCAGTTGCCGGCAGACGACCCCGCTAGCGCCGGGCTGATTGCCGGGCAGGCGGTCGGCCTGCTGGGGATCGAACTGCACACGCGTCGGCGCAACCGCCTCAACGGGCAGATCCACCAAGGTGGCAACGGCCCACTGCAGGTTACGGTCGAGCAGTCGTTCGGCAACTGCCCGCAGTACATCCAGTTGCGCGAGTACACCCGCGTCGTCGAGCCCGCCCAGGGGCGTGTCGATGCGGCGACGCTGGATGCAACGGCTGTCGGCATGATCCGCGCAGCCGATACGTTTTTTGTCGCCAGCTATATCGAGCATGACGATGGCCAGCGTTCGGTGGATGTTTCCCACCGTGGCGGCCGACCTGGCTTCATCAAGGTCGAAGGCAACCGCCTGACCATTCCCGACTATGCCGGCAACCTGCACTTCAACACGCTGGGCAACCTGTTGCTGAACCCACGCGCAGGGTTGCTGTTCATCGACTTCGCCACGGGCAATGTGCTGCAGCTCTACGGGCGCACCGAAATTCTGCTGGACACCCCCGCCAGCCAGGTGTTCGAGGGCGCCGAGCGGTTGTGGACGCTGGACGTCGAGCAGGTGGTGTGGCGCCCGGCTGCCGTGTCCCTGCGCTGGGCGTTCAAGGAGTATGCGCCAACCAGCCTGGCGACCGGCACCTGGGAAGAGGCCGAAGCGCGCCTGCAACAACGCCAGCAGCCGCGCCAATGGCAGCCGTGGCGTGTGCTGCGGGTCGTACAGGAAAGCCGGGATATCCGTTCGTTCTACCTTGAACCGCCTGCCGATAGCCCGGTGACCTTTGCCGCGGGCCAGCATGTGCCGGTGCAAGTGCAGTTGGCCGGCGAGGCAGCGTTGATCCGCACCTACAGCCTGTCCAGCGCACCTTCCGACCGCTACCTGCGCATCAGTGTCAAGGCTCAGGGTCCGGCGTCGCGGCACCTGCATTCGCGCATTGTCGCCGGCGATGTGCTGAATGTCCGCGCGCCGATGGGCAGCTTCGTGCTGGACCCGCACAGCACCCGGCCGTTGGTGCTGATTGGCGCGGGGGTAGGGATCACGCCATTGCTGGCCATGCTGCGCGAGCAGTTGAACAAGGGCGAGGCACGGCCCATCCACCTGTTCCATGGCGCGCGCAGCCTGGCCGACCTGCCGTTTGGTGCGGAACTGGCAAACCTGCAGCAGCAAGCCGGCGGCCTGTTGCAGGTGCACCGTGCCTTGAGCCAGCCGGAAGAGCGTGCGCTGCTGGGTCGTGATTACCAATTCGCCGGCCGGCTGGGGATCGAGCAGGTCAAGGCAACGCTGGCGCTGGACGACTACGATTTCTACCTGTGCGGCCCAGGCAGTTTTACCCAGGAGCTGTATGAAGGGCTGCGCCGGGTGCATGTGCCGGATGCGCGGATCCACGCCGAAGCCTTCGGGCCGTCGACGCTGCGGCGGCACACCGACGATGGCCAGCCCAGCCTGCAACAGCCGCCGCCCGCCAGTGAGGCGGTCCCGGTGCATTTTGCGGCTTCGGCCAAGGAAGCCCGCTGGGCGCCCGGTAGCGGCACGCTGCTGGAACTGGCCGAGGCACGCGGGTTGACGCCGGAATTCAGTTGCCGGGGGGGATCGTGCGGAACCTGCAAGACCCGGCTGGTGAGTGGTCAGGTGCATTACCCGAACCCGCCGGCCGAATTGCCGGAGGCGGGCTCTGTGCTGATCTGTTGTGCCGTGCCAGCGAAGCTGGAGGAAGGCGCGCAGGCGTTGATACTGGATGTCTGAGTCGCCTGCCCGTGTACGCAACAGGCAACACAAAACGCCCGGATGACAGATAATCCCGGGCACCTCATGCACACCAGGAGCCCGCATGGACCAGATCCACCTGATGAAGGTGTTCGTCGCCACAGGCGAACTGGAAAGCTTCGCCGCCGCTGCTCGGCGCCTGGACATTTCCCCGGCCGCGGTCACTCGCGCCGTCAGCGCTCTGGAAGAACAGCTCGGGGTCAAGTTGCTGCTGCGTACCACCCGCAGCGTCCGCCTGACCGAAGCCGGTAGCCGCTACCTGGAAGACACCCGGCATATCCTCGCCAGTATCCACGAAGCCAACGAAGCCGCTGCCGGCATCAATTCCACCCCCAAGGGTGACCTGGCCGTCACCGCGCCCATCCTGTTCGGCAAGAAGTTCGTCATGCCGTGTATCGTCCGCTACCTGCAGCAGTACCCTGAAGTGGACGTTTCCGCGTTCTTCCTCGACCGCATCGTCAATATGGTCGAAGAGGGCATGGACGTGGCCGTTCGCATCGGCCCGTTGCCCGACTCCGGGCTGAAAGCGCTACGGGTGGGCAGGGTCCGGCGCATGTTGTGTGCCGCTCCCGAATACCTGGCGCGCCATGGCGTGCCGCAGCACCCGTCCGACCTGGCCGGGCATGCGGTGATTGGCACCACCAACCTGTCGCCACGCGCCGGTTGGCGTTTCGGGGTAGCCGAGGAACCGACCCTGGTGCGCGTCAAACCCCGCTTGACCGTTACCAGCAATGACGGGGCAATCGCCGCCGCCAGTGGCGGGTTGGGCATTGCCCGCCTGCTGTCGTACCAGGTCGCGGATGAACTGGCCAGTGGGCAGCTGCAAGTGGTCCTGGCCGAGTACGAGGAGGCACCCTGGCCGATCCATGTGCTGCACCGGGAGAGCAAGTACGGTTCGGCCAAGGTCCGGGCGTTCATTGACATGCTGGCGCAGGCATTGAGGGCTCAGCAGCTGGACTGACTCAACGGAGCAGGGTGAATGTAAAACAGCCCGGGCATTGCTGTTCCAGCCACGCTTTGGCGCGTTCACTCAGGAAATACCCGCGATAGACATCGCCTTTGAAGAAATCGGCTTGCTCGTCGGCCTTTTGCACCTTGAGGTACTGGCCGAGGTCAGAGGGTTCATGCTGTGGGTCCTTGAGCAGGTTGAGCTGGCCCACGACGAACGCTTGCCAGTATTCCGGCATACGTTTGGCAAGCCCAGGGTCATGCGGAAGGGAATCGATGATCGATGTCGGCCCGCCGTCCAGCTCGAGGTAATCGGTGATGGGCTTGCTGGTGTCCCAGTGCAGCCATTCGAGCTGCACGATATGGGTTTTTTCCAGCTGCTCATACCGACTGATGCCTTTCAGGCCGCTTCTTTCCAGGGCTTCCTTGACCGGCTGGGTGAGCACCAGCGAACCCGAGCGGATATACGCAGGCGGCGTGTACGGCCCGACGCGCCTGATGCCGTCCACATCGGTATCTTCATCCCAGGCAATCATGCCCTGGAGCAGTACCGCGCCCCAGTCTCCCCAAGGGGCCGGCGAGTTATCGAAATGGTAGATGTTCAGGTGAATCTCCTCAGCCTTTGCTGCTCACGGGCGGTCGTCTGGAGTCGGCAGCCTATTCAGGTGAATTGAATGAAGAAGAACCCGGCGTCGTCGCCTTCCTGGCCACGGCGCGCCTGCATGTCCACGAACAGATAGCCGATGCCTTCGCCGAACAGTCCTGCATGCTGCGGGCTGGCTTCGGCCACGTCGGCGTCCACCAGCTGCAGCATGAACATGTAGCGTGGTGGTTCGTAGATCGGGTCCTGCAGCCAGCAGGGGCGGCCGCTGGGTTTGCTCAGGCCGATCCCGCTGTCCTCGTCCTCATGCTCCTCGTCATGTTCCTCGTCAGTCATTTCTTCAAAATCGATGAACACTCGTTCCAGCAGCAAGGGAGCCGTGCTGGGCTCCAGTGGCTGGTTGGCGAGTTCATGCGGGATGACCCGGGCAAAGCCAGCGCTGATGACGTTCTGCAGTTCCGACTGTTGATTGACTGTGTAGCGACGCTGGAGCGGGCGGCTGAAGCCACCGTCCTGCTGTTGCTCGATGGCGAGAAAAACCGTGATAGCCATGCCTGGCGGGACGAACCGGGCCGGTTGGAACTGTTCGGTCAGGGTCAGGATGGGCGTCATCAGCCCACCGGTTTGCGGGTTGACCGGCCACAAGGAAAGGTCCTTGAGCAAAGGCGCACCACCGATCTGGCCGAAGCCGCGGTCTTGTTGGGATAGCACGATCCTGTTCATGGCAAGCCCTTTGAGCTTTGACGGGGCATTCAGGCGTACTGAACGAAAAATAACCCGGCTTCGTCGCCTTGGCTTTTCCGCCGGGCTTGCTTGTCCAGATAGATGTAACCGATGCCATCCAGGAAGATCCCTTCCTGCTCGGGAGCCCAGCGGCTGATTTCATAGTCGGTCAGTTGCAAAAGGAGCAAGTACCGGCTTGGAACATAGATGGGATCTTGCATCCAGGCTGCTCGACCGAGTTGCTTGCTAATGCCCAGACCGGAGTCCTCGTCATCGTGCTCTTCGGCGAACTCCTCTTCGGTCATTGGCTCGAAGTCGATATAACGGCGCTCCAGCAAGAGCGTTCCAGGCGGGGCGGGTAACTCCTCCTCACACAGCCGGTGGAGAATGAACCGTGCGTAACCATTCTGGATACCGGGTAGCTCCGCTTGCTCATGAAGTGAGTAGCGGTTGACAACAGACTGCTTGAAGCCGCCGGCGCGCTGTTTTCGAGCGGTGATGAATACCGTGGCAGCCATGCCGGGCGGAAAGATTTTAGCCGGCAGGAAGTGTTCCGTGACTGTACACAGAGGCGTCATCGGCTCCTGGGTGTCCGGCGCCAAGGGCCACAAGCCCGGGTCATCCATGCGGACGCTGCCACCGACCTGGCCGAAGCCTGTGTCTTGCTCGGTAAATACAATCTTCATGGCTTGATAGTCTTCGCTCTTGTGAAAATCGGGCGCAAGGCTGGGTATCCGGCGAATGCGGCTACCACTCGAACAGGCCTACGAAGTTCTTCTGATCCACAGCGCTGCTCGAGCAACCGGCGCCGCGTGCCAGGATGGAAGGCTCCAGGCGGTTGCCCATCTGGCGGACAGCCTGGTACTGGCTGACGCAACTTCCGGGTTGCGACGGGACCGGCTGCACATGGCTGACAATGATGATCTGCGCACCATTGAAGTGTTCCACGCGTGGCTTGTCTGCATCTCGCTCCGGGCTGAATTGGCACGGCCAGGGCATGTCCAGTTGCAGTAGCGATGCGTCGGTGTTGCGCAGCGCGCAGCGGCCATCGTGGTTCACCAATGCAAGCTTGTGTCCGCCAAGGGTGACTTCGGGCGCCGCACTCGATGACGGGACAGGCGTCTGGGCATAGGCATTCAGGGTGCTCGCGAGCAGCAGCGTCGACAGGGTCCTGGATACAGGTTTCATTGCAGCCCCCCAGACCAGCCAGTGGGAACAGCGGCAAGCAATGGCGATTCGTTCACCAAAATTCGATCTCCTTTCGGCCCTTGGTGAGGGCGTGTTCCTTTGCGAAGTTGCAGATGTTCCCGGGCACATCAAGTAATAAAGTACCTATGTGCGAGGGTGCTGACAGCGACTTCGAAGTAGGCCTTTATGGTTTATTCATTTGCGATAGTCAAGGTAAGCTAAGCGTGCCCCAGTGTTTCCAAGGACGGCGATAGTCACTCAAATGGATGGATCGAAGTTTCAACAGGGCCCGGAACTGCAGGGCTTTCTTTGCCGATTTTCTGGCGTTTTCTTCGCCGAGTTCTTGTTGTCCTGCTTTGCTGTCGGCGGCTGTATTTCCCTGGTGTTCTCCACTTGGCTGCGCAGCCCGGACCGGTCGCTGTCGGTGCTGGCCCTGGCGCTGGCCGGGGCGCTGAGCGCCGCTTCGCATATCGCCATGGTGCGGGGCTATGGCTGGGGCGTACGCGGGCTGGTCGGCCTGAACGCGCTGGCCGTGTTGGCCGCGTTGCCCAGCTACGCTTACCGGCCGCACACGGGTGGCTACGTTGCGGTTTTGCTGTTCGGGCTGCTGGCCTTGCTGGTGATCAATAGCCAGCGCTACCGGGAAATGCGCCTGCGCCTGGTGGGGTATCGGGAAACCCGCAGGGCCAACCGCCAGGCGGCAAAAGCCGGCAAATGATAGCTCAGCCCTGCTGTAACGAGGCTTGTGAATGAATGTACGTCGAGTACGTAGCGGGTTCGCTGCTTTGCTGTTGCCCTTGCTCGTTGCCTGCAAAGGGCACAAGGTCGAGCGCGTGGTAGTTTATGAGAACAACGTCCATCACTGGCGCATCGAGCACGTGGTGGAGCAGAACTGGCCGGTGGGGCCTCGCCAGTATTACCAGGTGTTCCTCAAGGACCGCTTGCTGATCCTGCCGGCCAATGTGTTCAACGACGAGCGCGACATCAGTGAGTTCGTTGCTGCGGGCGGTTTCGACATCAGCAACTGGCGCAATGACACGATTATCGTGGCGTTCGAGAACGTGCAAAAGCGCGAAGGTGGCAACGAGCATTTTGTCCGCTCGCTGATGATCACCCCGGAGTACAAGGAGGGGGAGGTGATACTGAGCGACATGGCGACCCATATGCAGATCGTGGTGCAGCGGGTGGAGCCGGTTGGGGAGGGGAAGTAGCAGGTCGGCGGTGGCTGTAGGCGGACAAATGTATTGTAATGACGGACGTCTCAGCAGGAAGGGCTGGCCCATGGCCTCGATCAACAACCGCGTGGACGATGAACTCAAGGCCCGCGCTTGCAAAGAACTTGAGCGCTCCAGGACCAAGTCTCCCGATGAGGACGATAAAGTGCTTATCGCCAGGGTGGAAAAGCGCCTTGCTTCCCCGCAGCGTGTGAAGGTTCGACTGGACGACTTGTAACTCGCTATGGCACCGGCTGCGCCGGTGTTCGCGGCCACGGCCGCTCCCACAGGTACAGCGTGAGCCCGAAGCCAGCGCAGTACCTGTGGGAGCGGGCAAGCCCGCGAAGCAGCCGACGCGGTGCATGGCACCGGCTGCGCCGGTGTTCGCGGCCACGGCCGCTCCCAAGGTACAGCGTGAACCCGAAGCCAGCGCAGTACCTGTGGGAGCGGGCAAGCCCGCGAAGCAGCCGACGCGGTGCATGGCACCGGCTGCGCCGGTGTTCGCGGCCACGGCCGCTCCCACAGGTACAGCGTGAACCCGAAGCCAGCGCAGTACCTGTGGGAGCGGGCAAGCCCGCGAAGCAGACGACGCGGTGCATGGCACCGGCTGCGCCGGTGTTCGCGGCCACGGCCGCTCCCACAGGTAAAGCGTGAGCCCGAAGCCCGCGCAGTACCTGTGGGAGCGGGCAAGCCCGCGAAGCAGCCGACGCGGTGCATGGCACCGGCTGCGCCGGTGTTCGCGGCCGCCGCTCCCACAGGTACAGCGTGAGCCCGAAGCCCGCGCAGTACCTGTGGGAGCGGGCAAGCCTGCGAAGCAGCCGACGCGGTGCATGGCACCGGCTGCGCCGGTGTTCGCGGCCGCCGCTCCCACAGGTACAGCGTGAACCCGAAGCCAACGCTGTACCTGTGGGAGCGGGCAAGCCCGCGAAGCAGACGACGCGGTGCATGGCACCGGCTGCGCCGGTGTTCGCGGCTACGGCCGCTCCCACAGGTACAGCGTGAGCCCGAAGCCCGCGCAGTACCTGTGGGAGCGGGTTCACCCGCGAAGAGGCCCGCCCAGGCAAACCCGCCGCTTAAACCCCATGCAACCGCAGCGCCCGTTGCGCGCATTCCCGCCAACTAAACTTCGACTTCTCTACCGGCGGCAGCTGGTCCACTTCCCCAGCGAGCACCACCGGCATATCCCGCATCCTCACCCAAGGCTCACTCTGCCAATACAACAACGTCGCGCTCCGCCCCCCAGGCCAGCACATCTGCCCCAGTCGCGGAACATCCTCCACCCCGTCCGCCTGCCGATCTCGCAGCATCGCCACCACCTCATGCGTCAGCCACCAACGCAAATGCCGGTTCTCCGGCACATGGTGATGCGCCAACAAGGTATAGGCCCCGGATTCGCTGACCATCGTGGTTTCCTGGTACTTGCCATAGCGCAGCAACTGCACGGAGCGGTACTGATCCGGGTCGAGCTTGCGCATGCAGTGTTCGTCGTAGACGTGACCACTCAGCCGACCGAGCTCGTGGGCGCAGAACCAGGCTTGGGATTCGAGCCAGAGGGTGTGGAGGGGGCGGTTGTGGCGGGTGAACAGAAAGTTCGCAGATAGTGATTCTTTAGCTTGTTTTGCAATTTGGCTAGGCTCTCAGAGTTTGAAAAGAGTTCCATTATGGATTTTGATGGAGCTTCGGATGATTTAGAAGGTTTTAGAAAGCTTGAAGCCATGAAACGTCTAACTCAGTTCGTGAGGATCGAAAAACCTTATTTTTTAGACACAGCTAAACCAGAGGATTTATTCAAATATTTTTTTGTGTACCCTGCAAAGAGCAACAAGCGAGTGATAGCACAATCCGGTGCCTTCATAGCTGCAGGACTGTTGCAGTACAAGAGGCCGGATAAATCCGTCGGGTTTAATCTTAGAAAGATGTTTGTGCCAGCTGAAAGAAAAAGGATTATTATTAATCAGCTGGATGCGTTGAATATAAATTCTAGGTCTATGTTTCCTGAGGTTGAGTTTGCTTCAAAGTATATTAAAGATAAATGGATTAAGCGGCGCAACTGGTGAAGCTGACTGCAGTGTCCTTCTATTTCGTGAAGTCTTGCCCATAAAAAAGGCTGCCAATTGGCAGCCTTCTCGATGCTCAGCCCGGACGATCAATCCCAGCTCAACGCCCCACCCGTCTGATACTCGATCACACGCGTCTCGAAGAAGTTCTTCTCTTTCTTCAAGTCCATGATCTCGCTCATCCAGGGGAACGGGTTGGTAGTCCCCGGGTACTCTTCCTTCAGGCCAATCTGGGTCAGGCGACGGTTGGCGATGAACTTGAGGTAGTCCTCCATCATCGCCGCGTTCATGCCCAGCACGCCGCGTGGCATGGTGTCACGGGCGTATTCGATCTCCAGCTGGGTCCCTTGCAGGATCATCTGGGTCGCTTCTTCCTTCATCGCCGCGTCCCACAGGTGCGGGTTCTCGATCTTGATCTGGTTGATCACGTCGATACCGAAGTTCAGGTGCATCGACTCGTCACGCAGGATGTACTGGAACTGCTCGGCGACGCCGGTCATCTTGTTGCGGCGGCCCATGGACAGGATCTGGGTGAAGCCGCAGTAGAAGAAGATGCCTTCCAGCACGCAGTAGTAGGCGATCAGGTTGCGCAGCAGCTCCTTGTCGGTTTCGACGGTGCCGGTGTTGAATTCCGGGTCGGAGATGGCGCGGGTGTACTTCAGGCCCCAGGCGGCTTTCTTCGCCACCGACGGGATCTCGTGGTACATGTTGAAGATCTCGCCTTCATCCATGCCCAGCGACTCGATGCAGTACTGGTAGGCGTGGGTGTGGATCGCCTCTTCGAAGGCCTGGCGCAGGATGTACTGGCGGCACTCCGGGTTGGTGATCAGGCGGTAAACGGCCAGGGCCAGGTTGTTGGCCACCAGCGAGTCGGCGGTGGAGAAGAAGCCGAGGTTGCGCATGACGATGCGACGCTCGTCTTCGGTCAGGCCGTCCATGCTCTTCCACAGGGCGATGTCGGCGGTCATGTTGACCTCTTGCGGCATCCAGTGGTTGGCACAGCCGTCGAGGTACTTCTGCCAGGCCCAGTCATACTTGAACGGGACCAACTGGTTGAGGTCGGCGCGGCAGTTGATCATGCGCTTTTCGTCAACGCGAACGCGAGCGCTGGAGCCTTCCAGCTCGGCCAGGCCTTCGGCGATGTCGAGGTCGTTCAGGGCAGCCTTGGCGCGCTTGACCGCGTCGGAGTCGTCGGCACTGGCGGCACGGGCTTCCAGGGCAGCGGCACCACCGGCGCTGTCGAGCTTGTCGAGGGTGGCAGCGGCAGCGGCCTGCGCAGGGATATTGCCTTTGGCGGCGACTTCGCCGTCTTCCTTGTCGAATTCGTCCCAGCTCAGCATGGTTTGGCTCCTGCTTGAGGGTTGCCCTCGGGCAACCGGTTGGATGTTAAGAATGTGATGCCTGACGCAAGGCCGTTACGGCGAATGGACAGCTCGAGAGGCTGACTCTCGTTACATCGGGTGTGTTCTGGCTTGTACCTGGCCAGGCCTCTCGGAGGGGCCAGGGACAATTGATAGGTGCCCTTTTCAGAGGGGCCGCAGTATACCGGAATTCGCCTTCGATCGGGACGCGTGTCTGGCGGGCGAGGGTAACTTTTTCGACCGGTGTGGCGTGTATCCGTTCACCAGGCGGGTGTCATTGGGTACGGGGAGGAAGTGTAGCGGCAAAATGTGGAAGGCACTATATGTTGTGCTTATTTATTTTGCTGGCACAGGATGTGGGATTGGCGCGATCTTTGTAGGAGCGGCCTTGTGTCGCGATAAGGCCGCAAGGCGGCCTCGAAGATTCGTCTGGCGGAACTGCCATCCCCGGACGCTTCGCACCCCATCGCGACACAAGGTCGCTCCATTGGCGGTGTTAATTGCGAGGGGTATGCAGCGTTTCGACGATGTGCGTCTTGGGATGCTTGCGGGCCTGTTCCACCGAAGTGAAGCGGCCGGTTTCCGCATTGCGGCCGATCTTGCGAGTTGCCACTTTTTTCCGCGCCATGGGTTACGTCCTTTTCTGAGAGGTCCTGTCCTTTTACCGATCCACGCGAACGCAGGGCAAAGGGCAAGATTTCTTCGGGACGCGGATACAAAAATGCCGCACGGGGCACCGGTAGGCACCCCGCGCGGCACTCAGGCCTTACTGGCAGGCTTCGCAGTCAGGCTCGTCGATCGCGCAGGCCTTCGGCACTGGCGCTGGGCCGGCTGCCTGGACCGGGGCGCTGTCGCCGCCGCTGGAAACGGCGTTGAGCTTGCCGGTGTTGATGGTCGACTTCTCGGTGCTGGTCGCGGCCAGGGCACGGAGGTAGTAGGTGGTCTTCAGACCACGGTACCAGGCCATGCGGTAGGTGACGTCCAGCTTCTTGCCCGAAGCGCCGGCGATGTACAGGTTCAGCGACTGAGCCTGGTCGATCCACTTCTGGCGACGCGAGGCGGCGTCGACGATCCACTTGGTCTCGACTTCGAACGCGGTGGCGTACAGGTCCTTCAGCTCTTGCGGGATACGCTCGATCTGCTGCACCGAACCGTCGTAGTACTTCAGGTCGTTGATCATGACCGAGTCCCACAGGCCACGGGCCTTCAGGTCGCGGACCAGGTATGGGTTGATCACGGTGAACTCGCCCGACAGGTTCGATTTCACGTACAGGTTCTGGTAGGTCGGCTCGATCGACTGCGATACGCCGGTGATGTTGGCGATGGTCGCGGTCGGCGCGATGGCCATGATGTTCGAGTTGCGAATACCTTTCTTGACGCGCTCGCGTACCGGGCCCCAGTCCAGGGACTCTTCCAGGTTGACGTCGATGTACTTGGCACCACGGGCCTCGATCAGGATCTGTTGCGAATCCAGCGGCAGGATGCCCTTGGACCACAGCGAACCCTGGAAGGTCTCGTATGCACCGCGCTCGTCGGCCAGGTCGCAGGATGCCTGGATCGCATAGTAGCTGACCGCTTCCATCGACTTGTCGGCGAACTCGACGGCAGCATCGGAACCGTACGGAATGTGCTGCAGGTACAGCGCATCCTGGAAGCCCATGATGCCCAGGCCGACCGGGCGGTGCTTGAAGTTCGAGTTACGCGCTTGCGGCACCGAGTAGTAGTTGATGTCGATCACGTTGTCGAGCATGCGCACGGCGGTATTCACGGTGCGTTGCAGCTTGGCGGTGTCCAGCTTGCCGTCGACGATGTGGTTCGGCAGGTTGATCGAGCCCAGGTTGCAGACCGCGATCTCGTCCTTGTTGGTGTTCAGGGTGATCTCGGTGCACAGGTTCGAGCTGTGCACCACGCCCACGTGCTGCTGCGGCGAACGCAGGTTGCACGGGTCCTTGAAGGTCAGCCACGGGTGGCCGGTCTCGAACAGCATCGACAGCATCTTGCGCCACAGGTCTTTGGCCTGGACGGTCTTGAACACCTTGATCTTGTTGTACTCGGTCAGGGCTTCGTAGTACTCGTAGCGCTCTTCGAAGGCCTTGCCGGTCAGGTCGTGCAGGTCTGGCACTTCCGAGGGCGAGAACAGGGTCCACTTGCCGTCATCGAAGACACGCTTCATGAACAGGTCAGGGATCCAGTTGGCGGTGTTCATGTCGTGGGTACGACGGCGGTCATCACCGGTGTTCTTGCGCAGCTCGATGAATTCTTCGATGTCCAGGTGCCAGGTTTCCAGGTAGGCACACACGGCGCCTTTGCGCTTGCCGCCCTGGTTGACGGCAACGGCGGTGTCGTTGACCACTTTCAGGAACGGCACGACGCCCTGCGACTTGCCGTTGGTGCCCTTGATGTACGAGCCCAGTGCACGTACCGGGGTCCAGTCGTTGCCCAGGCCACCGGCGAATTTCGACAGCATGGCGTTGTCGTGGATCGCGTGGTAGATGCCCGACAGGTCGTCCGGCACGGTGGTCAGGTAGCAGCTGGACAGCTGTGGACGCAGGGTACCGGCGTTGAACAGGGTCGGGGTCGAGGCCATGTAGTCGAAGGACGACAACAGGTTGTAGAACTCGATCGCGCGGGCTTCCTTGTCCTTTTCTTCCAGCGCCAGGCCCATGGCCACACGCATGAAGAATACCTGCGGCAGCTCGAAGCGCACGCCATCCTTGTGGATGAAGTAGCGGTCGTACAGGGTCTGCAGGCCCAGGTAGGTGAATTGCTGGTCACGCTCGTGGTCGATGGCCTTGCCCAGACGCTCCAGGTCGTAGCCTTTCAGGGCCGGGTCCAGCAGCTCGAACTCGACGCCTTTCTCGACGTAGGCCGGCAGGGCCTTGGCGTACAGTTCGGCCATTTCGTGGTGGGTGGCGCTCTCGGCGACACCGAGGAAGCCCAGGCCTTCGGCGCGCAGGGTGTCCATCAGCAGGCGGGCGGTGACGAACGAGTAGTTCGGCTCGCGCTCGACCAGGGTACGGGCGGTCATCACCAGGGCGGTGTTGACGTCCTTGATGGCTACGCCGTCGTACAGGTTCTTCAGGGTGTCGCGCTGGATCAGGTCGCCATCGACTTCGGCCAGGCCTTCGCAGGCTTCGCTGATGATGGTGTTCAGGCGGGCCATGTCGAGCGGCGCCAGGCTGCCGTCGGCCAGGGTGATGCGAATGCTTGGGTGCGGCTCGACCACGGCTTCGGTGTTGACGCGAGTGGCACGCTCCTTGGCGCGCTGCTCGCGGTAGATCACGTAGTCACGGGCGACTTTCTGCTCGCCGGCGCGCATCAGGGCCAGTTCGACCTGGTCCTGGATTTCTTCGATGTGGATGGTGCCACCCGATGGCATGCGACGCTTGAACGTGGCGGTGACCTGCTCGGTCAGGCGTGCAACGGTGTCGTGGATGCGCGACGAAGCGGCGGCGGTACCGCCTTCAACTGCGAGGAACGCCTTGGTGATGGCCACGGTGATCTTGTCGTCGGTGTAGGGGACGACAGTGCCGTTACGCTTGATCACGCGCAGTTGGCCGGGCGCGGTGGCAGCCAGATCCTGGGTGGAATCGGCGGCCTGCGGCACCTTGGCCTGCGGGTTCTCGCGAGTCGTATCGGTTTGCATGGGTGGGTGTCTCCACAGTTTCTATATTGTTCAGGCGCCTTTTGGGCGCCCACCGTTCCGTCCACTTGCCCGATGGCCTGGCGGGGGCTGCGCAAACGCATGCGCATCCGCCCGCACGGGCGTACCGACTTCGGGACAGACTCAGGAATAAGGGGCAATGGCTTGCCGCTCCCTGGCCGAAGTCAAAGGTTCTGGGCCGTGCCCAAAAACTGTTGCTGATGGATGCCAGGCCTGGCCTGCCACACCCATGCCCGAACAAGGCCCTGGAAGGGCTTGCCTCGGTCGCCTCCGCAGGAGCGGTTTGGCTGCTGGAATCACGTGAAGCTCAGCCGCAAAAATCGCTTGATTTTGCGGGTTGACTTTTGTGTGTGATTTTGCACGAACCCCAATATCTAGTGGTTCGCTGCGATCGGGATACAAGATAATGCGGTATCGGGGGCTTTGCAAGGCGATCGCCTGTGGATAACTTGTGCGTACTTTGTGAGTGAATGGTGGGTATTCGCTGTAGGCCTAGTGCCAAGTGGTTTGCAGTATTTTTCTGCGTTCTGCTGCCCCTGGGCAGAATTTTTCGGGCGCGAACCCTATCACAAAAAACGGTTCAGTCGAGGGGCCGCCGGGCGGCTTGGCAGTGCCGGGGGCGGGACGTAGTATCCGAAGCAGATGTTGCCTTCTGGTTAAAGGGTCATGTTTCCTGCACTGGCCTCTTCGCGGGCACGCCCGCTCCCACAGGTACTGTGCAAGCCTTGAACGCGGCGCGGTCCTTGTGGGAGCGGGCGAGCCCGCGAAGGGGCCGGCACAGGCCACAGAAAAACAACAAACAAAGGCACAAGCCATGGACCACCCCGCACCCCGCATCCTCATCGTCGAAGACGACCAGCGCCTGGCCGAGCTCACCGCCGAGTACCTGCAGGCCAACGGCTTCGAGGTCAGCGTCGAAGGCGACGGCGCGCGTGCCGCGCGGCGCATCGTCGACGGCCAGCCCGACCTGGTCATCCTCGACCTCATGCTGCCCGGCGAGGATGGCCTGAGCATCTGCCGGCGGGTGCGCAGCCAGTACCCCGGGCCGATCCTCATGCTCACCGCCCGCAGCGACGAGCTCGACCAGGTCCAGGGCCTGGACCTGGGGGCCGACGACTACGTGTGCAAACCGGTCCGCCCCCGCCTGCTGCTGGCGCGCATCCAGGCCCTGCTGCGCCGCAGCGAGGCAGCGGACAGCAAACCCCAGGCGCTGGCCTTCGGTGCCCTGCGCATCGACAACCGCCTGCGCGAGGCGCGCCTGGGCGAACAGCTGATCGAACTGACCGGCGCCGAATTCGACCTGCTCTGGTTGCTGGCCAGCAACGCCGGCCGGGTGCTGACCCGCGAGCAGATCTTCACCGCGTTGCGCGGCGTCGGCTACGACGGCCAGGACCGTTCCATCGACATCCGCATTTCCAAGATTCGCCCCAAGATCGGCGACGACCCGCTCCAGCCAAGGTTGATCAAGACCCTGCGCAGCAAGGGCTACCTGTTCGTCGGCGAGGCGCCATGAACAACTCGATCTTCCTGCGCATCTACGGCGGCATGCTGGCCGTGCTGGTGCTGGTGGCCCTGCTCGGGGCGCTGAGCCTGCACCTGGTCAACGAGGTGCGTGCCGCCCAGCATCGCGAGCGTCTGGCCCAGGGTACCTTCAGCCTGATGGCCGACAACCTGGCCCTGCAGAACGACACCGAGCGCAAGCGCTCGCTGCTGATGTGGGAGCGCCTGCTCGGGGTGCCGCTGACCCTGCAGCCAATCACCGCGCGGGCGCTGGATGGCGGCCAGCGGGCGCGTCTGGGCCGCGGCCTGGTGGTCGTCGAAAAGACCGGCCCGCACGCCGCCCAGGTATTGCGCAAGGTTGGCCAGCAGGATGTGCTGCTGGTCGCCGAGGTCCGGCAGGTCAGCGAGCAACTGGCGCGGGCCACCCTGTACCTGCTGGCCGACGAGCTGGTGCGCTACCCGGTGACGGAACAGCAACAGCGCCTGGAGCAGCTCAAGCGCGACAAGGGCTTTGGTTTTGGCGTGGCCCTGCAGCGCATCGAGCGGGTGAGCCTGGACGACGACCAGCGGCGCCGGGTCGAGGAGGGCGATACGGTGATGGCGCTGGGCAAGGATGGCGACTCGATCCGCGTCTTCGCCGGCTTGGCCGGTTCGCCCTGGGTCCTGGAAATCGGCCCGCTGTACCAGCTCAATCCTTATCCTCCCCAGCTGCTGATCCTGATCGCCTTCCTCGGCCTGTGCCTGATCGGCCTGGTGGTCTACCTGCTGGTGCGTCAGCTGGAACGGCGCGTTTCCGGCCTGGAAGTGGCTGCCACGCGCATTGCCCAGGGCAGCCTGGACACCCGCGTGCCAGCCGACGATGCCGACTCGGTAGGGCGCCTGGCGGCAGCGTTCAATGGCATGGCCGAGCACCTGCAGCGCTCGCTGAGCATGCAGCGCGAGCTGGTGCGTGCGGTTTCCCATGAGCTGCGCACGCCGGTGGCACGCCTGCGCTTTGGCCTGGAGATGATCGAAAGCGCAACTACCGAACAGGCCCGGGCCAAGCACCTGGCTGGCATGGACGGGGATATCCAGGACCTCGACAAGCTGGTCGACGAAATGCTCACCTATGCCCGCCTGGAGCAGGGGGCACCGGCGCTGAAGTTCGAGCGGGTCGACCTGGATGCCTTGTTCGCGCGGGTGATCGAAGAACTGGCGCCGCTGCGGGCCGGGGTACGCGTATTACGCGGTGAATGCCAGGGCGCCGATACCGAAGGCGCCTGGGTCGAGGCCGAGCCGCGCTACCTGCACCGGGCCCTGCAGAACCTGGTGGGCAACGCCATGCGCCATGCCGAGGGCGAGGTGCGCCTGAGCTACCAGTTGGGGCAACAGCGCTGTCGCATCGACGTGGAAGACGACGGCCCGGGCATTCCCGAGGGCGTCTGGGACCGCATCTTCACGCCGTTCACCCGACTCGATGACAGCCGTACCCGCGCCTCGGGCGGGCATGGCCTGGGCCTGTCGATCGTGCGGCGCATCATCTACTGGCACGCCGGCCGGGCTACGGTGGGGCGCAGTGCCGCGCTGGGCGGTGCCTGCTTCAGCCTGAACTGGCCACGGCAGCAGCCACCGGCGTGACGATCAGACGCTGACCAGGCTCAGCAGGTGGCCGTCCTGCAGGCAGAACTGGCCCTGCAGCTCGGCACCCTGCCGCCACTGCGGCGACAGGTCAGTGAGCAGGCGCAGGCGGGCCAGGCCTTCAGTGGACCATTCCAGCACTTCGGCGTGCTCAAAATAGAAGCGTTGCTGGGTCAGCGGGTAGAGGGTCTTGAACAGGCTTTCCTTCAGCGAGAAGGTCAAGGTCACGGCCAGGCCGAGCTGGTTGCGGTCCAGGCGTTCGAGTTCGGCCGGGGTGAGGATTTCGCCCATCAGCCGTTCGCCGCGTTCATCGTCCAGCAGCGCCTCCTGATCCAGGCCCAGGCCCTGGCAACTGCCCTCGGCAGCGACCACGGCGGCGGCCCAGCCCTTGCCATGGGTGATCGAGCCGTGGATGCCGGCGGGCCAGATCGGCGAGCGGTCTTCGTGGGTGCCAGGCACGTAGTCCCGGCCGTCCAGGCGCTGCAGTGCAGCGCGGGCGCAGACCCGGCCGGCCAGGTACTCGGCCTGGCGCTTGGCTACCGAGCGCTGCAGGCTGGCGCTTGGCACCACCCCGGCACGCTGGAAGTCGTCGGGTGCCAGACGGCTGGGGTCGAAGGCGCAACTGACCAGCACCGCCCCGGGCAATGGGCGGGGTAGGGGCCAGTGGTGCTGGAGAGGGGCGCAGCAGGCAGGGAGTGTATTCATGGGGCTATTGTGCCAGCCGAGGCGGCGGCGTGGGAGATGGGGCCGCAAAGCGGCCCCTCGCGTTGTCTACTTGAAGACCTTCTTGAAGAACGCCTGCATGTCCGCCCAGGAGCTTTCATCCGCTGCCTTGTTGTAGCCGATATCCGGCCCGCCATGCCCGCCATGGCTCAAGCGGTCCGCGTCCGGGTTGGTAAACCCGTGCTTGGCCCCGTCGATGCTGACGAACTGGTAATTGACCTTCGCCGCATCCATTTCAGCCTTGAACTCGGCTACCTGCTGCGGGGTCACCATGCTGTCCGCCGCACCATGTTCGACCAGGATATCCGCCCGCACCACGCCGGGCCTGGCCGGGGTCTGCGTGGCCAGCGCGCCGTGGAAGCTCACCACGCCATCCAGCTTCTCACCGCGCCGCGCGGCATCCAGCACCACCTTGCCACCGAAGCAGTAACCTACCGCCCCCAGTTGATGCTTGTTGGTATTGGGCTGCAGTTTCAGCAGTTCCAGCCCGGCGTCGAAGCGGCGCTCGGCCGCTTTCGGGTCCTTCAGCGCCTCGGCCATGAACGCCTGGGCATCGGCGGGGTGCTCGGTGTGCTTGCCATCGCCATACATGTCGATGGCCAGCGCGTTGTAGCCCAGCGCCGCCAGGTCGCGGGCACGGCGCTTGGCGTAGTCGTTCAGCCCCCACCATTCATGCACCACGACGATGCCGGGGCGTTTGCCTTCGACGGCGTCGTCATAGGCGTAGTAGCCAACCAGGCGATTGCCATCGGCGTCCTGGTAGGGGATCTCGCGGGTTTGTACCGCCGCTTGGGCGAGGGCGGCGCTGCACATCAGGGTCAGGGCCAGCAGGGCGCGCATGGTCACTACTCCTTGTTCTTGCAAACAGTTCGTTCAGCCGGTGTTCAGCCAGGGTTCAGTCGCGGTTCAGGGTGCCCTGCTTACTCTAGCTTCCAGACCGTAACAGCGCACCCAACTGGAGTATCCAGCCATGAAAACCTTCAATACCCTGCTCGCCGCGATGGCCGTCTGCGCCGCTGGCATCACCTCGGCCCAGGCCGCTGACGACAACTTCGCCAGCCTGACCTATGGCCAGACCAGCGACAAGGTTCGCAAGTCCGGCCTGTTGCAGCGCAACACCGACCACCTCGACGCCGACGGCATCATCGGCAAGGATGACACCTGGGGCGTGCGCCTGGGCAAGATCAATGACCAGGGCCGCTACTACATGACCT
Source organism: Pseudomonas sp. SMV7 (assembly GCF_052041995.1). Taxonomy (NCBI): domain Bacteria; kingdom Pseudomonadati; phylum Pseudomonadota; class Gammaproteobacteria; order Pseudomonadales; family Pseudomonadaceae; genus Pseudomonas; species Pseudomonas sp. SMV7. The sequence continues at coordinate 430 of NZ_JBKGGT010000032.1, read as the reverse complement.
ATGACAACGTCTCGGGCGACCACAGTGGCCTCAAGCTGCGCCAGGAGAACCTGCTGGGCAGCTATGACCTGTTCCTGCCGGTAGGCGACACCACCAAGCTGTTCGGCGGTGGCAGCCTGGGCGTCACCAAGCTGACCCAGGACTCGCCAGGTGCGAGCCGCGATACCGACTACGGGTATGCCTACGGCCTGCAGGCCGGCGTCATCCAGGACATCACCGACCAGGCTTCGGTCGAGCTGGGCTATCGTTACCTGCGCAGCAATGCCGCCACCGAAGTGGGCGCACATGGCGGGCCGAAGGACGGCACCCTGCGCCTGACCAGCAGTGCGCAGACCTACCTGGCGGCTTCCTACAAGTTCTGACGGGCGAGCCGGGTTATCCTTTACCGGCCCTTTCGCGGGCACGCCCGCTCCCACAGGAACTGCACAAC
>NZ_JBKGGT010000031.1:0-31491 GCF_052041995.1 Pseudomonas sp. SMV7 | reverse complement strand
AGGCCGGCACAGTCAATAGATCAATTGGCAAACGTACCTTGCAGGTGCTCGGCCCGAAATTCCAGGGTCTGCGGCCGGTACCCGGAGCGCAGTGGTGGCAGTGGCAGGCAGTCCTTCCACTCGGCCCCCGGCTGCAGTTCACCCGGCCCGCGGTAGCGCGGGGCGTTGTAGGTATTCTCGGCCAGGTTCACGGTATCGCCCGGCGCATACGCCGCCACCCGCCAGCGCAATTCGCTCAGCGGCACGTCGTTGCCGTTCTTCATGCGTACTTGCAGGGCACGGTCGGCAGGGCAGTGTTCGGGGGCGTAGTTCAGGCGCAGGTCCAGGCGGGCCAGTTGCGAGGTTTCGCGGGTGTCCTGCCAGACGACGAACAGAGCCACCAGGCCCAGGCCACATACGGCAGCCAGCGAGATCGGCAGGGCCTTGGCCGGATAGCGCAACAGCAGCACCAGCCAGGTGAGGATGAGGAAGGCACCGATGATCATGGGGCTTGCAGACCTTGGTTGCGCGGGGTCTGACCATCGTAGCCCGAAATGGGAGTGGGCTCAAAAGCGGGGAGGGCTGCGCCCTCCAATCGCGACGCAAGGCCGCTCCCACAGGGATCGATAATGCAGTGGAACATGCGATCCCTGTGGGAGCGGCCTTGCGTCGCGATAGGGCCGCAAAGCGGCCCCGGGGTCTTGCTTACTGCGCGATGGTCTTCACCGAAACGCCACGCTCGATCGGCGTGGAGGTACGCCCGTACACATCCTCGAAACGCTCGATGTCATCCTCGCCCAGGTAGCTGCCGGATTGCACCTCGATGATCTCCAGCGGGATCTTGCCCGGGTTGCGCAGGCGGTGCACCGAGGCGATCGGGATGTAGGTCGACTGGTTCTCGGTCAGCAGGAACACGTTCTCGTCACAGGTCACCTCGGCGGTGCCGGACACCACGATCCAGTGCTCGGCGCGGTGGTGGTGCATCTGCAGCGACAGGCTGGCGCCCGGCTTGACGGTAATGTGCTTGACCTGGAAGCGGCCGCCCATGTCCACCGAGTCGTACGAGCCCCATGGGCGGTACACTTCCAGGTGGTTCTGGGTCTCGGTACGGCCCTGCTCGTCGAGGGTCTTGACCATCTGCTTGACGCCCTGGACCTTGTCCTTGTGGGCAATCATCATCGCGTCCTTGGTCTCGACTACCACGATGTTTTCCAGGCCGATCACCGATACCAGCTTGCCGTTGCCGTGGATCATGCAGTTGTGGCTGTCCTGCACCACCACGTCGCCTTTGGTGACGTTGCCGTTGTCGTCCTTCTCGTGCACTTCCCACAGCGACGACCAGCAGCCCACGTCGCTCCAGCCGGCCGACATCGGCACCACGCAAGCGCGCTGGGTCTTTTCCATCACCGCGTAGTCGATGGAGTTGTCCGGGCAGCAGGCGAAGGTGGCTTCGTCGATGGTCAGCACATCGCCGTCTTCACGGCTGCGCTCCAGGGCCAGCACGCAGGTATCGTAGATGTCGCCGTCGTGCTTTTTCAGTTCTTCGAGGAAGCGGCTGGCACGGAACAGGAACATGCCGCTGTTCCAGAAGTAGCCACCGGCCTGGACGAATTCGGCGGCGCGTTTCTCGTCGGGCTTCTCGACAAACTGCGCCACACGGGCCACGCCTTCAGGCAGCAGGGCGTCCTGGCTGGAACGGATGTAGCCATAGCCGGTTTCCGGCTTGGTCGCCGGTACGCCGAACAGCACCATCTCGCCACGTTCGGCGGCCACGGTGGCCAGGGCCAGGGCACGTTGCAGGGCCTTCTGGTCATCGATCACATGGTCGGCCGGCAGCACCAGCATCAGCTCGTCGCGGCCTTCGTTGACCAGTTTCATCGCCGCCATGGCCACCGCCGGGGCGGTGTTGCGGCCGAACGGCTCCATCAGGATGCCCTGGGTTTCCAGCTTCAGCGCGGCCAGTTGCTCCTGGACGATGAACTTGTGGTCCTTGTTGCAGACCACGATCGGCGTGTCCATGCCTTCGAACACCAGGCGTTCCAGGGTTTGCTGGAACAAGGTGTGTTCACCGGTCAGGGCCAGGAACTGCTTGGGGAACTGCTTGCGCGACAGAGGCCACAGACGGGAACCGCTACCACCAGAAAGAATTACCGGGATCATCATGTTTCTCCAATAGTCGTTGAGAGGCAGTGGAATCAGTTGCTAGCCACGGGGCGAGTTACCCACACCGGCGACAAGGCGTTGCCGGAACCCGTTACGTACAGCACTGCGGCTTCGCCGCGCTCCAGGGCGACCGGTTTGAGGTCACCCACTTTCTTGTCTCCTTGGTACAGCGCCAGGTTGACCTTGACCGGGTTGATCTCACGCTCGCCACGGCCATTGGCGGCAACCGGCTTGACCACTTCGGTCTTGCCGTCGGCAGTCTTCAGGGTCAGTTGCTGGTCGCTCAGGTTCTGCACGCGAACCAGGGCTTTCTGCTTGTTCTTGAACGGCGGTTCTTCGATCAGCTTCGGGCTGCCATTGGCGTTGTTTACCAGGGTGTAGTACTTGTCCGAGGCCAGCTTGACCGGCACGCTCTTGCCGCCAACCTGGGCGGTGTAGTCACCGCCTGGGAGGAAGCTGAAATCGCTGCTGGCCTGGGCGCCAACCTGCTTGATCTGGGTGTTGCCGACCGAGGCTGCAGTCGGGGTGCTGGAGGCGTTGTACAGGCGCACGAAGGTCGAACCTTTTGGTGCGCTAGGGCCGTACAGCGCGGCGTCGGCACCGGCGAATGCCTGCACCGAGGCCAGGGACAGGCCGGCCGCGAGGGTGAGGGCTTTGGCAATGGAAGTTTTGGTAGTCATTGGCGTGTTCCTCTCTATCAGTGGTTCGTCCGGGTGGACGACAAGGCCAGGTTTTCTTCGGATTTACGGGAGTTCTTCAGCTGCGCGATCCACTGCGGGTCGAAGCTGCTGAGGTCGTTCTTCATTGGCAGATAACGTTCGGGGAATTCCCACACCACCACTTGCGGTGCGGCGGTCTTGAAGGCATCGCTTTGCAGGTACTTGAGCATTGGCAGCAGCGGGCCGTGGCCGTCTTCGGCGTAGTTGGCCACGTCGCTGCGCAGGGCCTGCTGCAGCGCACCGAGGAAGTTCCAGTGCGGGTTGGCGCTATAGCTGGTGCCCACCAGGGCAACCGGGATCTGCTTGTCGGCGAACAGTGCGTCACCGGCTTCATCCTCGGCTTCGACCGGGCGGGTGGTGCGCTTCTGCAGGTTGTCCGGTGCCGGCAGCAGGTTGCTGAACAGCGGGTCCAGTGGCAGGAAGTTGGTCAGGTCGCCCTTGTACGGCGCGGTGCTGCCGGCTTCGGTGACGAACGTCTGTGGCTCACCGTTGAGCAGGTTTTGCCGGCTGACCGCTTCGGCCAGCGCCTGTGCTGCCACTTCGGCGCCCATCGGCGTCCAGTGGGTATCGGTGCGCAGGAACACCTGGCCACGGGCCTTGGCCTGTTCAAGCGGTGCCATCAGGTCCGGGGCGAACACGTTGGCCTGGCGTGCCTGGGCGTGGAACTGGTTGTACAGGTCGCCATGCAGGCTGGTCGGCAGTTCCTTGCCCAGGTATTCGACGTATACCCGTGCCTTGGCCGGCACGATCGCCAGCACCAGCTGGCTGCCGTGCTGCTGCAAGGTGTCGCGCACGCCACGGATCAGCGCCAGGTTTTCGGCCATCAGTTGCTCGGCCCCGGCGGTGGGCTTGAATTCTTCGTCGCTGAACAGCCACTGGTCGCGGCCCAGTACCACACCGGGGCGGCCTTCATTGAACAGCTTGAAATCCATCGCCGCCCACAGGTTGGTGCCCAGGCGCTTGATCGGGAAGTGTTCGTCGTAGTGGGTCTCGGCGGCCTTGGCCAGCTTGCCGTTGAGCAGGCTCATCTGCTCGGTGCGCTGGAAACTTTGCAGGCCACCGGTCGACCACACGCCCATGCCTACCAGCAGGCCGAGGAACGACAGTGAATAGGTGATGCGTAAGGTGCGGGTCATGTCATCCACCTCAGAACTGGAAGTAGAGGAACGGCGAGTAGCTCTGCGCCGAAAGCTTGAGGATCGAGGCCACGAACAGCAGCAGCACCAGGGCGCGGGTCATCACGCGGGTCCAGTCCAGGCCGATCGAGCCGTCGGCGTTGACCGCCACCGGGGTGGCCTTGGGCGTCGGCCTGGCGTTGCGATAGAAGTCACGCAGGCCGAAGAACGCCAGGGTGATGTAGGCAACCACCAGGGTGGCGACTTGCAGGCCGGTGAGCTGGGCGCGGTTGAGCTCCGACAGCTGCCAGTCGCCGAAGCTGAACATGGCGCCGTACATGCGGCCGGCCACTTCCAGGTTTTCGGCGCGGAAGATCACCCAGCCGACCACCACCAGCAGGAAAGTGAAGGCCCACTTCACCGGGTTGAAGCGCTGCGGGTTGGTGTCGATGCCCAGTGCGCGCTCGATGGCCAGCCACATGCCATGCCACGCGCCCCAGATGATGTAGGTGAAGTTGGCGCCGTGCCACAGACCGCCCAGCAGCATGGTCAGGAACAGGTTGCGGTAGGTGTTGAAGGTGCCTTTGCGGTTACCGCCCAGGGTGATGTACAGGTAGTCGCGCAGCCAGGTCGACAGGCTGATGTGCCAGCGCCGCCAGAACTCGGTGATCGACTGGCTGATGTACGGCTGCTTGAAGTTCTCCATGAAGCGGAAGCCCATCATCAGGCCCAGGCCGATGGCCATGTCGCTGTAGCCGCTGAAGTCGAAATACAGCTGCGCGGTGTAGGCCAGGGCGCCGAGCCAGGCATCGCCGGTAGTCGGGTTCTGCAGGGCGAAGCAGTGGTCGGCGACGACGGCCAGGGTGTCGGCGATGAACACTTTCTTGATGAAGCCCTGCATGAAGCGGGTACAGCCTTCGGAGAACTTGTCCAGGGTGTGGGTACGGTTGTTGAACTGGTCGACCAGGTCCTTGAAGCGCAGCACGGGGCCGGCGATCAGGTGCGGGAAGATCGCCACGAATGCGGCAAAGTCGATCAGGTTGCGGGTGGCCGGGGTGTCGCCGCGGTACACGTCGATGATGTAGCTGATCGACTCGAAGATGTAGAACGAGATACCGATCGGCAGCAGCACGTGGGTGAGGATGAACGGCTCCAGGCCGAACGAGGTGATGATCGCGTTCAGGCTGTCGACGCCGAAGTTGGCGTACTTGAAGTAGCCGAGGATCGCCAGGTCGACACCCACGCCGAGCAGCAGCCAGCGCTGGGCGGGCTTGGTGCGGACACCGGCGGCGCCGACTTTCAGGCCGATCCAGTAGTTCCACAGGGTGACCCCGGCGAACAATGCCAGGAAGTCCACTCGCCACCAGGCGTAGAAGATGTAGCTGGCGACCAGCAGCAACAGGTTGCGATAACGTTGCCCGCTCAAGTAGTACAAGCCGAGGAAGATCGGCAAGAACAGGAACAGGAACACGTTGGACGAGAAGACCATCCCGGTTCTCCTTTTTGTTTACAGCATCCGGGGCACAACGCCCCCCAAACCCCCCACTGAAAAAAGTGGGGGAAGCCTTGGTACCTGTGGGAGCGGGCATGCCCGCGAACAAGGGCGAAGCCCTTGCCATGCACCGCGGGGCCTTCTTCGCGGGCATGCCCGCTCCCACAGGTTCCGCCCCCAAAGGGGTTCAACTCATTTCTTGCTCTCTGCGCTCGGGTCGTAGACCCGGGTCAGGTCGCCGCCCAGCCGGAAGCTGTTGAACGGCTGCATCCCGCGCTTGCGTTGCAGGGTGTCGCCGCTGCACGCATACAGGCTGCAATAGGGCTCCATCCACGAGTACTTGCTGTCGATCTTCAGGTCTTGCATGTCCTGCTTCTCGCCATTGCGCGCCTTGAACGTGCTCGGGTCCTTGACCCCGGCCAGCACCCGCTGCGCCAGGCGCTGCAGGGCGTTGTCGTTCTCGCCGCGCACATCCACGCCGTTGACCTGGGCGAAACTGGCGATCATCGCCAGCGGCGGCAGGGCGTAGTTGTGGTAGGCCAGGGCGCGTTGCTTGCGCTTGAGCTCGTTGGGCAGGAAGCCCTGCGCATCGACCTGGTTGGCACCAATCCGGTATTCCTTCACGGCCCAGTCGAACAGGTCGCGACGGTCGGTGGCCACGGCGGTGGCCATCACTGCCCAGGCCGCCCAGTAGCTGTGGTTGTTGATCTTCTCCAGCGGCAGGTCGCTCCAGTCGCGCACGGTCTGCTCGGCAAGGCGGGCGAACCATTTCTCGATCAGTTCGGCCTCGGCCTGGTGCGCAGCCAGTGGCTGCGAGTTGGAGAACTTCAGGCGCAGCCATGAACCGCTCATGCTGCCCAGCGCCCATTTGCGCATCGACTTGCCGGTGTGGTTGTAGTCGGTGGACATCAACGCATCGGCACGTGCCCAGCTGCCCAGCCAGGCCAGGGCACACTCGAGCTGTGCCGGGCGGCCATCGCGCATGTACTGGCCGATCATCTTGCTCACGCCTCTTTCAAGGGTGGTGATGTCCTCGGTCGACTTGCGAAAGGCCTTTTCCGAGCTGACGTTGAGGGTGGCCCGCGCCTTGTCCGAACCTTCGTACTTGCTGCGGAACTGCAGGGCCCCGGTGTACGGCTTGGGCACAGCTTCGCAGCGGAAGTTACCGTCGCCGGTCTTGAGCTTTTCGATCCCTTCGTAGTACCCCTGCGGCGGTACCAGCGCGGCGTGCGCGGCACTGCCGCACAAGGCCAGGGCGAGCAGGGCAGGGCGGAAAATTCGCTTGAACGCAGTCATGGTCGCCTCACTGGCCGGCCTGCGCGGTCTGCGCGGGCACGGCGAAGTTGTTGCGTTTGCAGAGCTTGGCCTCGACCTTCTGGGTACCGCTTTCCGGGCCCTGTACCTCGAAGGCCAGCAGGCCCTGGCTGGCCCAGTCCTCGTCTTCGCGCATCTGGAAGACGAAACGGCCATCGGTCTCGGCGGTTTCCGGTTTTTCCAGCTTGATGTCCTCGTGGCGGCCGTTGAGGTACCAGAGGGTGGCCTGCAGGACTTTCACCGACGGGTCCTCGAACTTCACGTCCATCTGGATGTTGCGGTTGACCAGGTCCTTGATCACGCCGCCCTTGCCGTTCACCATCAACTCGTTCTTGCCGGGCTTGAGGGTGGTGCTCGCGCTCATCAGCGCCGGGCGGTTATCGCAGCCGTCGTCGAGCAGGCCGAGGATCTGCCGCCAGATGGTTTCCTGGTCCAGGCGGTACAGCGGGGAGAACTCCCAGATCAGGATCTTCGGCGGGTTCTTCTTGAATTCCTCGCTGCCCAGGTACTGGATCATCGAGCCTTCCAGGCCACCGCCGGGGAAGGCGACGTTGAGCACATCGGCACCGATGTACTGTTGCAGGAAGCCGGCGAAGTTGTAGTTCTTGCCACTGTGGCTGGTGCCGACCAGGGTGATCTGGGCGTTGCCAGCGTCACCGAACAGGTCGTCACCGCCACCGTCGGAGCCTTTCGGCTCGGTGGTGAACTGGTCCATGTACTGGACTGCATAGCTGGTGCCGCAGAGCTGGCCGGCAACGTTGTGCAGGGTGCCGGTCTTGCCCATGCGGCCGGACTTCTTCGTCTCGAATTCCTTGCGCGGGATACCTTCGAAAGCCGGCATCTTGTGCACGGTTTCGGCCACGATTTTCGCCGCGCGCTCGGCACCGTATGGCGTCCAGTGCTGGTCGCCGCGGAAGTAGAAGTCCTTGCCTTGGTCGGCGGCGGCCAGCTGTTCGTTGGTCAGCGGCGACAGGTCGGGCACGTTGTAGCCCATGCTGGCGAAGCGCTTGAGCATGGCCTGGTAGTTGCCCAACGCCTTCTGGTAGTCGAAGGCAGCTTTTTCCGCCGGGTTGAGCATGTTGCGGTTCACCAGGCCACGGGTCGGCTGGTACACCACTACCAGTTCCACGCCGCGCTTCTTGAACGCGTCGTGCACCTGCTGCAGGCGCTTGTAGCCGGCCGGGGTGGTGGTGAACTCGGTGCGCAGGTCTTCGCGGGTACGGAACAGCCAGTCACCCTGGGCCTGCACCAGCGTGGTGAAGTTCTGCTGGTAGCGGGTGGTGTAGCGGCTGGGGTCGTGCGCTTCCGGGCACAGCTGGCAGCAAGGTTCGGCGGTGAAGGTCGGGGCCTTCACGTCGTCGGCGCTCACGCCCTGGCTGATGGCCAGGAGGGCAGTGGACAGGCCCAGCAGTTTCATCAGGTGTGGAGTCATGGTCTGGGCTTCCTTATTCGATCATTTCGGTCTGGCGTTCGACCGGGTCGATCAGCACAGCCTTTTTCTGGCGGACCAGCAGGTCGAGGATTTCGTCCTGGCGCTCACCCAGCACGCCGTTGAGGCTGATGCCGCTGGCCTTGCGTGGGGCGAGCATGGACACCTTGTACAGCTCGACCGACAGCGGCGAGTCGATCGACAGCGGGCCGGAGCCGTTGGCAGCCAGTTCGCCACCGACCAGGATCAGCGATACCTTGGTGTCGAACGGGTCGAGAGCGATGTCACGGTCGGTGTCGGACAGGTCCTTGATGTGGCCGTACACACCCACCAGGCCGTTGGCCATGGCGACGTTCTCGTACAGGCGGATGTTCACGCTGTTACGCACGCGGATGCCGTGGCGGCGGTTGTTGATCAGCTTGTTGCCCCAGATCAGGTTGTCGCCGCTTTCGTACAAGGTGATGCCGTCGGTGTGGTTGCGGTAGATCTCGTTGTAGGCAATCAGGTTGTTGACGCTGTTACGGTCGATCACCACGCCGGAGAGCTTGTTGTCGTAGCTCTTGTTGTTGATGATCCAGCTGTCGTTGACCTCACGCGAAATGATGATGCCGTGCTTCTTCTTGGTGCCGTACACGGTGTTGCCGGCGATGATCAGACGGTGCGAGCGGTCGTGCGGGTCGATGCCGTAGACGATGTTGTCGCGGTAGGTGTTGTCCTTGACCACGAAGTCCTGGGTCTCGTAGCAGTAGAAGCCGTACCACATGTCGCTGAATTCCGAGCCGATGATCCAGCCGGTGGGTTCCGGGCGGCCCATGCGCTTGGCCATGTTCGGCGTGTACTGCGAGATACTCACCCCGTACGACTTGGACTTGGCATAGCCGAAGCTGGCCATCTTGCTGTTGACGATGTAGGTCTCGGTGCCACCCCACGACAGCAGGAACGGGCGGAATTCCTTGGGCGAGCGGAAGGTCGCCGGGCCGTTGTCCTTTTCGCGCCAGGCGGTCACCTGGGTATCGGTGACGAACAGCTTGCCGTCGTTGACCAGGAACGAACCGCCCTCCTGGGACAGGCGCAGCTGCTTGACCTTGCCGTCGATCTCGAGGATGCCCTTCTGCCCGACCACGATCGGCAGGCGCGCCAGGTACACGCCCGGCTCTACTTCGCTGAGGTACTGCCTGGGTACCTTCTTGCTCAGTTCGACCAGGTCGACATGCCCGTCATCGACGAAGATCGCCTGCGGAATGCCATGCTGGCGCTGGACCCACTCGGCTGCCTTGTTGTCGCCACCGACGAACTCCTTGAGGGTGTCCTCCTGGAACATGCGGCGCAGGCTGACCTTGCCCTTGTGACGGCGGTCGATCTTCTTCTGTACCGCCTCGGCGGTGTAGCCGGTCAGGTCGGGCAGCTTTGGCGGGTCCATGTGCAGTGGCTCGACCGGTGCACTGGAGACCGTGTAGGTCTTGGCCTGCTGCAGCTCCTTGACGATCGTCTTGGGCTCGGCGGCGACGGCCAGGCCTGCGGCCAGCAGCAAGGCGCTGGCCAGCAGGCTGTGACGTAGGTGCGGGTGAAGGTTCATAACGGTAAGTCCCCTACCGGCCTCAGAAGCGCCAGATCACGTCGACGAAGGCGCGGTGCATGTACGAGTCCGCTTCCTTGCCGTAGGCGTCGCCCGGCTTGAACACGCCGGCACGCAGGCGCACCAGGGCGGATGGTTCGTCGATGGCCTGGCTCATCGAAGCCGGCAGCAGGCCTTGCTTGAAGTACTTGGTCACGACCACGTCCATTTCCTGGCCAAGGTCTTTTTCGCCATCGACCAGCGGACGGTTCACGCCGTTGTCGTTGACCACCGCGTTGATGCCGCTGGAGCCGATGTTCTGGCTGTCATCGACGCGCCAGAACTTGTGGTAGATGAAGCTGGCGTCGTAGTCGTCGCGCAGCTGCCAGGAGGCGAACAGGGTGGCCGCCTGCAGGTTGCCCAGCTCGCCACGGAAGGCTTCACCGAAGCGGTGCACGCGCGAACGGGTACCGGTGTAGTTGGAGCGGTTGCTCTCCAGACCGGTCTGCTCGTAGTTGCTCGAACCGTCGTCGCCGCCACCGCCGCTGCCGCGGGCGTAGGCCGCACCGACCTGCCACTGCGGGTCGAGGCGCACACGGATGCCAAGGTCGGTGGCCCAGGCGTTGACGTCGCCGCTCTGCTTGCCGGTGGCCACGGTCTGGTCGCCCACCACCTGGCTGCTGAGGGTGTCGCGGTCACCGGTCAGCCAGGTGACACTGCCCCAGTAGTTGACGGTGTGGTCGTTGCGCCAGTTGTAGGCATCGCTGTTGGCTTCCAGGCCCAGCCAGGTCAGGTCGCCGGTGCGGGTCTTGTCCAGCGCATCGACGGTTTCGCCCGGGTTCTTCAGGCTGCCACCGTCATGGGTGTGGTGGGCGCGGACGCCGACCCAGTGGCCAGGGGTCCACTGCGTGGCGACGTTGCCGTAGAGGTGCGTGCGGTCCTTATCTTCCGGGGCCAGCTCGGTGAGGTCGGTACGGTATTCGCTGAAGCGCTGGGCTACGCCCAGGTCGGCCTTGAGCAGGGTGGTATCGAAGGTCCAGTTCAGCGCCTCGATGTTGGTGTCACGCCACATGCCGTCGTCGCTGCGCAGGCGCTGGCGACCGAAACGCAGCTGCTCGCCGGGGTAGGCGGTGAGGCCGCTGTAGCCGACCCAGAATTCGCGCATGGCCAGGTAGCTCTTGTCCTGCTCGCGGCCGTCGGCGGCGGTATCGGTGGTGGTGCCGTCGTCGTTCTGGCGCAGGGTGTCGGTTTCGATGGTGTCGGTGGCAGTGACGGCCTGGCCCATGGCATAGGCGCTCCAGTTGCCGCGCTCGCCATATACCCAAGGGCGCAGGTCGAGGCCCAGGCCGCTGACGTCGCCGCCAGAGCGGGTACCCAGGTCGCGGTCGTCTTCCGACTGGCCGGTGATTTTCACATCCAGGCCGAAGTTCTTTTCAGCGGTCATTTCCGCCAGGGTCGGGCAGGACCACAGCAGGGCGAAGCTCAGGCCGATGCCGGCTTTCACGAAGGGATTGAGCGTCATAGCGAGTCCTCACCGGTTACTTCTTTTTCGTCGTCTTGCAGGGCTTCGATGGCCAGGGTGCTGTTGGCGCCCTGGTTCATGCTGCCGCGGGCCTGCTTCTCCTGCGCCAGCAGGGTCTGCGCCTGGCTGCGCTGGTCAGGCGTGAGTTGCTGGTCGAGTTGCTGCAGCAGTTCAGCGGATTGCGGCGTCGGGTTGGCCTGGGCCAGCTGGGCGAATACCCAGGCATTGCCCGGCTGCGGGCGAATGCCGTGACCTTCGCTGAACAGCTGGGCCAGGGCATAGTCGGCGCTGTTCTGCCCGCCACGGGCGGCGGCCAGCAGGTGGTCGACGGCCTTCTGTGGCTCGACGTTGCCCAGGTAGCCACGGCGGTACAGCTGCCCCAGGTAGTAATGGGCGCTGACTTCGCCAGCGTCGGCGGCGGCCTGCAGATGTTGCTCGGCTTTTTCCGCATCGGCAGGCAGGGTCTTGCCTTCGTAGTAGAGGCGGCCCAGCAACAGTTCGGCGCGTGGCTGTTCAGCTTCGCGGCCTTTGTCGATGTAGGCCATCAGCTGGTCGGTATCGCCCAGCTCGGGGAAGTCGTACACCAGCTGCGCCAGGCTGACCCAGGACGCCGGGTTGGCCGGGGCTACCTGCTCGAGCAGGTCCTTGGCGGTTTTCTCGTCGGTCTGGCCCAGGCTGCGGTCGGCCAGGACACGGGCGACGCTGTCGACCCGGGTGGCCGGTACCGCACCGCGGGCATAGGCAGCCTTGAGCTGGCCGAGCAGGGCAGCCTGCTGGTCGGCCTGTCCACGCTTCTGGTACACGGTGGCCAGTTCGACGTAGCAGATGTCGGTGGCGTCGAGGGCGGCCTTGCAGATTTTTTCCACCTCGCCCAGGTGCTGGTCATAGGTGCCCTGGGTGCGGTACAGCAGAATCTGGGCCAGGCCCGCTTCCGGGTTGCCGGCGGCACGCCACTGGTCGATCTGCTGCTGCGCATTGACCTTGGGGAAGCTCTGCGGGTAGCTCAGGTAGAGCATCGCCAGCGGGATCAGGGTGTTGCCTTCGCCCTGCGCGGCGGCTTGCTTGAGCAGGGTCTCGGCTTCCTCGCGCTCGGCCTGGGTGCTGTCGGGCTTGGCAACCAAGAGGCGGCCAAGGCGCGCCTGGGCCCGCGGCGAGGTCGCTGCCGCGGCGCGGTAGGTGGCCTCGGCTTCCTTGATTTTCGCCGGGTCGCGGGTGGCGACCTTGATATCGGCCAGGCCCACTTGCGCGTCGCTGTAGCCCAGGTCGGCCAGTGCCTTGTAGTTGCGCTCGGCCAATGCCGTGTCACCGCGCTTCATGGCTTCGTTGGCCAGGCGCTGGTCAGGCAGGCCGGCACAGCCGGCCAGGGTGATGGCTGCAGCCAGGGCACACAGGCCCAGGCTCGCGCTTTTCTTGTGGGGAATCATACGACGATCCTCTTACAGCCCACGGGCCATGGCTTTGTCGATCAGCCAGTTCAGCGAAGGGCCACGGTCGCTGTTGACCGAAGCCGGGCGCCCGGCGAGCTCGGCGGGCAGGGTGCTGTCGGGCTTGATCTGCACGCGGATGTCGGAGGCCAGGTCGTCGCTGTTGAGGCTGGCGCTGCTGACGATCTGGCCGGTGCGCACTTCGTCTTCGCCGGCCACCTGGAAGTTGACCCGGGTACCTGGCTTGACCTCGTCGAACTGGCGGTAGCTGAAGCGCGCCTCGACCATCGGGTTGGTGGTGCGCGGGATCAGCTGGAAGATCGGTTGGCCCTTGGCCGCGTACTGGCCGTTGTCCACCAGCTGGCGGGCGACCACGCAATCGCAGGGGCTGGTGAGGGTGCCGGACAGCTGCTTGCCGAACAGTTCCTCGATCTTCGCCGGCTCCAGCTGTGCGTCTTCCAGGTTGCCCTTGAGCATGTCCAGCATGCTGGTGCTGAAGGTGGCCAGTGGCGCACCTTTGGCAATCATTCCGCCGCTGTCGACCAGGCTGCTCACGGTGCCGTCGCGTGGCATGGTGATGTTGGTGGTAGGCACCGCCACCACACCGGCTTCGGCGTGGCTGACGAAGTACATGCCATACAGCGACTTGGCGACAAAGCCGAAGGCGGCGACGCCGACCACGAACACGCCGAGGGTGACGGTGACCGCCTTGAGGCGGCCGAAGGCGCTCAGGCCGCTGCCGCCGTCCTTCTGTTTGCGTGCCTTGGTGAAGTTGTCGCGTTGCAGGGTGCTGAGCACGTCGCCGACGCTGATCAGCTCACCCGACAGGTGCGTGGTGATGATGTGCCGCAGCGTGGCGATGTCGCGTGGCTCGAGATTCTGGAACTGCGCGCCGGTACGGCCGCTGTCCGGGTGGTAGGAGCGCACCTGGAACTCGATGTCCATCGACAGGCCGAGGTTGTCGACCGTGAACTGCAGCCGTCCGCGCAGCACGTCGCCGACCGACAGTGGTTGCTTGGTGTGGAAGCTCAGGCCACCAGCGGAGAGGTCGTCGACCTTCACATCGTGGGCCTGGCGCTGGGCGTCGAGGAAGCGCAGCTTGGCGGGGATGCGAACCCGGGCATGCTGGCGCTGGGCTTCGGACTCATGCACGACGTTGACGTTCACGGCGGTATTCATGTGGTTTGTTCCTGTTAGTTCCGATCCGGGTTGGGCTCACACGACCATGAACAGCACAGCAACGAAGATGCTGGCAGCCGAGAAGGTCATGGTCCGCGAGGACCAGGTGTTGAACCATTGTTGAAAACTGGCGAGGTCACGCTTGAGGGCAGTGGGCTGACGCGTCCAGGACTGCTTGTCGAGGCGGAAGAACACGTAGATCTTCATCAGCGCGCCGATGATCTGGTTGTAATAGAGAATCAGCGGGTAGGCCGGGCCGACGTTGTGGCCGGAGCACAGCAGCATGATGGTGAGGATCAGGCGGGTGATGCCGATCCACAGCAGGTACACCAGCAGGTAGCCCATGCCGAACTTGAGGCTGGCGATTACCGCCACGGTCAGGCCCAGCAGGCTGGTCCACATCGACACGCGCTGGTCGAACAGCACGATGCTGGTGAACAGCCCCAGGCGGCCCAGGCCCAGGCCCAGCGCACGGGAGTTCTGCCGCAGGTTGTTGCCGTACCAGCGGTACATCAGCTTGCGGCTGGCCTTGAAGAAGCTCTTCTCCGGCGGGTGCTCGACCGTGTTGATGGCGGCGTCCGGCACGTAGAAGGTGTCGTAACCCAGGCGCATCAGACTGAACCAGCTGGACTTGTCGTCACCGGTGAGGAACTTGAAGCGGCCCAGGCGCCAGTGCATCAGCGAGTCGCTTTCGACATCGGCGATGAATTCCGGGTTGGTCACCACGCTGGCGCGGAACATCGACATGCGCCCGGTCATGGTCAGCACGCGCTTGGACAGGGCCATCGAGCACATGTTGATATGACGCTGGGCGAAGCGCAGCTTGTGCCACTCGCTCATGATGTAGCCGCCACGCACTTCGCAGAACTCGTTGGTGGTCAGGCCGCCGACGTTGGGGAACAGCTTGAACCACGGTACGGTCTTGCGGACCACGCCGTCGCCCAGCACGGTGTCACCGTCGATCACCGCCACCACGGCATTGTCGTCCGGCAGCATGCGCGAGATGGCGCGGAAGCCATAGGCCAGGCCGTCACGCTTGCCGGTACCGGCGATGCGCACGATGTCCAGTTTGACGTGAGCTGGCGGGTTGTATTTGGCCCACAGGCTTTTCACCAGCAGTTCGTCCGACATTTCCACCAGCGAGCAGACCACGGTAGTGGGGAAGCCACAGTTGATCGCCTCGCGGATCACCGAGCTGTACACCTGGGCGGTGGTCAGGGCTTCGATACGGAAGCTGGTCACCATCAGGTACACGTGCGACGGGTCGGCAGCGCTGCCCATTTTCTGCACCTTGCGACGCAGGTACGGGTACACGCCGTAGAGGAAGATCATGCCGCGAATGAAATGGGTGGCGCCCATGGAATAGCGCCAGATGCCGACTGCGCCGACCAGGAAGATGAAGTGCTTCGACTGCGAGTCGAAGATATCGGCTGGCAGGGCCAGGGCGATCAGCATGAGCAGGCTCATGTAGAGCAGCCACCCGGCGCACTGCAACAGCACTGTCTGGAGCCTTTGCATGTTCAGCATCCGTCGAGAATTCGGGAAAGGGGGGCGACGCAGCTGCCACCGTGGTGGCCGGCAACTGCGCCGCCGGTCCAGCGGTTACCAGCAGATGCCTTCGGTACGGCTGGTCGCGCAGGTTGGCTTGCTCATGAAGCCGACCAGGTCGATCACGTGCTTGCCGGCCGGCGCTTGCTCGGCAAGGGCGCGGAACTGCTCGTCACGGTTGCCCAGGACGATGATGTCGGCGTTGTCGATGACCTTCTGGAAGTCGGCGTTGAGCAGCGACGACACGTGCGGGATCTTCGACTCGATGTAGTCCTTGTTGGCGCCGTGGACACGGGCGTACTGGACGTTCTCGTCATAGATGTCCAGCTGGTAGCCTTTGCCGATCAGGCGCTCGGCCAGTTCCACCAGCGGGCTTTCGCGCAGGTCGTCGGTGCCTGCCTTGAAGCTCAGGCCAAGCAGGGCGACCTTGCGCTTGTCGTGCGCTTCGATCAGCTCGAAGGCGTTCTGCACCTGCGATTCGTTACTGCGCATCAGCGAGTCGAGCAGCGGTGCGCGAACATCGAGGCTGGCGGCGCGGTAGGTGAGGGCGCGCACGTCCTTCGGCAGGCACGAGCCGCCAAAGGCGAAGCCAGGGCGCATGTAGTACTGGGACAGGTTGAGCACCTTGTCCTGGCACACCACGTCCATCACTTCACGGCCATCCACGCCTACAGCCTTGGCGATGTTGCCGATTTCGTTGGCGAAGGTGACCTTGGTGGCGTGCCACACGTTGCAGGTGTACTTGATCATCTCGGCCACTTCGATCGGCTTGCGGATGATCGGTGCATCGAGCTCTTCGTACAGCGCCTGCAGGATGTCGCCGCTGGCGCTGTCCAGTTCACCGATGACGGTCATTGGCGGGTGGTCGTAGTCCTTGATCGCGGTGCTTTCGCGGAGGAACTCCGGGTTCACTGCAACGCCGAAGTCGACACCGGCTTTCTTGCCCGAGCAGTCTTCGAGGATCGGGATCACCACGTTCTTCACGGTACCCGGCAGCACGGTGCTGCGCACCACGATGGTGTGGCGACGGTCGCTGTCACGCAGCACGTAGCCGATCTCGCGGCACACCGACTCGATGTACTCGAGGCCCAGGTCGCCGTTCTTCTTGCTCGGGGTACCCACGCAGATCATCGACACGTCGCTGGCACGGATGGCTTCGGCGAAGTCGGTGGTACCGCGCAGACGGCCATTGGCGATGCCTTGTTGCAGCAGTGCTTCCAGGCCAGGTTCGACGATGGGCGACTTGCCCTGATTGATCAGGTCGATCTTGGTGCTGGACACGTCCACACCGATCACTTCATGGCCTCGCGCCGTCAGGCAGCCTGCACAGACTGCACCCACATAACCCAAACCAAAGATGCTGATACGCATCGCTATCACCTCATGTGTTTATCACGTCGACATCTCCGCAGAGAGCCGGACTGGGTTGATTAACAACAGTTTTCAGGCGCACGGATACATGGCGAATGCACACTTCGCCGAGCGCAGGCAAAATAAATCCGGAGCGCAAAAAGTTATGCACTCAAATGTGGCAGTAAAAAGCCATTAATTAAAAAACGTGCCCTGGAATGCAGCCGTCTTTATTGCAATGCGCTACATGGCGCGTTGCTGTGCTTGTTTTTTCAAGTGGATAAATCCTTTGAAATCAACCACTAGGACGAATTGTAAGGACGCGTCTCTCCTGCGTGGACAGGGGCTTCGGGGGTTCCCGTGATTCCTGTCGAAGTTATCGAGGCAGGCAGTGGATACCTGCTGTTGTCACCTGTAAGTCATCTCTCACAGCCCGTGGGCAGGAAAATCGTTACGGCACTATGAGCGATGGCTCGTAGCAGAAGTTCCTGGGTGGTTCGACGCGGATGAAAGATTTCTAAATATTTTTTCAGTGGTGGCCAGATTTCAATTTGATAGCACGCAGGGGTTTCGCCCCGATATATAAAGGGCGAAACTGTTGCGAGATATTTTTGTGCCAGCATCGAAAAAAATTTTGAAAAATTCGTCAAAAAAGCTACGAACGGTCTTATGGCGTTTAGCTATAAAACCGCTGAAGACGGTTTGTTGGCGTCGGTTTTATGGCGTAATGGCGATATGAAGCGTGCCCTGTTGCAGGGCGGAAGCGGTCGAGGAGGGGGGCTTTTTTTTGCAGGAGCGGCCGTGTGTCGCGCAAGGACCGCTCCTCCAGGAAAATTGCGCTTGCCGGCCTACTCGCCCGGGTGGTCGCGCAGGAATACCAGGTGGTCCGGTTTCGACTGCTCGGCACTGTAGTAGTACCCCTGCACGTCGAACTGCTTGAGCTGCTCCGGGTCATTGATACGCTGCTGGATCACGAAGCGGCTCATCATCCCCCGCGCCTTCTTGGCGTAGAAGCTGATGATCTTGTACTGGCCATTCTTCAAGTCCTTGAAATCGACATCGATCACCCGGGCCTTGAGCGCGCTGCGTTTCACCGCGCTGAAATACTCGTTGCTGGCCAGGTTCAGCAGCAGGTCATCACCTTGATCGGCCAGGGCCTGGTTCAACCATTCGCTGATGCGCGTGCCCCAGAACGCGTACAGGTCCTTGCCGCGCGCATTGGCCAGCTTGGTGCCCATTTCCAGGCGATAAGGCTGCATCAGGTCGAGCGGACGCAGCAGGCCATACAGGCCGGAAAGCATGCGCAGGTGTTCCTGCGCATAGCTGAAGTCGTCCTCGCCCAGGCTTTCGGCATCGAGGCCGGTATAGACGTCGCCCTTGAACGCCAGCAGTGCCTGCTTGGCATTGGCCGGGGTGAAGTCCGGGGTCCAGCTGCCAAAACGCGCGGCGTTCAGGCCAGCCAGTTTGTCGGACAGGTGCATCAGTTCGCTGATCTGCGCCGGCGACAAGTCGCGCAGTTGGCGGATCAATTCCTGGGAGTCGTCCAGGTACTGGGGCAAGGTGTAACGCTCGGTCACCGGCGGGGTATCGTAGTCGAGGGTCTTGGCGGGGGAAATCACCGTCAGCATCGGGTCGGCTCCTGGCATCGTTGGCCGGGAATTCTACGGGCTGGGCGGTGCAAGTCCAAACTATGGCGACGATAGTCACAGACCATGGCCGAAGCAGGCGCTATAGTGCGCGTTTCGCCGTTGCGGAGCTTTCAACCGTGCGCATTGCCTCTGCCTTGCTGGCCGGCCTGCTGAGCCTGGCTGTGCAGGCCGCCCCGTCATCCCAGGTCAGCCTGGACCGCAGCCTGTGGCCCGAGCAGCTGGACAGCCCGGCGCTGTTCGATGTGGCCTCGCGGGCGGAAATCCTTTCGTTCGCCCAGGTGCTGCACGAGAGCGAGCTGCTGGACGACACGGCGTTGGCGACCCGGTTGGGGTTGCGGCAGATAAACATGCAGAAGGTGCGCCTGGTAAGGGCGCACATGTGGCAGCGGTTGTGGCAAGGTTATCAACAGGCGCAGCGCAGCTGCGAGCAGGATGCATCGTTCTGCTACCCGGTTACGTCGATGGCGGAGTTGCGCACCCAGGCAGCGACGTTCGCTGCCGATGTCGGCACGTTTTACACCGGGTGGATCGAGCCCAGCCACCAGTTCCATGTCCAGTACCTCGACGAACAACTGCGCAAGGCCGCGTTGCTGCCACAGACCAGCAGCGAGGTGGAGCGGCTGTCGGCACGCGAGCGCAATGGCGATGAACTGAACGACCGCATGTTCCTGCTGACCTTCGTCGGTGGCCCCGGGCCGCAGGGCGGCACTACCGACCAGCTGGCCACCTACCTGCGCCGACAGAAGCTTGCAGGAACGTTTTTCGTGCTGGGCAACCGCCTGCAACAACGCCGCGACGTCGGTTCGGCAACTGCCTTGCGGCAGCTTTATGGCGGCCAGTGTGTGGGCATCCAGGGCTGGGAATATCGCTCCCATGCGCAGTGGACCGGCTGGCAGGACTCGCTGCGGCGCAGCCAGGCGCGGGTGCAGGCCGACCTGCCGCAGCAGTACGTGCCATTGTTCCGCCCGCCTTACGGGCAACGCCGCGCCGACGGCGAGGCGTTCATGGCCAGCCAGCAACTGCGGGTATCGCTGTGGGACATCGATGCCCAGGATGACGGGGCACTGACGGCGCAGGCCTCGGCGCAGCGGGTGCTGACCTTGATGCTGCTGTGGCGCAAGGGCGTGATCCAGTTCCACGACAGCCTGCCCAAGGCCCAGCCGGCGCTGGACTGGTTGCTGCGCCACACCGCGCAGAGCGGGATCGGCTGGGAAGGTTGCCGCGAGTACGGCTACCGCGAACCAGGGGTGTGACTTCTGACTGTAGTCCCCTCAGGCGCTGCCGCCAAGGGCCCTTCGTCATTCGGCAAAATAAACTTCAAAAAGTCGTAAAAACGCTTTTTCCGGTCATGGTTTTTGCTGTATGAAGAAACCAGACAGCCGATTCCTGCAGCACAGGTGGCGTCATCCAGGCCCACCTAGCCAGGTTCGCTTCCCGCCCGTAACAACGCGGATACGGGGAGAACGGCAGTCACTCTGCGGCGTAACAGAGCACGCCGTGTGGCTTCGACATAAGGTGACCGAGTATGGATGACCAAGGACGCAACCCTTCCTCCAGCAAGCCAATCCTGTATGTGCTCGATACCAACGTCCTGATTCACGACCCCAACGCGTTACTCAACTTCGAGGAGCACCATGTCGCCATCCCGATGACGGTGCTGGAGGAACTCGACAAGCTCAAGGCCGGCAAGCAGAGCATTGCTGCCGAATGCCGCCAGGCCATTCGCCTGATCGACCAGACCCTTGGTGACGCCTCGCCAAGCGATGTCGAGCAGGGCGTACCGATCCAGCGTGGCAAGAGCGGGCCCAAGGGCTTCCTGTCGATCCTGATGACCCCGCGCAACGAGCCCAACAAGCTGCTGCCGGAAAACCTCAACGACAACATCATCATCAACCAGCTGCTCGAAGTACGGGCCCGGCGCACCGACCTGGACGTGGTGCTGGTCACCAAAGACATCAACATGCGCCTGAAGGCGCGGGCGTGTGGCATTGCGGCCGAGGACTACAGCACCGACCAGTTGGTCGATGACGTGTCCTTGCTGTCCAAGGGCTACCATTCGGTCAGCGGTTCGTTCTGGGACCGGGTGAGCAAGGTCGATACCCGCCAGGAGCGTGGCCGCACCTGGCACCGGGTGCAACTGACCGACAACCTGCCGGCGGTGCATGTCAACGAGTTCATCATCGACGAACAGGGCTTCGTCGGCTGGATCAAGGGTATCCGCAACGACGAGCTGTTGTTGCTCGACCTGCACCAGGAGCCGCTGCTGCACCAGGAAGCCTGGGGCCTGAAACCGCGCGACATCCACCAGAGCCTGGCGCTGTTCGCCCTGCTCGACCCGGATATCCACCTGGTCAACCTGACCGGCGCCGCCGGTTCCGGCAAGACCATCCTGGCCCTGGCCGCGGCCATCGAGCAGACCATGGTCAGCAAGCGCTACCGGCGCATCATCGCCACCCGCAGCGTGCAGGGGCTGGACCAGGAGATCGGCTTCCTGCCGGGCACCGAGGCGGAGAAGATGGAGCCCTGGCTGGGCGCCATCACCGATAACCTCGAAGCCTTGCACATGGATGACGAAAGCACCCATGGCAGCGTCGAGTACATCCTTGAGCGTGTGCCGTTGCAGTTCAAGTCGCTGAACTACATCCGTGGTCGCAGCTTCCAGCAAAGCCTGATCCTGATCGACGAGTGCCAGAACCTGACGCCGCACCAGATGAAAACCATCATCACCCGTGCCGGCTCCGGGTCCAAGGTGGTCTGCCTGGGCAACCTGGCGCAGATCGACACCCCCTACCTGTCCGCGACCAGCTCGGGCCTGACCTACCTGACCGAGCGCTTCAAGGACTTCCCCCATGGCGTGCACATCACCTTGCAGGGCGTGCCCCGCTCGGTGCTGGCCGAGTACGCCGAATCGCACTTGTAAAACCCTGCAGCCGGGCAGTTCACTGCCCGGCCCCCTGCTCAAACCTGACCCACAGGTTTACACTGCCAGTTCCCTTCACAGGAGCAGAGCAGTGCTGACACATCTTGATTCCCAGGGGCGGGCCAACATGGTCGACGTCACTGAAAAGGCCGTGACCGAGCGCGAGGCCACCGCCGAAGCACGGGTGCGCATGTTGCCGCAGACCTTGCAGATGATCGTCGACGGCGAACACCCCAAGGGCGATGTGTTCGCGGTAGCGCGCATCGCCGGGATCCAGGCGGCGAAGAAGACCAGCGACCTGATTCCGTTGTGCCACCCGCTGATGCTGACCAGCGTAAAGGTCGAGCTCAACGCCGAGGGGCAGGATGCCGTGCGTATCGTTGCCCGCTGCAAGCTGGCCGGGCAGACCGGTGTCGAGATGGAAGCGCTGACCGCTGCCAGCGTAGCTGCGCTGACGATCTACGACATGTGCAAGGCCGTGGACAAGGGCATGGTCATCGAGCAGGTGCGCCTGCTGGAAAAACTCGGCGGCAAGAGCGGCCACTACAAGGTGGAGGCGTGATGAAGGTCAAGGTGATGTACTTCGCCCGTTACCGCGAACTGCTGGGCCTGGATGTCGAGCGGGTGGAGGGCGCATTCAAGGTGCTGGACGATGTGCGCCAGGCCTTGGTGGCCAAGGGTGGGCAGTACCAGGTGCTGGCCGAGCAGAACCTGATGTGTGCGCGCAACGAAGAGCTGTGCAAGCTCGATGAACCGCTGGAAGAAGGCGATGAAGTAGCATTCTTCCCGCCGGTGACCGGAGGCTGAACATGGCAGTGCGAGTACAGGAGGGCGCGTTCGACCCAGGTGCCGAAACCAATGCCATGCATGCGGCCAATGTCGGTGTGGGCGCGGTGGTGGCCTTTGTCGGCTATGTGCGGGACTTCAACGATGGCCGGGAAGTGGCGGGGATGTTCCTCGAGCACTACCCGGGCATGACCGAAAAGGCCCTGGGCAAGATCGTGGTCGAGGCCGAGCAGCGCTGGCCGTTGCTCAAGGTCGAGGTGCTGCACCGCATCGGTGCGCTGGAACCAGGTGAGCCGATCGTCTTCGTCGGCGTGGCCAGTGCCCACCGCCAGGCGGCGTTTGATGCCTGCAACTTCATCATGGACTACCTGAAGACCCGGGCGCCATTCTGGAAGAAGGAGAACACCCAGGAGGGGCCGCGCTGGGTCGAAGGGAAGCAGAGTGACCAGGAGGCTGCCGGGCGCTGGTAGTCAGGGCCGCGCCGCTCCTGCACTTGCAGGAACGGCGCC
This sequence comes from Pseudomonas sp. SMV7, assembly GCF_052041995.1. Lineage (NCBI taxonomy): Bacteria > Pseudomonadati > Pseudomonadota > Gammaproteobacteria > Pseudomonadales > Pseudomonadaceae > Pseudomonas > Pseudomonas sp. SMV7. Next base: position 8,838 of record NZ_JBKGGT010000031.1, on the reverse strand, counting down.
GGTATCCGGATCATCAGTGGTGCTTACGCGGCACCGGCTTCAACAGCTCGTCCGGCGGCATCTCGCATTTGATCTTGCGCCCCAGCAGCGCTTCGATCGCCGGCAGCTGGTAGGAGTCATCCTCACCGGCAAAGCTGATCGACACACCACTGGTACCGGCACGGCCGGTGCGGCCAATGCGGTGCACATAGTCGTCCGGGTCTTCCGGCAGGGTGAAGTTGATCACGTGGCTGATGCCATCGATGTGAATGCCACGTCCGGCCACGTCGGTGGCCACCAGCACGGTGATGCGCCCTTCGCGGAAGTTCTCCAGGGTGCGGATACGCTTGTGCTGTGGCACATCGCCTGACAACTGGGCGGCGTTGATGCCGTCGCGCACCAGTTTTTCCTCGATGCGCCGCACTTCATCCTTGCGGTTGGCGAACACCATTACCCGTTCCCACTCGTTCTGGGTCACCAGGTTGTACAGCAGCTTGTACTTGTCGCTGCCGGCCACCGCATACACGTGCTGTTCCACCGTTTCGCTGGCCACGTTTTCCGGCTCGATCTCGACGATGGCCGGGTTGGTGGTCCACTGTTTCGCCAGGTTCATCACGTCGTCGGTGAAGGTGGCGGAGAACAGCAAGGTCTGGCGCTCGCTTTTCGGCGGGGTCTGGCGAATGATCTGGCGAACCTGGGGGATGAAGCCCATGTCGAGCATGCGGTCGGCTTCGTCCAGCACCATGACCTCGACCATGTCCAGGTGCACCTCGCCACGCTGGTTGAAGTCCAGCAGGCGGCCGGGTGTAGCGACCAGGATGTCGCAGTGGCGCGCTTCCAGGGCCTTGAGCTGCTTGTCGAAGTCCATGCCGCCGACGAAGCTCATGACGTTGAGGCCGGTGTACTTGGTCAGGGCGACGGCGTCCTTGGCGATCTGTACCACCAGTTCGCGGGTGGGGGCGATGATCAGCGCGCGCGGTTCGCCCATGTAGCGTTCCTTGGGCGGCGGCGTCTGCTGCAACTGGGAGATGATCGAGATCAGGAATGCCGCAGTCTTGCCGGTACCGGTCTGGGCCCGGCCGATGGCGTCCTGGCCACGCAGGGTATAACCCAGCACCTGCGCCTGGATCGGCGTGCAGTACGGGAAGCCCAGGTCGTGGATGGCGTGCATCAGTTCGTTGGACAGCTTGAAGTCGTGGAAGCGGGTCTTGCCTTCCTGCGGCTCGACCACGAAGTCTTCCGGTTTCCACAGGCTGGCCTGCGGCTTGGGCTTGCGCTCGCGGCGCGGTTTGTCCTTGGCCGGCTTGTCGGCGGCGGGCGCAACGGCAGCAGGTTGTTCCGCCTTGGGCGTAGGGGTGGCGCGTGGGGCGGTCGGTTTGGCCGCCGGCCGGGTCTCGCTGGCAGGCGCAGGCGCCGCCACGCTGGCAGCAGGAGCGACGGCCTGTGGCGCGGCGTCTCCCTTGCCGAATATTTTCTTGAGTGCCTTGAGCACGATCGTCTCATCAACTGGTTAAGGAATGTACGCCGGCAGTGTAATGCAAGATTCAGGCGCGGCGTAGTGGCTTGGGCTTACAACTACAGACGGCTTCTGCTTATTGCAGTTGCCTGGCCAGCCAGCCGTGGATGTCGCCCAACTCTTCGACCACCACTTCGTGCTCCATCGGGTATTCATGCCAGCGGGCGGCAACGCCCCAGGTATCCAGGTACTCGAAAGCGGTGCGGCCCATGGACGGGATCACCACCGGGTCGTGCACGCCATGCAGGCACAGGGCCGGGGTGCGTTGCTGGCAGGCGCTCAGCTGATGCTGGTCATTGAAGGTAGGCGCGTAGGTCGACAGGGCGATCACGCCACCCAGGGCTTCCTGCCACTTTATATAGGCGGTGTGCAGCACCACTGCGCCGCCCTGGGAAAAACCGGCCAGGAAAATTCGCGACAGGCTGACGCCCTTGGCCTGCTCGGCCTTGATCAGGGTAATCACCTGTTCGGCCGATTCCTCCAGTTGCGCTTCGTCGATGGCACGGGCCGGGGTCATGGCCTTGATGTCATACCAGCTGGGCATGGCATAGCCGCCATTGATGGTCACCGGGCGGGTGGGGGCCTGGGGCATGATGAAGCGGGTACTGAGCAGGCGCTCCTGCATGAATTCGGCGACTGGTAGGAAGTCGTAACGGTCGGCACCCAGACCGTGCAACCAGATCACACAAGCGTCTGCGGTTTTCTGCGGTTCGAGAATCAGCGGGTTGGTCATGACTGCTCCGAAAGTGTGCGGGTCTCGTTGTGGCGTGCGTGAAAAGAAGGCGCTGGAAATGATTGTCTGAAAAAGAATGTCGCAACGATACAACTTTCCCTACTTGACTAGCGCTTAAACGCTACAGCCAAACAATCTGGTACGCGCTTTGCAATTCAACCTTCGATGCAAAGGGCAGGCCGTGACGGTAACACCCTTTGCACGCGAAGGCTGTCATAGAACAGCCCATTGCGCCAATTGACCCAATAACAAGCCAATACGGGTCGGATACGCCTCAAAAGGGTGCGGTGCAATTCCGGCTCGATACAACAAGAGCGATTTGGAGGTTGTGAATGAAGATGTTGAAAACCACCCTGGCAGTCCTGACCGCTGCCGCTGCACTGGGCGCCGTGAGCAATGCCCAGGCCGGCGCCACCCTCGATGCGGTAAAGAAGAAGGGCTTCGTCCAGTGTGGCGTGAGCGACGGTCTTCCAGGCTTCTCGGTACCTGATGCGCAGGGCAAGATCGTCGGTATCGACGCCGATGTGTGCCGTGCCGTCGCCGCCGCCGTGTTCGGCGACGCGACCAAGGTCAAGTTCAGCCAGCTCAACGCCAAGGAGCGCTTCACCGCGCTGCAGTCGGGCGAAGTCGACGTGCTGTCGCGCAATACCACCTGGACCAGCTCGCGCGATGCCGGCATGGGCCTGGTGTTCGCCGGTGTTACCTACTACGACGGCGTCGGCTTCCTGGCCAACAAGAAGCTGGGCGTATCCAGCGCCAAGGAACTCGACGGCGCGACCATCTGCATCCAGGCCGGTACCACCACCGAGCTGAACGTGTCGGACTACTTCCGCGCCAACGGCCTGAAGTACACCCCGATCACTTTCGACACCTCCGATGAAAGCGCCAAGTCGCTGGAGTCCGGCCGTTGCGACGTGCTGACCTCGGACAAGTCGCAGCTGTTCGCCCAGCGCTCCAAGCTGGCCGCGCCGGCCGACTACGTGGTACTGCCGGAAACCATCTCCAAGGAGCCCCTGGGCCCGGTGGTGCGCAAAGGCGACGAAGAATGGTTCAGCATCGTCAAGTGGACCCTGTTCGCCATGCTCAACGCCGAAGAGGCCGGCATCACCTCGAAGAACGTCGAGGCCGAAGCCAAAAGCACCAAGAACCCGGACGTCGCCCGCTTGCTGGGTGCGGACGGCGAGTATGGCAAGGACCTCAAGCTGCCCAAGGACTGGGTAGTGCAGATCGTCAAGCAAGTCGGCAACTACGGCGAAGTGTTCGAGAAGAACCTGGGCCAGGGCACCGCTCTGAAGATCGACCGTGGCATGAACGCCCTGTGGAACAACGGCGGCATCCAGTACGCGCCACCTGTGCGCTGATGGCTGCACCCTGCGGCGGCATCCCGCCGCCGCAGGTTGTTCGGAACCCTACTTTCCGGGGCACTTCATGCAAAATCGAATTGGCGCACAAAAGGGGTTATCCCTGAGCGATCCACGTGTGCGTGCGTGGCTGTTCCAGATCCTCACGATAGCCTTCGTGGTCGGTCTGGGCTGGTACCTGTTCCACAATACCCAGACCAACCTGCAACACCGGGGCATCACCTCGGGCTTCGACTTCCTCGACCGCAGTGCCGGCTTCGGCATCGCCCAGCACCTGATTCCCTACGTGGAATCCGACAGTTATGCGCGGGTGTTCGTCATCGGCCTGCTCAACACCCTGCTGGTGACTTTCATTGGCGTGATACTGGCGACCATCCTCGGCTTCATCATCGGCGTGGCACGGCTGTCGTCGAACTGGATGATCAACAAGCTGGCGACGGTGTACGTGGAAACCTTCCGCAACATCCCGCCGTTGCTGCAGATCCTGTTCTGGTACTTCGCCGTGTTCCTGACCCTGCCGGGGCCGCGCGGCAGCATCAACCTCCAGGACACCTTCTTCATCAGCAACCGTGGCCTGAACATGCCCGGGGCGACCATGGCCGACGGCTTCTGGCCATTCGTCATCGCCCTGGGGCTGACCGTGCTGGCCATCGTCGCGATGGTGCGCTACGCCAACAAGCGCTTCGACGAAACCGGCGAGCCATTCCACAAGTTCTGGGTGGGGCTGGCGCTGTTCATCGCCATTCCGGGGGCCTGCGTCCTGCTGTTCGGCAGCCCGGTGGTCTGGGAAGTGCCGCAATTGAAAGGATTCAACTTCGTCGGTGGCTGGGTGCTGATCCCCGAGTTGCTGGCGCTGACCCTGGCATTGACCATCTATACCGCCGCGTTCATCGCCGAGATCGTGCGTTCCGGTATCCGTTCGGTCAGCCATGGCCAGACCGAGGCCGCGCGCTCGCTGGGCCTGCGCGAAGGCCCGACCCTGCGCAAGGTGATCATCCCCCAGGCACTGCGGGTAATCATTCCGCCGTTGACCAGCCAGTACCTGAACCTGGCGAAGAACTCGTCGCTGGCGGCCGGTATCGGCTACCCGGAGATGGTCTCGCTGTTCGCCGGTACCGTACTCAACCAGACCGGCCAGGCCATCGAGGTGATTGCCATCACCATGAGTGTCTATCTCGCCATCAGCATCAGCATTTCGCTGCTGATGAACTGGTACAACAAGCGCATTGCGTTGATCGAGCGGTGAGGATACGCCAGTGAATGCCCATGTTTTCAAACCCGACATGCCGCCACCGGTGAAAACCGTCGGCGTGCTCGCATGGATGCGTGCCAATCTGTTCTCCAGCTGGCTTAACACGCTGCTGACCCTGTTCGCCATCTACCTGGTGTGGCTGATCGTGCCGCCGTTGCTGCAGTGGGCGTTGCTCGAAGCCAACTGGGTCGGTACTACCCGTGCCGACTGCACCAAGGAGGGCGCCTGCTGGGTGTTCGTGCAGCAGCGTTTCGGCCAGTTCATGTATGGCTACTACCCGGCCGAACTGCGCTGGCGCGTGGACCTGACCGTGTGGCTTGCCGTACTGGGCGCCGCGCCATTGTTCATCAAGCGTTTCCCGCGCAAGGCTGTCTATGGCCTGGGTTTCCTGGTGCTGTACCCGATCCTCGCCTACACCCTGCTGCACGGCGGCGTGCTGGGCCTGGAGAATGTACCGACCAGCCAGTGGGGCGGGCTGATGCTGACCCTGGTGATCGCCACCGTGGGTATCGTCGGTGCCTTGCCGCTGGGCATCCTGCTGGCCCTCGGGCGCCGTTCGAGGATGCCGGCGGTGAAGGTGGTATGCGTCACCTTCATCGAGTTCTGGCGCGGCGTGCCGCTGATCACCGTGCTGTTCATGTCATCGGTGATGCTGCCGTTGTTCCTGCCCGAAGGCATGAGCTTCGACAAGCTGCTGCGGGCGATGATCGGCGTGATCCTGTTCCAGTCGGCGTACATCGCCGAAGTGGTGCGTGGCGGCCTGCAGGCCATCCCCAAGGGCCAGTACGAAGCGGCCGCGGCCATGGGCCTGGGCTACTGGCGGGCGATGGGCCTGGTGATCCTGCCGCAGGCGCTCAAGCTGGTGATCCCCGGCATCGTCAATACCTTCATTGCCCTGTTCAAGGACACCAGCCTGGTGATCATCATCGGCCTGTTCGACCTGCTGAACAGCGTCAAGCAAGCCGCCGCCGACCCGGCCTGGCTGGGCATGGCCACCGAGGGCTACGTGTTCGCGGCCCTGGTGTTCTGGATTTTCTGTTTCGGTATGTCCCGCTACTCCATGCACCTGGAGCGCAAGCTGGACACTGGCCACAAGCGTTAGGAGTTTCGAAATGAGTGAAGCGATCAAGCAGCCTGCCGGCCCCGAAGGCATCATCCAGATGCAGGGCGTGAACAAGTGGTACGGCCAGTTCCATGTGCTCAAGGACATCAACCTGAACGTGCGCCAGGGTGAGCGCATCGTGCTGTGCGGGCCGTCGGGCTCGGGCAAGTCCACCACCATCCGTTGCCTCAACCGCCTGGAAGAGCACCAGCAGGGACGCATCGTGGTCGATGGTGTCGAACTGACCAACGACCTCAAGCAGATCGAGGCCATCCGCCGCGAAGTGGGCATGGTGTTCCAGCACTTCAACCTGTTCCCGCACCTGAGCATCCTGGAGAACTGCACGCTGGCGCCGATGTGGGTACGCAAGATGCCGCGGCGCAAGGCGGAAGAAATTGCCATGCACTACCTGGAGCGCGTGCGCATTCCGGAGCAGGCGCACAAGTACCCGGGGCAGTTGTCCGGTGGCCAGCAGCAGCGTGTGGCGATTGCCCGTGCGTTGTGCATGAAGCCGAAGATCATGCTGTTCGACGAACCGACCTCGGCGCTGGACCCGGAAATGGTCAAGGAAGTGCTCGATACCATGGTGGGCCTGGCCGAGGATGGCATGACCATGCTCTGCGTAACCCACGAGATGGGCTTTGCCCGGACCGTGGCGAACCGGGTGATCTTCATGGACAAGGGCGAGATCGTCGAGCAGGCGTCGCCGGATGACTTCTTCGACCGGCCGCGCAGTGACCGGACCAAGTTGTTCCTGAGCCAGATCCTGCATTGATGCAAAAGGGGCCGCAAAGCGGCCCCGTTCCTTACTTCTCTTCGTTGGCCACCGCCGGCGCTGGCGGCGGCCGCAGCCCCACCTCGGCAACCAGCTTCAGCTGCTGCCCGTTGCGCATCACTTCGATGGTGATTTTCTCGTTGGGCTTGATCCGCGCCACCTGGTTCATCGACTTGCGCCCGTCGCCGGCCGGCTCGCCGTTGATGCTCAGGATCACGTCACCCAGCTGCAACCCGGCCTTTGCCGCCGGCCCCTCGCGGAAGATACCCGCCACGACGATGCCCGGGCGGTCCTTCATGCCGAACGATTCGGCCAGTTCCTGGCTCAGCGGCTGCACTTCGATGCCCAGCCAGCCACGGATCACCTGGCCGTGCTCGACGATCGACTTCATTACCTCCAGCGCCAGTTTCACCGGGATGGCGAAGCCGATGCCCTGTGAGCCGCCGGACTTGGAGAAGATCGCCGTGTTGATGCCGATCAGGTTGCCGTTGGCATCCACCAGTGCACCACCGGAGTTGCCTGGGTTGATCGCCGCGTCGGTCTGGATGAAATCTTCGTAGTTGTTCAGCCCCAGCTGGTTACGCCCAGTGGCACTGATGATGCCCATGGTCACGGTCTGGCCGACCCCGAACGGGTTGCCGATGGCCAGCGATACGTCGCCGATGTGAATGGTGTCGGAGCGGCCGATGGTGATCGCCGGCAGGTTCTTCAGATCGATCTTCAGCACCGCCAGGTCGGTTTCCGGGTCGCTGCCGATGACGCGGGCCAAGGTCTCGCGACCGTCCTTCAGCGCCACCACGATCTGGTCGGCGCCGCTGGTCACGTGGTTGTTGGTCAGCAGGTAGCCCTCGGGGCTCATGATCACGGCCGAGCCCAGGCTTGATTCCCAGCGGCGCTGTTTGGGCAGGTTGTCACCGAAGAAGCGGCGGAACTGCGGGTCTTCGAACAGCGGGTGCGAGCTCTTGTTCACCACCTTGGTGGTGTACAGGTTGGCGACCGCCGGGGCGGCCAGGGTCACGGCGTCGGCATAGGACACCGGGCCCTGCATGATCCGTGAGGTCTGCGGGGCCTGTTGCAGGTTGACGTCCTGGCTGGGCAGGCCGACCCATTCCGGAAAGCGCTGGATGATCAGCATGGCGACCAGTACGCCGGTAAGCAGGGGCCAGCCAAAGTAACGCAAAGCCTTGAACATGAACGAATCCTGGAAAGAGCGAAGACCGGTGGGCGCACGGTGGGGCATGAGCGCGCGCGATCATACACCGGTTCCCCCAGTGCCGGCGACGGCCCATAATGGCCGGCATTATACGGGCGTTGCATGGGCGTTGTGCCCGATAAAAACGCAGATTTCGAGGAGATTTTCATGGCCGTCGCTCTGAACACCCTGGTCGAGGAAGCCGAGCGTTACCTGGGCAGCGCGAAGATCCAGGATTACTGCCCCAATGGCCTGCAGGTCGAGGGCCGGCCGCAGGTCAGTCGCATTGTCAGCGGAGTCACCGCCAGCCAGGCGCTGCTGGATGCCGCGGTCGAGGCCGAGGCCGACCTGGTGCTGGTGCACCATGGCTATTTCTGGAAGGGCGAGAACCCGTGTGTCACCGGTATCCGCCAGCGCCGGCTGAAAACCCTGCTGAACAACGATATCAGCCTGCTGGCGTTCCATCTGCCGCTGGATGTGCACCCGGACGTGGGTAACAACGTGCAATTGGCGCGGCAACTGGACATCACCGTCGAAGGTCCGCTGGACCCGGAAAACCCCAAGGTGGTCGGGCTGGTCGGTTCGCTGGCCGAGCCGCTGACCGCACGCGACTTTGCCCGTCGTGTTCAGGAAGTGCTGGGGCGCGAGCCGTTGCTGGTCGAGGGTGAGCAGATGATCCGCCGGGTCGGCTGGTGCACCGGCGGTGGCCAGGGCTACATCGACACCGCGATTGCCGCCGGGGTCGACCTGTACCTGACCGGGGAAGCCTCCGAGCAGACCTACCACAGCGCACGCGAGAACGGGGTCAGTTTCATTGCGGCCGGGCACCACGCCACCGAGCGCTACGGGGTACAGGCGCTGGGCGATTACCTGGCGCGGCGGTTTGCCGTCGAGCATCTGTTCATCGATTGCCCGAACCCGATCTGAC
>NZ_JBKGGT010000030.1:0-38715 GCF_052041995.1 Pseudomonas sp. SMV7 | reverse complement strand
CAGGAAAATGAATCAACTGACCTGGAGCGGTGGGTAAAGCGGTGCTGCTTTGGAAAAGCAGAAGAAAAGCCGAGCACCCATTGGAATGCTCCAGAATACGCGGATATCGCTTTTGCCGAACTCAATGCTGCCACGTTAGGCGTACAAGCGAAGTTTAATTTTGAGTCGCGCTTGGCAACTGATCCAGGCCTTCCGAAAATCGGTGGCTTGATTAGTGTCGAAATGATTAGGGAGCTAAAATTTGTGATCGCGTTGCCTATGTATGACGAACGGTCTTCGGGATATCGCTGGAACTTAATTGTGCATCGTCATGGTGACGGCAACCACCCTGATTACCTTGGCGGGGAAACTATTGCTTCGGGAAACTTTTTTGCACCCTCTGAAGAACCTCTCACGCCGTCCTCTGCATTTTCAAGCTTTGCATCATCGCGAATACCCGACTTCGACCAAAAATATTCTATTAGCAAGAGGCGAAAATCTTATCCTGGCGGACTCTGCGAGCTAGAGATTTCTGGCTCGATATCGCTCATGGCGACATTAGGAAAGCATACGATCCTGGCGGCTACGCTGTTGGTAATGTACTGGCCGGATAGGCGCCAACCAAGTGGCTACGTTGAGGTTTGTGTCAGGGAGATTAACGAGTGAAGCCTGATAATAAGGTTTTGTGGGAGCGTGCTTTAGGCTGGAGCCATGACCTTCCCACGGTGCATGAAATACCGAAGTGGCGGAAAGTGTGGGCGAGTGTCAAGCCGTCACCCAACTACTTCGATGATGTTTATCTCGAGTTGCCACGGAGCAGCAGCGTCCTCCGGGGTGTCATATTTTTAGTCGGGACCCCGGGGTTGATTTTCATTCTAGGGCTGACGCTTTGCCTGTACTGGAGTCTTTTGCAGGACGGTTGGCAGCGCGATTGGATAATAAACGTATCAATAATTTTCCCTCCGATAATATTGTGGGCTTTGATTCCCTACATCAGACTTGACCTGGTTGCGCCTAGAGATGAACCAATTCGCCTCAATCGACTTCGCCAAAAGATATATATTTATGAGTTTCGATATGACCGTATATTCATCTTCAGTCGCAAACGCTGGGGCGTAAAACCGGTCGCCTACAACTGGGACGACGTAACCGCCGAAGTCTACCGAGTCTACGCCCCCGGCCACGGTGGCCTGATCGAAAACGTCATGCTGTCGGTCCGCAACCCGGAAACCAACGAAGTCATCGACCGCGTGTTCTTCGCTCATGACCTCTACCGTGGCGAAGCTTACTGGGCCATCGCCCGGCTGTTCATGCAGCAAGGCCCTGAAGCCCTGCCGAAATTCATCCATCCACCCCGTGACTGGAACGATGACGATGGCCTGAGCCACATGCATTGCCTGGCGCCAAAGGTTCTTTGGCCGGAAGACATTGACCGTGAATCCCGAACTGCCCCATCTGAAGGTGAGGCCCGATGAAACCCGTGATACTCGTAGGCCATCGGCATGTCTGCCCGCTGCATGGCACCAACCAGGTGGAAAGCGGCAGTTCCGCGTACACCTTCAATGGCAAGCCGGTCGCCAGAGTGGGAGACCGCACCACGTGTGGTGCCGTAATAATCAGTGGTGCTGCGCACTTCATGATTGAAGGTGCAGCCGTGGCGCGCAAAGGCGATCGAACCGACCATGGTGGTGTGCTGGAAGAGGGCGATGCTGGCTGGATGCTGGATTGACGCTAACGCTTGCCCAGGTCTCTGTGTCAACCCAACCATCCTGGCCTGCTTCGCGGGCCAGCCCGTGCCTATCCCGACCGCGCTGGCTTGCTGATCTGTTTGCCGGCCTGGGCCGCAACTTCCAGCGCCTGGCCGTCGCGCTGCTTGCCCTGGCGCGCCAGACCTTCGAGTTGGGGTATCAGCATGCCCTCCGGCAAGTGTCGCCAGAATCGTCCCGGCATGTGCAGACGCAAGGCATCGGGATTGAGGCGCGCAGGGTTGAAGGTATGGCGGTAATAGGTGCGCCATAGCTCGACACCCGGGTCATCGGCGTTGCGCGCCCAGCGGCGCCAGGCTTCGGGACACTGCCGATGGTATTCGAACGCCTGGCCGTCGAAGCGTATGCCATCGCCCGGGGTGGCGATCAACCAGCGCAGGCGCCCCAGGCGGTCGGCGAAGTGCGGGCTGGCGCTTTCGAGGATGTCGTGGGCCGGCTCGTGGTAAGCCACAAGGTCCAGCTGCAGGTGGGCCGCCACGGCGTCCGGCAACGGCACGAAACGCACAAAGGCGTGCAAGTGATCCGCCTCGCGGCTGACCTGCTTGATCCGCCGATGCAGTTCGCTGCCCAGCCGATCCCCCGCCAGCATTGCGGTGCGGTCGCCGTGGGCCACACGCCAGAGCACCTCATACAGCAGGTTCCAGCGTTGCTCGCCACGGTAGCGGGCGGCCTGTTCCAGCAGCGTCAGCAGCGTCGCCGGTACCTTGGCCCGGAAAGGACCGGGGCCTTGCGGGAGCGGAGTGGGTACGGCCAGCAAGTCAGCCATCGGCCCCTGCGACCAAGTGACCTCCGCGGGGTCGATACCATGCCCCAACAGCACGCGCGCCTGCTCACGCCAGGTTGCGAACAGGTCATCGCAGTCCAGCGCGATCATCCCCACAACCCCATCTGCATCGGTGCCTGTGGCTCGCGCAGACGGGCCCGCAACAAGCCGCTGCGCAGCTCGGCCTGGGCCGGGCGGTAGTCACTGGTGACAATGAACGGCCGCGCCTTGTCCAGCACGCAACGCAGCTGGATCAGGTCGTCATAGCGGATGCGCCGCTCGCGCCGCAGCGCGACCAGGCGCTGGACGCTGCGCAGGCCGATGCCCGGAATGCGCGCCAGCAGCGCGGGTTCAGCGCGGTTCACATCCAGCGGAAAGACCTCTCGGTTGGCCAGTGCCCAGGCCAGCTTGGGGTCAATGTCCAATGCCAGGTTACCGCCCTGGCCGAGCAGCTCCCCGGCCTGGTAGCCATAACCACGCAGCAGGAAGTCGGCCTGGTACAGGCGGTGCTCGCGCAGCAGCGGCGGTGCCGCCAGGGGCACGCTGCCCGGGCTGTCGGGGATCGGGCTGAAGGCAGAGTAGTAAACGCGCTTGAGACCGTAGCCCTGGTACAGCGACTCGGCGTTGCGCAGCAGGGTGCTGTCGTCGGTATTGTCGGCACCAACGATCACCTGGGTGCTCTGCCCGGCGGGGGTGAAGCGCGGGGCCTTGGGTTCGTTGGCCACGGCTTGCTGGCCCTGGTGGATGACGCCCATTGCCTGGCGAATGGTGTGGGCCTGCTTTTCCGGCGCCAGGCGTTTCAGGCTGGCGTCGGTGGGCAGTTCGATGTTGACACTGAGGCGGTCGGCCAGGCGACCGGCCTCTTCGATCAACAGCGGGTCGGCATCGGGAATGGTCTTGAGGTGGATGTAGCCGCGGAAGTGGTGTTCTTCACGCAGCAGGCGGGCCACGCGGATCAACTGCTCCATGGTGTAGTCGGCCGAGCGGATGATGCCGGAACTGAGGAACAGGCCGCTGATGCAGTTGCGCCGGTAGAAATCCAGGGTCAGGCGCACCACTTCCTCGGGGGTGAAACGGGCGCGGGGCACGTTGCTGGAGCGACGGTTCACGCAGTACTGGCAGTCGTACAGGCAGAAATTGGTCAGCAGCACCTTGAGCAGCGACACGCAGCGGCCATCGGGGGTGTAGCTGTGGCAGATGCCCATGCCGTTGGTGGCACCCAGGCCATCCCCACCCCGCGAATTGCGCTTGGGCGCGCCGCTGCTGGCACAGGAGGCGTCGTACTTGGCGGCGTCGGCGAGGATGCCGAGTTTGGCAATGAGTTGCATGGCGTCATACCGGATACTGATTATTCATACAGTATTTTGAGCAGGCGCCGATTGCAAGTGGATTTGAAGTTCAGGCAGTTCATCGCCACCTGTGGCACCCGCCCGAACGGCGACCCGAAGCAGGCGCAGAAGGTGTGGCGCTCAATATTCCTGAAGCGCCGCTGCGCCCTAAGGTTGCGGCGGGCGGCGCAACGCTGGCGGGTTACCGACAGGGCTCGCCCAGGCGAAGTGATAGACATGCCGGGGCGCTGCCGCTTGGCATTCGCCAGTGTCGGCATCGGCGGCGACCACATACCACTCGGCGCGCGAGGTTTTGCCGAGCCTGCGCGCCTTCTCGGCACTGAAGCAGCGGCCCAGGGCGGTGGCCGGGACCAAGGCGTAGGCCGCAGGGTGACGGCGCAGCCAGTAGGCGGCCGTATCTGCCGTGGATTGCCCGCTGAAGCCGAAGTGCACGATAGGTTGCCGGGCGAACAGCCAATGCCCCTCGCGCCAGTCGACCAGCACCAGTTCGGCACCGCCGGTGACGCGCGCGGCTTCGCTCATCAGGGCGTCATGTGGGTTGCGGCCTTCTTTCAACGGCTCGACCCAGCCGCGTGCGAACCATAGCGCGAACCATGCCAGGGCCACGGTCATCAAGCCCTTGCGCCAGGCCGGCCGACGCTGCAGCCAACGCCTGAGCAGCCAGGGCAGGAGCGGCGCGACAGCCAGCACCAGGCCTGGCAGCGCCGGGAAGATATACAGCTTGCGCTTGCCACTGCTGAGGCTGAAGAACAGCAGCACCAGCGCCACCCAGCCGAGCAGCAACAGGAAGCGCCCATCGCGCTTCTGCAGCTGCCGATGCCAGGCCGGTACCAGCCAGGGCAACGCCAGCACCAGTGGCAGCCAGTATTTTGGGATGACCTTGACGAAGAAGTACCAGAACGGCTCACGGTGGTCCCAGGCATTGGTATAGCGGCCAGCGGTCTGGCGCAACAGGATTTCCTTCAGGTAGGCCAGTTCTGCCGCGCCGCCTCCCTGGGCAACCGACACCAGCAGCGGCAACAGCCATACCGCGCAACCGGCCAGCAGGCATAACAAGCCCAGGCTCCAGCGCCGAGCCTGGCCGGGCATCGCCACCACGCCGTGCCAATGCTGGCGCACCGCCCAGGCATACGGCAGCAATACCAGCGCAGGCACAAAGCCCACGCCCTTGCTGATGATACCCAGGCCCATGGCCGCGCAAGCCAGGTAGAACCAACCCCAGGCCGGCCCCAGCAGCAGGTGGCGCAGCAGGCCGTAGAGGCCCAGCGCCACCCACAGGCACAGAAAGCTGTCGATCTGCCCGGTGCGCAGGATGCTGTAGCTTTGGTAGGTGGCGAGGAACAGCAGGGCGGCGATCACGCCGATGCGCCGGTTCCACAGGCGCCGCCCCAGGTCGTGCAGCACCCAGGCTATGGTCGCTGCCGATAACAGCCCGGGCAGGTACAGGGCGATGCCAGGCGAGCCGGTCAGGTTGCTGAACAGGGCGACGGTCCACATGAACAGCGGTGGCTTGTCACCATAGATTTCAGCCGCCCGGTGCGGGATGAACCAGTGACCGCTCTGCAGCATTTCCAGGGCAACGCCAAGAAAGCGCTCCTCATCCACATTCATCGGCTGACGCCAGCCGATACCCGCACCCACCAGCACCAGCGCCAGGGCCACCAGAGCCAGGCGTTCGGCCATGAGCGTATCGAACCTTGGCACGGGCTATTCCTTCTGTTGCGGGTGGCGGGCGATCAGCTGCAGGTTGCGCAGGTAGACCAGGAAACCGAAGCTCTGGCCAATGATGAACACCGGGTCCTGGCGATAGATGGCGTAGGCCAGCAGCAGCGCACTGCCGAGGATGCTCAGGTACCAGAAACCCACCGGGATGAGGCTGCGGCGCTTGATCTCGCTGTACAGCCACTGCAGCACGAAGCGCCCGGTGAACACCACCTGACCAGCGAAACCGATGATCAGCCACAGGCTTTCACGGGTCATCCTTCGAGCTCCTGCGGGCGCGTATCCAGGCGCGTGCGACGGATCAGCCACCAGACCCCGAACAGGTCGAGAATGCCAACCAGGGCGCGGTCCAGATTGCCGTACTTGGACACCCCGGCCTGACGCGGCCGGTGGTTGACCGGGTGAACCAGCATGCGCCCGTTGTGGCGCAGGATCAGCGCCGGAATGAAGCGGTGCATGTGGTCGAAGTAAGGCAGGCGCAGGAAGGCCGCGCGCTCGACCAGTTTCAACCCGCAGCCGGTGTCGGGCGTAGCATCCCTGAGCAGGCGGCGGCGCAGGCCGTTGGCAAGGCGCGAGGCCCAGCGCTTGCTGGCGCTGTCGCGGCGGTTGACCCGGTGCCCCGCCACCAGCTTGAGGCTGCTGCCGGCCAGATGCTGGTTGGCGTGTACCAGGGCCAGCATGCCGGGAATATCCGCCGGGTCGTTCTGCCCGTCGCCGTCAAGGGTGGCCAGCCACTGGCCGCGCGCCGCTTCGGCGGCGTGCCACAGTGAGGTGCTCTGGCCCAGCGAGCGCTCGTGGCGGAGCACCCGCAATTGCGGGTAACCCTGGCTTTTCAATTGCAGCAGGACGCTCAGGGTGTGGTCGCTGCTGCCGTCATCGACCACCAGCACCTCGTAGGCTTGCGCCGTCAGCGCAGCGCGGATTTCCTGCAACAGTGACGGCAGGTTGTCGGCCTCGTTCCTGGCCGGAATGAGTACCGAAAGCTCAAGTGGGACTGTCATGGGGGGCTTGTGATCCTGTTGTGGTTGGGCGGTTCAGACCCGGTAGTAGTCGCGGTACCAGGCCACGAACGCATTGACGCCGTGTGCCAGCGATGTGCCGGGGGTGTAGCCGATCCAGCGCTGCAGCCCGCCGATATCGGCACAGGTTTGCACCACGTCGCCGGGTTGCAGTGGCAGGTAGTCGCGCTGGGCCTGGATGCCCAGGGACTGCTCCAGGCATTCGATGAACTGCAGCAGCCGTACCGGCTGGCCACGGCCGATGTTGAACAACTGACAGGGCGGTTGCCCCCCGGCCGGCACTGGCGGCTTCAGGCGCAAGCGCACGATGCTCTCGACGATGTCGTCGATGTAGGTGAAGTCGCGAGCCATCAGGCCGTTGTTGTAGACCGCGATCGGCCGGCCTTCGAGAATGGCGCGGGTGAATGTGAACAGGGCCATGTCCGGGCGGCCCCAGGGGCCGTAGACGGTGAAGAAACGCAGCCCGGAGGTCGGCAGCTGGTACAGGTGGGCATAGCTGTGCGCCATCAGTTCGTTGGCGCGTTTGCTGGCGGCATAGAGCGACAGCGGCTGCTCGACCCGGTCATCGACGCTGAACGGCAGCTTGGCGTTGGCCCCGTACACCGAGCTGCTGGAGGCATAGATGAAGTGGCGCGGTGGGCGCTGGCGGCAGGCCTCGAGCACATTGAGAAAGCCCACCAGGTTGGCCTGCCCATAAGCCCCGGGGTTGTCCAGCGAATAACGCACCCCGGCCTGCGCTGCCAGGTGGATCACTTCACTGAACGGCTGCGCCGCGAACAACTGTTGCAGCACTGTCGGGTGGGTAATGTCGAGGGTGTGGAAGCGGAAGTTGGCGAAGTCGAACAGCTGCTGCAAGCGTGCCAGCTTCAGCTTGACGCTGTAGTAGGCATTGAGGTTGTCGATGCCGACCACCTCGATGCCCGCCTCGCACAGGCGCCGCGCCACGTGGTAGCCGATGAACCCGGCCACGCCGGTAATCAGTACGGGCATGCGGGTTGCCCCTGGCCACGGCCGATGCCGTAGTAGGTCAGGCCAGCGGCGGCCATGTGCTCCGGCTCGAACAGGTTGCGCCCGTCGAATACCACGCGGTCGGCCAATTGCTGGAGCACCTTGTCCAGGTCGAGTACGCGGTAATCCTGCCATTCGGTGACGATCACCAAGGCATCGGCGCCGCGTAGCGCATCGTCCTTGCAGGGCACCAGGCGCAGGTCGCGGCGCGTGCCATAGTGCCGCTGGATCTCCTCCATGGCCTGTGGGTCATGTGCCTGTACCCGCGCACCGGCGGCCCACAATGCTTCCAGCAGCACCCGGCTGGAGGCTTCGCGAATGTCGTTGGTGTTGGGCTTGAATGACAACCCCCACAAGGCGAAGACCTTGCCTCGCACGCCACCTGGGTAATGGCGCTGGATCTTGCTGAACAGCCGGCCCTTTTGCCGCTCGTTGACCGACTCCACCGCACGCAGCAGCTGCGGCTCGAAGCCTTCGGCCTCGGCGCTGCGGCGCAGGGCCTGCAGGTCCTTGGGGAAGCACGAGCCACCGAAGCCGCAGCCGGCATAGATGAAGTCGTAGCCGATGCGCGGATCAGAACCGATGCCACGGCGCACCATCTCGATGTCGGCGCCCAGGTGCTCGGCCAGGTTGGCGATTTCGTTGATGAACGAGATCTTGGTCGCCAGCATGCAGTTGGCCGCGTACTTGGTCAGCTCGGCGCTGCGTGCGTCCATGACCATGAGCTTTTCGCGGTTGCGGCTGAACGGCAGGTACAGCTCGCGCAGCAGTTCCACCTCGGCAGGTTCCGCGCCACCGATGATGATGCGCTCCGGGCGCATGCAATCGTCCACGGCCGAGCCCTCCTTGAGGAACTCGGGGTTGCTGATGACCTGGAAGCGGCGAGTGTCGCCCACGGCCTGGGCGATGCGCGCCTTGATGCGGTGCACCGTGCCGACGGGGACGGTGGATTTGTTGACGATCACCTTAGGAGCGTCGGCATGTTCGAGGATGCTGTCGACCACTGCGAACACGTGCCTGAGGTCGGCGCTGCCATCGGCCTGTGGCGGGGTGCCGACCGCGATGAACTGCACCCTGGCATAGTTGGCCGCTTCGCTGGCGTCGGTGGTGAAGCGCAGCCGACCACAAGCCAGGTTGTTCACCAGCATTGGCGCCAGGCCCGGCTCGAAAATCGGACAGTGGCCTTCATTCAGGGCGGCGACCCGCGCGGCGTCGACATCCATGCACAACACCGAATGCCCCACCTGGGCCAGGCACACTGCCTGGGTGAGGCCAACATAACCGGTACCGAAAACCGTGACCTTCATTTGACAGCTCCTTGGCGAGAAAGCTGAAAAAAAATGTCACATTGTTGTTTAGGAATTGTTACCTGTGCTGATCGCCGCTTGCTGGGCCACCGCCCAGAGCTGTTGGCGGAACCACCGCCGCAGGGGATCGGCATGGGTGCGCTCGTGCCAGATCTGCATCACCTCGATGCCCGGCAGCGTCAGCGGCAGCGGGTACATCACCAGGTCGTCATCGCGCGCGCTGGCTTCCACGGCCAGCGAGCGCAGGCAGGTCAGCAGCAAGTCGGTGCCGCGCAGCAAGCGCGCCGGGGCGATGAAACTGGACAAGCCCGCTACCACCCGTCGCTGCTTGCCTTGGCTGCGCAGCGCGCGGTCGACCAGGCCGTCGAGGTCGCCGGTGAGGGTGGTGAGCAGATGGTCGCTGGCGAGGAAGGTGTCGAGGTCCAGGCCTTTGCCCAGGCCTGGATGGCTGCGTGACGCCAACACCACCAGTTGTTCGTTGAGCAGGCGCTGCTGGTGGAAGGTGTCCGGCAGGTCGGTATAGAACCCGGCAACGGCGAGGTCACAGGTGCCTTTCTCCAGCGCTTCGCGGGGTAGTTGGCCACGGGTGTTGTGGGTCACCAGGGTCAGGTTAGGTGCCTGGCTGCGCAGCAGCGGCAGCAGCCTGGGTAACAGGGTCTGCTCGACATAATCGGTGCTGTACAGGTGCAGCCGGGCAGGGCGGGCGAGGAAGTCCTGGCCTTCGCAACGTTCATAGAAGCCTTCCAGGCTCACCACCAGGCGTTCCACCTGGGGTGCCAGTTCATGGGCGCGCGGCGTGGGCGTCAGGCCGCGGGGCGCGCGGACGAACAAGGGGTCGCCGAACTGATGACGCAGCTTGTTCAGTTTGTGGCTGAGCGCAGGCTGGCTCAGCGCCATGCGCTGGGCGGCGAGGGTGGCATTGCGTTCCTGATACAGCACATGGAACAGGTACAGCAGGTTGAAGTCTTTGCTGGCGATATTCATTTTCTGGATTACAGGCATGCAAGCTTTCGAATTATCGAATCATAGCCTGGCCACTAGCATGAGCGCATCGGGTCGCCCTGTACGGATGGCCCATGAGTTGATCGAGGAGATTGCTGCATGATCCAGATGTCCAGGCTTGCCCTTGCCGTGGCTGCCTCCCTGCTTGCCGCCGGTACCCAGGCCGCGCCCAGGGGCGAGGTGCTGGTGCTATTGTCCAGCGAGCGCCAGCTGCCGTTGCAGGACGGCCAACGCTACCCCACCGGTTATTACCTCAACGAGTTCGGCGTGCCAGCCGACCAGTTGCTCAAGGCTGGTTACAAGCTGGTGCTGGTAACGCCGAAGGGCAACGCCCCGAGCGTCGACCCGCGTTCGATCGACCCGAGCTATTTTGGCGGCGATGCAGCCGAGATGAAGCGCATCGAAAAGGTCGTCCAAAACCTGCCCGGTATCGACGATACCCTGTCGGTGAGCGAGGTACTGGCAGGCGACCCAAGCCGTTATGCCGGGCTGTTCATCCCCGGTGGCCATGCCCCCTTGATCGACCTCGCCAACAACCCCGAGGTTGGCACCTTGCTGCGCTATTTCCACCAGGCCGGCAAACCTACCGCAGCCATCTGCCACGGCCCCATCGCCCTGCTCGCCGCCCAGCAGGACCCGGCAGGCTACCAGGCCGCGCTGGCGCGGGGCGACAAGCCGGCAGCCAAGGACTGGGTGTACAAGGGTTACCGGATGACCATTTTCTCCGACCCGGAAGAGCAGGTATTCGAGGGCTCGCTCAACGGCCAGCGGCTGTTGTTCTACCCGGCTGGCGCCATGGCGATGGCGGGAGGTGACATGGGTTACGCCGAGGCCTGGCAACCTAATGTGGTGGTGGACCGCGAACTGATCACCGGGCAGAACCCGTTCTCGGACAAAGCGCTGGCCAAGGCATTGCTGGAAAAACTGGCCGAACAGGCCCGGCGCCCCGAACAGGGCAACTAGACTTAGCAGTGGCCTGCACCGGGTAGCGCCCGGCAGGCCAATACTATCCAACCGACCACCGCCTCCCCGGAGCGGACGTCCCTCGCTGGCGATGGCCTTCTTGCAGAGGAGGGCAGGTCATGGACGAGGCAAGGCTTCACGATTTCATGGGCAAGCTGGTGGGCGACATGGGCGCGGCGGCGACCCTGGCCAATGTGATCCTCGGCGACGAACTGGGGTTGTACCGGGCCATGGCCGACAGCCAGCCAACCACCCCCGAGGCATTGGCGGCAAAGACCGGTTGCCACCCACGGCTGGTGCGCGAGTGGCTCAGCGCCCAGGCCGCGTCGGGCTACATGGTGCACGACCACGGCCGCTTCGTATTGCCCGAAGAACAGGCCATGGCCCTGGCGCTGGAAGACTCCCCGGCCTACATGGCCGGTGGCGCGGCGGTAGTGGCGGCGCTGTTCCATGACAAGGACAAGCTGGTTGCGGCAATGCGCGGTGACGGCGGGTTGGCCTGGGGGGACCATCACCCGTGCATGTTCAGCGGCACCGAGCGGTTCTTCCGGCCGGGTTACCGCACTTTTCTGGTGTCCGAGTGGCTACCGGCGCTCGAGGGCGTGGTGGCCAGGTTGCAGGCGGGCGCCAAGGTCGCTGACGTCGGCTGCGGGCATGGTGCTTCGACGCTGGTCATGGCCGAGGCGTTCCCGGCCTCCACCTTCATTGGCTACGACTACCACGGGCCTTCCATCACCACGGCCAACGAACGCGCACGCGAAGCGGGGTTGGTGGGGCGGGTCACGTTTCAGCAGGCCACCGCCAAGGACTATCCGGGGCATGACTATGACCTGGTGTGCTTCTTCGACTGCTTGCACGACATGGGCGACCCGGTGGGGGCAGCAAAACATGCTTGTCGCGCGTTGAAGGCTGACGGCACGGTGATGCTGGTGGAACCCTATGCCGAGGACTCGCTGGAGGGCAACCTGACGCCGGTCGGGCGCTTGTTCTATGCCGCGTCGACCTTCATCTGCACGCCGAACTCGTTATCCCAGGAGGTGGGCCTGGGGCTGGGGGCGCAGGCCGGGGAGGCGCGCTTGCGTGCGGTGTTCGAGGAGGCGGGGTTCAGCCGGTTCCGGCGGGCGACGCAGACACCGTTCAACCTGATCCTCGAGGCCCGGAAATAGGGAGGCTCCTCGCTGGATGGTCAATTGTAGGAGCGGATTTATTCGCGAAGCAGGCGGCGCGGTGGATAGCACCCACCTGGCTTGCCGGCGATGAGGCCGGACAGGCAAAAAGAAGGGGCGCCTGAACGGCGCCCCCCTTTTTTTTGCCGCTTAGGCTTCAGCGTCCCACGGACGATCGCCTTTCTCATCCTTGATGCGGGTCGGCAGGCCCATCACGTCCAGCGCCTTGAGGAACGGCTCGGCTGGCAGCTCCTCGACGTTGACCATGCGCTTGGCATCCCACTCGCCACGGGCAACCAGCAGGGCGGCAGCCACCGGCGGCACCCCGGCGGTGTAGGAAATACCCTGGCTGTCGGTCTCGGCGTAGGCTTCTTCGTGGTCGGCCACGTTGTAGATGAACACTTCGCGCGGCTGGCCATCCTTGGTGCCCTTGACCAGGTCGCCGATGCAGGTCTTGCCGGTGTAGCCCGGAGCCAGCGAGGCGGGGTCCGGCAATACGGCCTTGACCACCTTCAGCGGTACCACTTCCAGGCCTTCGGCGGTTTTCACCGGTTGCTCGGAGAGCAGGCCCAGGTTCTTCAGCACGGTGAACACGTTGATGTAGTGTTCGCCGAAGCTCATCCAGAAACGCACGTTCGGCACGTTGAGGTTCTTCGAAAGCGAGTGAACTTCATCATGGCCGGTCAGGTACAGGTTCTGCGAACCGACTACTGGCAGGTCGTCGGTACGCTTGACTTCGAACATGCTGTTGCTGGTCCACTGGCTGTTCTGCCAGCTCCAGACTTGCCCGGTGAATTCGCGGAAGTTGATTTCCGGGTCGAAGTTGGTGGCAAAGTACTTGCCATGCGAACCGGCATTGACATCGAGAATGTCGATCGAGTCAATGCTGTCGAAATACTGTTGCTGCGCCAGTTTGGCGTAGCTGTTCACCACACCCGGGTCGAAGCCGACGCCGAGAATGGCGGTAATGTTCTTGGCCTGGCACTCTTCGAGGTGTTTCCACTCGTAGTTGCCGTACCACGGCGGGGTCTCGCAGATCTTGCCCGGCTCTTCGTGGATGGCGGTGTCCAGGTAGGCGACACCGGTATCGATGCAGGCACGTAGCACCGACATGTTGAGGAAGGCGGAACCGACGTTGATCACGATCTGCGATTCGGTCTCGCGGATCAGTGCCTTGGTCGCCTCGACATCAAGGGCATTGAGCGAGAAGGCCTGGATGTCGGCGGGTACCTTGAGGCTACCCTTGGCCTTGACGCTGTCGATGATGGCCTGGCATTTGGAGATGTTCCGTGACGCGATAGCGATACGACCCAGTTCGTCGTTATGCTGCGCGCACTTGTGGGCCACCACCTTGGCGACACCTCCTGCACCAATGATAAGAACGTTCTTCTTCAATTTATCCCTTGCTCCTTACTGAAAGCCGGTCTTACGACAGGCTGGAAACGTAGTCTTCGAAACCGAACTCGCGCACCACTTCGACGCTGCCGTCGAGTTGCTTGACCACGATGGATGGCATTTTCAGACCGTTGAACCAGTTTTTCTTGACCATGGTGTAACCCGCTGCGTCAACGAACGACAGGCGATCGCCGATGGCCAGCGGGCGGTCGAATTGGTATTCGCCGAAAATGTCGCCGGCCAGGCACGACTTGCCACAGACCATGTAGGTATGGGCACCGTCGTTCGGGGCCATCTTGGCGTTGAGGCGATAGATCAGCAGGTCGAGCATGTGCGCTTCGATCGAGCTGTCGACCACGGCCAGGTGCTTGCCGTTGTACAACGTGTCGAGCACGGTCACTTCCAGCGAGGCGCTGTTGGTGATGGCCGCTTCGCCCGGCTCCAGGTACACCTGCACGGCGTATTTTTCCGAGAAGGCTTTCAGGCGTGCGCAGAAGGCGTCCAGGGCATAGTCTTCACCGGTGAAATGGATGCCGCCACCGAGGCTGACCCATTCGACCTGGTGCAGCAGGTGGCCGAAGCGTTCCTCGATGTGGCTGAGCATCTTGTCGAACAGGCCGAAGTCACCGTTTTCGCAGTTG
The DNA here is from genome assembly GCF_052041995.1 of Pseudomonas sp. SMV7. Lineage (NCBI taxonomy): Bacteria > Pseudomonadati > Pseudomonadota > Gammaproteobacteria > Pseudomonadales > Pseudomonadaceae > Pseudomonas > Pseudomonas sp. SMV7. Next base: position 24,635 of record NZ_JBKGGT010000030.1, on the reverse strand, counting down.
TTGTGGAACATGAAGCCGGAGATCTGCGAGATCACCTGTTCGACCTTGGCCGGGTCCCATTCGCCCAGGCGGCTGAACGGGCGGGCCGGGTCGGCCAGCAGGTAGTCGGAACTGCTGACCTGCGGGTTGACACGCAGGCCACGGACCTTGCCTTCGGACTGTTCGGCGAAGCGCTGCAGCTGGCCGATGGAGTTGAAGATGATCTTGTCGCAGTTCTCGAGCATTTCCTCGACCTCGTCGTCGGCCCAGGCCACGCTGTAGGCGTGGGTCTCGCCGGCGAACTTCTGGCGGCCGAGCTTGAGCTCGTACAGCGAGGAAGAGGTGGTGCCGTCCATGTACTGTTGCATCAGGTCGAAGACCGACCAGGTGGCAAAGCACTTGAGGGCGAGCAGGGCATTGGCACCGGAGTGTTCGCGCACGTAGGCGATCTTCTCCATGTTGCCCAGCAGCTTGGTTTTATCGATGAGGTAGTACGGCGTCTTGATCATTTAAAGGCCCCCGGCCAGGCCGGCCAAAAAAAGGACACGCATTGTGCCTTCACTTGCCGCAGACCGAAAGGGCGGGATATGCATTTCGTCAGGGTTGCTGACCTTGCAGTGGCTTTTCCGGTCGTGGCGGGCTCAGTAGAACATGCTCATGTGACCATCCTGGTCATTATCCATGACCTCGGGGATTGACCTGAGCCATTGGTCAGGGCGAGGCAATCATCTGCCAGGTCAGGTCTCCAACATTGGGCATTCTTTGGTTCAGGAGACGGAGCATGACCAAGCATCACGACAACGGCCACGGTTTTGCCGATGATCCGCAGAGGGTTCATGACGCGGGACGCAAGGGCGGGTCTGGCAAGGACCTGAAACAGGACCGTGCGGAGAAAGCACGGGTGGGCGGGCAACACAGCCACGGCGGTTCGCGTCGGCGCGGCGAAGGCTGACTTCGCCGCGCCAGCGCTTCAGTCGGCCACGGCCAGCCAGGCGTGGATCTGCGCCAGGGTAGCGGTGGCCCCGCCACACACGACCACCAGCACGTTACGGTAGCCGGCCAGCGCGACTGCGTCATGTGCCAACGCCAGCGCGGCACCGCAGGCCGGTTCTACCAGCACACGATGGTCCAGCAGGAAGCGCTCGCAGGCTTCGAGTGCGGCACGGTCGCTGACCACATGGCTATGCAGCGGGTGCCGGGCTGCGCAGGCCAGCGCCTGATCGGCGACACGCTTTGCCCCCAGCGACGTGGCCACCGAGTCGATACGGTCCAGCTCCACCGGGTGCCCTGCCTGCAAGGCCGCATGCAGCGACGCCGCGCCTGTGGTCTCCACCGCCAGCACCGGCACATCACCCCAGCCATTGCGTTGCAACCCCTCGACCACCCCGCAGAGCAGGCCGCCACCGCCTACCGACAGTACCACCGCATCCGGCTTCAGGCCGGCCTCGGCAACTTCATCCACCAGGCTGGCGTGCCCGGCCCACAGCAGCGGGTCGTCGAACGGGTGGATGAAAGCATCGCCCTGGCCGACCAGCGTTTGCGCCAGGCTGTTGGCTTCCTGCCAGGAACTACCGTGGACTACCACCTTGGCGCCTTCCAGGCGTAGCAGTTCCCGGGCCCGCTCGGTGGTGGTTTCGGGCACCACCACGGTCACCGGCACGCCCAGCTTGCGCCCGGCATAGGCGACCGCAAGGCCGGCATTGCCGCCCGAGGAGGACACGAAATGCCGCGCGCCACGGGCATGCTGCACTTCGCAGGCATGGCCGACCCCGCGCAACTTGAAAGACCCGCAGGGCTGCAGGGCGTCGAGCTTGAGCCAGATGTTGCACCCGGCTGCCAGCGACAGCGGGCGGGATTCGATCAAGGGGGTAGGGATATGCAAGGTCATCGGCTGGCTCCGCGCAGTTGGTCGAGGTAGTTGTAAATGGTGTAGCGGGTCACCCCCAGGGCACTGGCAGCTTTTTCCACCCCGCCCTTGACGATGAACAGGCCACGCTCCTGCATCACCCGCACGGCCTCGACCTTGGCCTGCTTGTTCATCCGCCCCTGGCCGCTGCGCTGCAGCGAGGTCTGGATGATTTCGCTCATCAGCAGCTCCATGTCGGCGGGCTCGTTGTTGGTGGTCGGGGCCGTAGCCAATGGCTGGAACTACTGGAGAAAGCTCATGGCGGCGTCCAGGCCGGTGACATCGGTATTGACGCAAAGGCTGGCGAAGGGGTGGCCGGTGCTGTCACGGAAGATTGCCGTGGCGCTGCGCAAGGTGCGGCCTCTGAGGGTGGTGGGGTAGTCGGGGACGACCACCGGCGCGCAGCCTTGCTGGTCGGCAGAGGCTTGCATCAGCGCCTTGAAGCCTTGGTCCTGTTCCGGGGCGGCGAGGATCGGGCTGCCGACGCTGCGGCCGGAAAGGTGGCCGTTGACGATCGCCATCACGGAGTGTTCCGGGTGGTCAAGGTCGTGCAGGAGGATTTCCAGGTTGCGTGGGGCAACGCTGCCCATGGCCTGGATGGCGGCCTTGAGCACGGTGAGGGTGAGCTGGCGTTCGGCTTTGGGTGGCAGGGACATGGCAAATCGCAAAATCAACGTTCTGTGTATTTTTACACGTGGCGTTGAATTTTGCGATTTGCTTTTTCCGGCCCCAACGCGCAGGCGAACCCGCGAATGGGCCGCCAAGCGGCCCGCTGTTGCTTTAGCCCAACGGCGGCGTGCGCGGCGGGATCATCCGGCGCGAGCCGGTCGCCTCGAAGGCTGCACCGAAGCTGAGCAGCGCGTTGTCGCTGTAAGCCCGGCCAGCGAAGGTCAGCCCGACCGGCATGCCGATGTCGGCCATGACGCCCATCGGCACGGTCACGGTCGGTACGCCCAGGTGGCGGATCGCCAGGTTGCCGTTGGCCACCCAGACGCCATTGCTCCAGGCGATGTCGGCCGAAACCGGGTTGACATCGGCATCCGCCGGGCCCACGTCGGCCACGGTGGGGAACAGCACCGCGTCCAGGCCCAGGTTGTCCATCCAGTCTTCCAGGTCGATCTTGCGGGTCTTTTCCAGGCCGCGCAGGCCGTCGGGCAGGGTCTCGATCTGGTCCCAGGTCTTCAGGCCGCGCTTGGCCATGTTGACGTATTCGTCCATGCCAGCCGCCAGGTCATCCTCACGGTTGGGCAGGGTGCCCGGGTCGTGGGGGAAGATCAGCGCGCCATCGACATCGGCCAGGCGGTTGAGCCTGGGGTCGTCATTGGCGCGCAGGAAGTCGTCGAATGCCCAGCCGGACAGTTCCCACAGTTCGTCATGCAGGAACGCCTTGCTGACGATGCCGCGGTTGTACACGGTCGGCGCGCCCGGGCGGTCGCCTTCGCAGTTGGACACCAAGGGGAAGTCCACTTCCAGTACTTCGGCGCCGGCCGCCTCGAGCGCCTGGCGTGCCTGTTGCCACAGGTCGATCACGCTGGCGCGAGTATTGATGCGCTGGCCGGTCGGGCCACCGATGCCAGGCTTTTCGGACGTGCCAGCCTCGGGGTCGGCATTGATGTACATGCGCGGCACGCCAAAGCGCTTGCCCTTGAGCGCGCTGGCATCCACGGCCAGGTCGAGGTAGCTGGCGGGGCGCACCTGGGACGCTGCCGGGATCGGCACCCAGGGTTGCAGGCGCCACAGGTCGCCGCGCTTGTCGGCGTCGTCGGCGACCACCACGTCGAGGATTTCCAGCAGGTCGGCCATGGTACGGGCGTACGGCACCACCACGTCCATGGTCGGCGTCAGCGGCCAGTTACCGCGCACCGAGATCACCCCGCGCGACGGCGTGTAGGCGCACAAGCCATTGTTGGACGCCGGGCCACGGCCGCTGGACCAGGTCTCCTCGGCCAGGCCGAAGGCGCTGAAGCTGGCTGCAGTGGCGGTGCCGGCACCGTTGGACGAGCCTGAGGCGAACGGTGCGGTCAGGTAATTGGCGTTGTAAGGGCTTTCGGCACGGCCGTACACCCCGCGCTGCATGCCGCCGTTGGCCATCGGTGGCATGTTGGTCTTGCCCAGGCAGATGGCGCCGGCGGCACGCAGGCGCTCGATGGTGAAGGCGTCGCGCTGGGCGACCAGGTCCTTGAACGCCGGGCTGCCGGAAGCAGCGGTCAGCCCTTTGACCAGGTAGCTGTCCTTGGCCGTGTAGGGGATGCCGTCCAGCGGGCTCAGCAGCTGGCCGTTGGCGCGGCGGGCGTCGGAGGCCTCGGCCTCGGCCAGTGCCTGCGGGTTGCGCACTACCACGGCGTTCAAGGCGGTGGCGGTGTCGGCGCCGTCATAGGCGTCGATGCGCGCCAGGTAGGCCTTGACCAGTTCGACCGCCGTCGTGCGGCCCGACTCGAGTGCGTCGCGCAACTCGGCAATGGAAACCTCGGTTACCTCGATCATGCTTTCACCAAAAAATGTGCAGGTGGGGGCTAATGCGAGGAGTGTACAAGAAGGGCCTGGCCGGCGCAGGTTTGCGCGGGGGCAAATGGTTTCATGCAGGCGGGCATTGTCGGGGCCGGGTAACGGCCCCCGACCGCCTCTCAGTCCAGGTCGGACGCCGCGTGCCGCTCTGGCACCTGGCTGCTCTCATCCCCCCAGGTGCGGTTCACCCGGCTGCCGCGCTGTACGGCCGGCCGCAGGGCAATTTCCTCGGCCCAGCGCTGCACATGCGGGTACTCGTCCACCGCCAGGAACTCCGCCGCGCCATACAGGTTGCCGCGCACCAACTGGCCATACCATGGCCACACGGCGATATCGGCGATGCTGTATTGCTCGCCGCCCAGGTAGCGGCTTTCCGCCAGGCGCCGATTGAGCACATCCAGTTGGCGCTTGGCTTCCATGGTGAAGCGGTTGATCGCGTATTCGAACTTTTCCGGCGCGTAGACATAGAAGTGGCCAAAGCCACCGCCCAGGTAAGGTGCCGCCCCCATCTGCCAGAACAGCCAGTTCAGGCTCTCGGTGCGGGCCGCTGGCGCCTGGGGCAGCAGGGCGCCGAATTTTTCTGCCAGGTACAGCAGGATCGAGCCCGACTCGAACACCCGCACCGGCGGCTCGACGCTGCGGTCGAGCAGTGCGGGGATCTTCGAGTTGGGGTTGACCTGGACGAAACCGCTGGAAAATTGCTCACCTTCGCCGATGCGGATCAGCCAGGCATCATATTCGGCGCCTTGGTGGCCCAGGGCGAGCAGTTCTTCCAGGGCAATGGTGACCTTGACGCCATTGGGCGTGGCCAGTGAGTACAACTGCAGCGGGTGCTTGCCCAGCGGCAGGTCCTTGTCGTGTGTCGGGCCGGCAACCGGGCGGTTGATGCTGGCGAACTGGCCGCCGGACGCTGCGTCGTTGCGCCAGACCTTGGGTGGCACGTAGGCGGGCTTGCTCATGCATGAATCTCCTTGAGTGGCGCGATAGGAACACTTGAAGACGTCGGCCTGTATCTATGCCACGGGTTCGAGGAAAAGCGCAAATGCACCTTGCGCAAGCGCGATGCGCATGACAGCGGTTTAATCCAGGTTTCATCCGCCACTGGCCAGCCCGGTTCTATGCTGGATCATCGCTTCGCCCTGCAAGGAACCGCCGGCCGATGACTCTCCCACGCTGCCTGCTGGCCCTGGCGCTGTTCGGCGGCCTGCTGACCCAGGCCGAGGCCACGCCCTGGGTTGCCGGCCTGCACCAGATGCGCTTGCCCGACCCGGTTGACGCCCGGCCCATGCAGGCACTGGCGTTCTACCCGGCCGTTGGCAAAACCCGCAGCCGGCGCCTGGAGGGCTACCCGATCGACGTGGCTGAAGAAGCGCCGGTAGCGTTGGGCCAGTTCCCCTTGCTGGTGCTGTCGCATGGCAATACCGGCAGCCCGCTGGCCTTGCATTACCTGGCCACCTCGCTGGCGCGTCGGGGGTTTGTGGTGGTGGCGGTGGTGCACCCGGGGGACAATGCCCGCGATCACAGCCGCCTGGGGACCCTGAGCAACCTCTATGGCCGGCCGCTGCAAGTCAGTGCCGCGATCACTGCAGCTCGCGCGGATGCCTTGCTGGGGCCTAGCCTGAACGACGGCAAGGTGGGGGTGATCGGCTATTCGGCCGGCGGTGAAACCGCCTTGATACTTTCCGGTGCGCGCCCTGACCTGGACCGCCTGCGCCAGTATTGCCTGGAGCGCCCGAACGACGCCGATGCCTGCAGGACGCACGGGGTACTGATTGCCGACCGCAGCGAGCTGGCGCCCATGGCGGACCAGCGGGTGGGCGCGGTGATGCTGATGGCACCGCTGAGCTTGTTGTTCGACCGCCGTACCCTGGCCGGGGTGCGCTTGCCGGTGTTGATCTACAGCGGTGACCGCGACCAGCTGGTGGCGGTGGATCGTAATGCTGAAGCCTTGGCCCGCAAGCTGCCGGTCACTCCGGACTACCGCCTGCTGGCCGGTGCCGGGCATTTCGTGTTCATGGCCCATTGCGACAGCGAGCAATACGCGCGCATGCCGGCGTTGTGCAAGGACGCCGAAGGTGTCGACCGCCGCGATATCCACCATTCGCTGCAGCGCGAAACCGCAGCGTTCTTCAGCCAGGCGCTGGGCGCGCCGCAACCGGCCGAGCGCTCAGCCGCGGCGAGCCTGCCGCGCCAGCCACAGCGTTAGGCCGACGCCGGCCAGGGCCAGCAGGGCCGCCACGGCGAAGACCAATGCATAACCCAGGTGTACGGCAAGTGCCCCCATCAGCGGCCCGGCGATGGCCAGGGCCATGTCGAAGAACACCGCGTAGGCGCCCAGCCCGGCGCCACGGCTGCTGGCAGGCACCTGCCTGATCGCCTCCACGCCCAGCGCGGGGTACACCAGCGACAGGCCGACGCCGGTAAGGCCGGCACCAACCAGTGCCCACGGCGGCGAAGGTGCCAGCCACAGCAGGCTCAGCCCGAGCACTTCGGTGGCCATGCAGGCCACGGCGACGTTGTAGCCACCAAACCGGTTGACGGCGTTGACGAACAGCAGCCGCGAAAGGATGAAACACAGGCCAAAGGCACTCAGGCACCAGGCTGCGCCGACCCAGCCTTGCTCCAGGTAGTAAAGGGTAACGAAGGTGGTCAGGGTGCCGTAGCCGATCGACGCGAGGGTCAGGCCCAGGCCGCACGGCGCGACCCGCCCGAAGGCCGACCAGAACGGCAGGCGCTCGCCGCGGACCACGGCCACCGCCGAGCGCTTGCGCAGCACCAGCAGGGCCAGCAGCGCCAGTAGCAGCAGCGCTGGCCCCAGCACGCTGAAGCCCAGCCCATCTACCGCCAGCACGCCGAGGGGCGCGCCAATCGCGATGGCACCGTAGGAAGCGATACCGTTCCAGGAGATCACCCGCGCGGTGTGCTCGGGGCCGACCTGGCTGATGCCCCAGCTCAACGTGGCCACGCCGATCAGCCCTTGAGCGATACCCAGCAGCAAGCGGCCGCCGAGCAGCAGTGCCAGGCTCAGCAGCGGTAGCGTCACGGTCAGGGCCGACAGCAACGTCAGTAGCCCGCAGCCGGCGATCCCCAGCAGACCGAAGCGAATGGCCCGTTTCCCGCCCAGGGTGTCCGCCACCCGCCCGGCAAACGGGCGGCTGAGCAGGGTGGCCAGGTACTGCAGGCCGATGGTCGCACCGGCGACGATTGCGCCATAGCCCAGCTGGTCGTGCACATGGCCGGGCAGCACGGCGATCGGCAAGCCGATGCAGAGAAAGGCAATGAAGGTATAGAAGACGATCGACAGGATCTGCCGGGTGATGCCGGCGGCAGGTTGTTGCGCGGTCATGGGCTCGTTCGCGGGCGGGCGGTTGGGCGTGGTCCCATCATGGCCGTTGCGTGGCGGAAAAGAAAGCAGGCTAACGAATTATTCGTCGCAGGGGGGCAGCTTGGGGGATAGGGGGGTGGATTGTTCGCAGGTTCATCTGCCAAGAGGCAGGCCCGGCCACGCAAATGGCCAGGCCTTACCCTTCAATCAGACCAGCACACCCTGGCTACGCAGGTAGTCATCGTAGGTGCCGCTGAAGTCCACCACGCCATCGGCCGACAGCTCGATGATGCGAGTGGCCAGGGACGACACGAACTCCCGGTCGTGGCTGACGAACAGCAGGGTGCCCGGGTAGTTTTCCAGCGCCAGGTTCAGCGCCTCGATCGATTCCATGTCCAGGTGGTTGGTCGGCTCGTCCATGACCAGCACGTTCGGTTTCTGCAGGATCAGCTTGCCGAACAGCATGCGGCCTTGCTCTCCACCGGAGATCACCTTCACCGACTTGAGGATCTCGTCGTTGGAGAACAGCATGCGCCCGAGGGTGCCGCGGATCACCTGCTCGCCGGACGTCCACTGGCCCATCCAGTCGAACAGGGTCATGTCTTCTTCGAAGTCGTGCGCGTGGTCCTGGGCGTAGTAGCCCACTTCGGCGCTGTCGGTCCACTTCACTTCGCCCTTGTCCGGGGTCATTTCACCGACCAGGGTGCGCAGCAGGGTGGTCTTGCCGATACCGTTGGGGCCGATGATCGCCACGCGCTCGCCGGCTTCGATGGTGAAGCCCAGGTCCTTGAACAGCACCTTGTCGTCGAACGCCTTGGACATTTTCTCGACGGTCACGGCCTGGCGGTGCAGCTTCTTGGTCTGCTCGAAACGGATGAACGGGCTCACCCGGCTCGATGGCTTGACCTCGGCCAGCTGGATCTTGTCGATCTGCTTGGCGCGCGAGGTGGCCTGCTTGGCCTTGGAGGCGTTGGCCGAGAAGCGGCTGACGAAGGTCTGCAGCTCGGCGATCTGCGCTTTCTTCTTGGCGTTGTCGGCCAGCAGTTGCTCGCGCGCCTGGGTAGCGGCGGTCATGTACTCGTCGTAGTTGCCCGGGAACAGGCGCAGCTCGCCGTAGTCCAGGTCGGCCATGTGGGTGCAGACGCTGTTGAGGAAGTGGCGGTCGTGGGAAATGATCACCATGGTGCTGTTACGCGCGGTGAGGATGTTTTCCAGCCAGCGGATGGTGTTGATGTCCAGGTGGTTGGTCGGTTCGTCGAGCAGCAGCACGTCCGGGTCCGAGAACAGCGCCTGGGCCAGCAGCACACGCAGCTTCCAGCCAGGGGCCACTTCGCTCATCGGGCCGAAGTGCTGCTCCAGTGGAATGCCCAGGCCCAGCAACAGTTCACCGGCGCGTGATTCGGCGGTGTAGCCGTCCATTTCGGCGAACTCGGTTTCCAGCTCGGCGACGGCCATGCCGTCTTCCTCGGTCATTTCCGGCAGCGAATAGATGCGGTCGCGTTCGGCCTTGACCTTCCACAGCTGGGCGTGGCCCATGATCACCGTGTCGATCACGGTGAATTCCTCGTAGGCGAACTGGTCCTGGCGCAGCTTGCCCAGGCGCGTGTTCGGCTCGAGCATGACCTGGCCGGCGGACGGCTCCAGGTCACCGCCGAGGATCTTCATGAAGGTCGACTTGCCGCAACCGTTGGCGCCGATCAGGCCGTAGCGGTTGCCGTTGTTGAATTTGACGGAAACGTTTTCAAACAGCGGCTTGGAGCCGAACTGCATGGTGATATTGGCGGTAGAAATCAAGTGCTTGTCCTGCGGGGGTTCCAGAGGTGTATTTAGGCCCTCTCGTCAGTTTTGGGCCAATTTTGGGCCAATTCGACTCGGGGCGGCAGCTTCTCCAGCTCCCTCCAGTCCGAGGAGGAGCTGATCCATTTCGCGTAGGTAGAGAGCAACATCTCGACGTTATGGCCGAGCTGGTTCGCGATGAACGCGGGGTTCATCCCAGCCATCAGGCACATGGTTGCGTAGGTGTGGCGGGTGTCGTACTGCCGGCGTTCACGGATGTCCAGCGCCTTGAGCGCTGCTTTGAAGTGGCGGATTGTAACACTTGGTTCGTTGATCCACAGCCCACCTTTGCTCGGCTGGAATACAAATGGGCTTGAAGGATAGGCCGACTTTGAAGCCATCCGCCTCAAGTCGGCCAGGCGCTGGGCCTGTCTCAAGGCGTTGAGCGCTCGGTCATTCAGCAACATCACCGGTGGTACTTTGTCTTCGTCCTGTCTGCAGGCTTGCGATCAACGATGATGCGCTGGATTGTTGCCGTGCGCTCCTCAAGATTGATGTCCTGCCACTGCAGGCCCATTGCCTCGCCAGGCCGCAGGCCGGTGAAGAAGCAGAACTCGAAGAAGGCGGCATAGATTTGAGCGTACTTTTGGCACGTAGCATAAGGATGCTCAATGATCGCTTCCGCTTCAGCGCGGGTATAAGGGTCGACGACCTTCTTCACCGCCGTTGGCTTGTCGAGCGAGGCCGTTGGGTTCTTGGTGATCAGGCCGTCAAGCATGGCGGTCTTGAAGATGCTGGCCAGCTTGATGATCGCATTGCGCTTAACGCCGGCCGAAGTCCACTGGATTTGCGAGATTACTCCCCGCAGCATCGTCGGTGTGATCATGTCGATCCGGCGCAGGCCCAGGTATGGCATCCAGTACAGCTTCAAGGTGCTGACGTAGTTGTCGCGGGTCCCCTTCACGATGTGCCGGCTGTTGAGCCACATCTGTGAGTAGTCGCCCAGGCTCGGTATGGCCTCAGCGGAGCGCTTGGCCACCTCCGAGCCCGGGAAGAGCTCGGCACACTTCTCTTCATCCAGCAGGTTGTGGCGGATCAGGTTGACTACTTGATCACGTACACGGCTGGCGGCGCGGATGCCCTGCGCCGTCGGGGGATGGGCAAGGGTTTCACCGCGACGCTCACCGTTCCAAGTGAAACGGATTCGGAGCGAGTCTCCCCGGATTTCAATTCCAGGGGGCAGACCCATAGGCTTTCGAGCCATTCCTCATATCTTCATCTGCTGTACATGATGTTGCGGCCGTTCTTGTTCCAGACGCCTTCGGGGATTTTCCCGCGCTGGCGCCGGGTCTGGAACGCTCGCAGCGTGATCCCCAGCAGTTCGGCCATCCTTTCCTCCGTCACCTTGTCCATTTCCTGGGCAACGGCTTGTTCCTGCCCGACGTGTCCATCGCCCGGCTTCTTCCTTTTTGAATGCATGTTGGTCTCCACGCCGCCGATGGCGGCATGTTGGTGTCAGTCGCAGTTGCTGGAACTGGATCCGCTGTCGCTAGAACTGCTGCTGTCGCTCGACGAGTAGCTGCTGTAGTCGCGGCTTGAGCACGAGCCAATTGAACGCGCCGGCTCATAGCTGTCGACCTGGTAAGCGGGATGTAGCGGGCTGACCGGGCTCAACGGGCTCAGCGGATCAAGCATCGGATCTTGCCGACCGGCTGCCGGGCTATGGCCGCGCGCGAAACCGGTTGGGCCTATGGCCGGACGGTGCTCCGGCTTCTTCTTACGTTTGAACAAGCGGGTCAGGAAATTCAGCATGAGTCTCTCCATGCCCGCGCATGTCGGCGGGCTTGAGTTGTAGGGGGAGAGGTTACTCGCTGTACTGCTTGCGGATGCGGCGGGCGATGGCGCGTAGGTCGCCGACCATCTCGAACATCTCGTTGTTGTCCCGGCGCGAGACGACCCCGGACCTGGTGACGTTGCGGCCGCCAAGGATCCAGGCGGCCAGCAGGATCAGCGCCGACTCAAGCTGGCGCCTTAGCCAGCCTGTATGCGGGATCATCGTGGCCCCCTGCAGATCAGGTAGGCCATGTACATCAGGGGTAGGGCCATAGAAGGTGTCCTCCAGCAGGGCGTCTCGATCTTGCCGAAGCTGTTCGCGCTCTCTGATCAGGGCCTTGATTGCGGTTGAAATGTTGCGGTGCCCCAGCTCGATGGTGATGGCAACGCATATAATGCGTCAGGGATCACCTCAGCCCGGCTTTTGGCCGAGCCAAACCCGCCTGGAACGGCACCACGCCGGACGGGCTATCACTCAGGGAAATGAGAAAAATGAAGGCCGCTATCAAGGCCGGTATCGCAGGCGCGGTGCTGGTAGTGCTGGTAGTAGTGGGCACAGCCCACGCCGAGCTGCACGGGGAAGAAGCAGAGAATGCAGCACGAGATGCAGCGGTGCGTCAGTACGCGGCGAAGCTGGAGGCCGATTGGCAGCAGTGCTTGAGGAAGCCGGAGACCAAAACCACCCAGGATTCAGGTCATTGCGCATATGCAATGCGGGAGGCTGCTAAGGATGCGGTGAAAGAGAAGTACCAGAAGGCCCTGGCCACCGCAAAGGAGTACGTCGATAAAGGCTGGCTCCCGAAAAATGTACCGGCCATGATGCCCCAGGCGCAGGCAGCGTGGGAGCAGTTCGTAGAGGCAGATTGCGGTGTGGTAGGTACTCTCATCACTGGGACCGCGAGCGCTACCTATCAGATAGTGTGCGAGTACAAGCACCAGATACAACGTCTCCACGACCTGGACCAATGGTGATTTTGATGGTGATTGATAGGCGCAGGTCGTCGTAGTCAGGCCGGTCGCCCGATTTCGCCGCCGCGATCATTTCTCCGAAAGTTTTCATGGCTTGTCTCCAGCGGCCAGGGCCTCAGCCTTCAGTGAGGCGTACGCCACGCCATCCAACGCGCTGGCCTCGTGGTATTTGTCGGGGTTCTGCCACTGGCGCACGTCCTTGACGATCTGCATCAGCAGCCAGCCTTCTGCTTCGGTCAGATCGTGGCCGGTTATGGCGTTGAAGGCTTGGACCGTCTTCACCATGCTGAGAGTGCCGTCCGGTGCGTCGTACTGCTTGCCGCGCTCGGCCTGTACGTCGATGGCGGCCTGCAGGAAGTAGGTGGACATCTTAGCTTCGATCAGGTCGGTCATGGCTTCACCACTTGGATCTTGCTGTGTGCGACATCCACGAGTGCCGCCTGGATGCCATCGTTAATGATGCGAGCTTGGCCGGAACCGACCTGGGCGTGCATCGCCCCATTCGCTGCGGCCATGAATCCAGCCTAAAGTTGAGCCTTTTCGAGCGGGCCCGAGAACCCATTGGCTGTTGCCACATCATCGAAGGTTGGCCGAAGCATGATCCACATGTCTCGGCCCTGTGTTGAAGGATCTGTCACAGCTCATGCCATCAATCCAGCGCCTAGGCGCCAGTGCGGGTGTAGGGAAGTGGAAGGCGACAGCATGCAAGGAGCGGGCATCTGACATCGTCATCGTCGACCGCGGCCGCGAGGCTGAACACGGCGATGTGGTGATTGCTGCGGTTAACAGCGAGCCAGTTTGCAAGCGCCTGCACCGCCGCGATGGGGTGGTCATCCTGAAGTCCGAGAACCCGGCATACCCGCCGCGGTACATCATGGAAGGCGACGAGCTCGTGATATGGGGCGTTGTGCGTTACAGCGTTCGTGACCATGCGCAGTGACCATGTGTTTGCGCTGATCGACTGCAACTCGTTCTACGCGAGCTGCGAGCGCGTGTTTCGCCCGGACCTCGCCAAGACTCCGATCGTCGTGTTGAGCAACAACGACGGGTGCGTGATCGCCAGGTCGTATGACGCCAAGCCTTTTGTGAAGATGGGCGAGCCCTTCTTCCAGGCAAAGGACAAGCTGCGCCGACATGGCATCATGGCCTTCAGCAGCAACTATGCCTTGTACGGCGACATGAGCGAGCGCGTCATGACGCTGATCGAATCGATGGTGCCAGCAACAGAGGTCTACAGCATCGACGAGTGTTTCGCTGACCTCTCCGGCATTCAGGAAAACCTGACCCAGTTCGGGCGAAAGCTGCGCTCGAGGATCTTCCAGTGCACGGGGATTCCTGTGGGTGTCGGGATCGCCGGAACCAAGACGCTTGCGAAACTGGCCAATCACACCGCCAAGCGCCTGCTGGCGCAGACAGGTGGCGTCGTCGACATCACCGATCCGTTCAAGCGCGATTGGGTGTTGCGCAATACCGAGGTGAAGGAAGTATGGGGCATTGGTCGGCGTATGACCGCTCACCTTGAAGCGATGGGCATCCGCACAGCCATGGACCTTGCCAAAGCTGATGCCTGGACACTTCGCGAGAAGTTCAGCGTTGTGGTTGAGAAGACGGCCCGAGAGCTCGCTGGCACGCCATGCCTTGAACTGGACGAGGCCGAACCGCCGAAGCAGGAGATCTGCTGCAGTCGAATGTTCGGAAAGCGGCTGACTGATCTGGCACCGATCAAACAGGCCGTGGCCACTTACGTTGGCCGCGCCGCGGAGAAACTCCGGGCTCAAGGGTCAGTTTGCAAGCGTATGCGAATTAGCATCCGTACCGGGATGTTCAATCCGGAGGAGGCACATCACGCCCAGGGTGCGTTGGTAGAGCTTCCATACCCAACCTGCGACACGCTGCTGATGACTCGACTGGCCACCGATGCGGTCGGGCGGATTTTTAGGCCCGGGTTCCGCTACAGCAAGGCCGAGGTGCTGCTGATGGACCTGCGACAACCAAGTGAGTTTTCAGAGGATTTGTTCGCGCTCAAGCAATCGGTGGCATGTGACCGGCTGATGCAGGTGATGGATGATATCAATGAGCGCTGGGGGAGGGGGACAATGCGAGCTGCCAGCGTACCGGCAACTCCGGACTGGGGTATGAGGAGGGAGATGATGAGCCAATCCTATACAACGCGGATCGATCAACTGTGGACGGTCAAATGTTGAGTCTGCCAGCGGCCTGGTTGGCCGAACTCAATGATCAACCCGCTCTGATCGCCGATCCGGGGTGCTTGCCGAGCTCGCGCTTTCTGCGCACCGACGCGGCGACGTTGATGCGGGCCAGTTGGCCGACATGTTGGAGTTTGCCGAGGCGGCTAGGTTGTGGGCGCTGATTGGAGATGAAGAGGCTGCCTGAATAGCAGTGGCTTGAGGGCAGTCCTGCTTACCATCGCGGTCTTGTTGATAGAAGCGATTTCCGATAACGTCCTGCGCCCGAACAACACATGGCAAGGACTCCATTGTGCATCAGAGATTCAAGATTGGATTTGAATAAGGCGGGAACGTAGGCCGAGAAGCTAACGATGCACATCCCCGGGAGTAAAAATTTGCGAACGCATACTGTTAATTTGGTCATTAAAAGCGCGCTGATGGTTGAGGGTTACCTTCAGATCGTTTTGTCAGATGGTGCTGTTTTATCTGTCTACAATCCATTCCTATGTGAAGGCGTGAGCTTTGCCGATCTCAAAGGTTGTACCCTCTGCGAAATCCATGAAGATGAAGCGTCCAATGTGATCGTATTGGCCTTGGGCCAAGGCTCCATCCGTGTCAACGTGCACCCTGACGCATGGACAGGGCCTGAGGCAATGGCTCTTTACGAGCAAGGTCATTCGATAGTGATTTGGAATTGACCTTTACCAAGCGCCCATTACTAGCTGACTACTGCCCTTGTTTATAGCGGGCCTGATTTGTCTAAACCCAGCCCTCGTGATTGACCGCCGTCGACGCTTAGCAGGCCTTGGGCGTCGGGCACTTACCGGCCCCTGCGTCATCGCTAATTCACTTTGGAGTACATATGGAAGCCGAACTCCGCACCGGTGCACACGGTGACTACCGCACGCTTGACTGGAACACTGGATGCGACGTCAATTTGGGCACCATCGTTCGCCAACTTCCTCAGGTCGTAATGGACCGCTATGTAGCAATTGCTTGGTCCGATAGCGCGCAATACAACCTTAGCGCTGCTGAGATTGAGCTCGGCTGGGAATGTGTTGGTGACCTAGTGCTCAGTCCGCTGATCAAGGATATCGCTCAACTACCCACGCCTGGCTTTGATGAGTGGTATATCTTCGAGCGTATGCCGGACTGGACGAAGCTCTCGAAATTCAGAAGAGCTATCGCGTTTCAACCTTTCGCCGATGGCGTCGAGGCCGACGACTTCTGGTCGCAAATTGAAGAACTGCAACCTGAGCATGCCCTTCTAGGCGCATGCCCAAGCCTGCTTCTGATCACTCGAGATGAAGCTGTTTACGAACGCACCTTGGCGCTGTGTACCGCCTCAGCGTTTCCCATTGGCGGATGGTGAGGTGGTGGCACTCAAACCATATCTGGTCGTGCTTATGCCTGAGCTGGAGAAAGGATGCGTACGGCCGATACAGGCTTTCTAGTCGGAACTCGAATAGGGATAGATGATGCTTGACAAGGATGGGTACGATTTAGTGTGCACGAGCGCAGCCCATGTTGGCGAGGCCCAGCGGCCGCACGTGAACAGCGTGGTGGTCGATAAACTTGGCGCCTCCGTCGGTGAAATATTTCCTGGCTTTGCCGCGGCCTTTCCTCGTACTGTGGCGGCGATCGAACAGGAGTATGCGGTACCGATAGTGCTTTTCGAACTTTTTGAAGGGACCTGGTTGGCATCGCTGGCGGCTGAAGGGCGCGGACAGAATCTGTTCTTCTACCTAGCACCTGAATCACTTGAAACAGAGGGGCTCGCATTCGAACGGAACTGTGCGATGCTGCCTCCCCGCTGGAAGGAACTGTATCGCTATTTCTGGTCCTTTATGCTGACTGATCGTTTCTATCTGTCCCGCGGGTGGACAAACTCCCCGTTTTCCTACAGCGGACGTCTGGCAATCGAACGCTATCGAGTGTTGCGTGGGGTGAAGAAGGCCGTGATCAGGAATTTCGTCAAAAGCATCCACGCGAACTCCGAGCACTATTTGCATTGCTGACTGTTGACTGATGCGGGCGATGCCCTGTTTCTTGACGAAGAAAAGCGAGACGGGAAGGTCTATCACGTCAAGGACGATAATTTTGCCGATTACCGGACGCTAAATGATCCAGAAACTGTGCTGGACCACTACCTGGCGCACTACGTGACGACGCAGTTACCAGAAGGGTTTGACTTCAGGACGTAAAGGGGTTGGGAGGAGGTCGGCAGGGCGCCGGAAGAGAGCGAAAATCGATTCCAAAACTGAAACGGCGACCCTTGCAGTATGCGGCCTGTAGCCGTGATGTTTCGTCTTTGTTTTGGAACCGATTGTGCTCTTGACGCCGCATGGATTGGGCGCTTGCACCACGGTCTTGAAACCGCTGAGTAGGTCCTACACTTGGGCCGCACCCGTTGGGCGGCTCGATCGACCTCTGGGAGCGACTGCTTTCGACCCATTGCGGACCTTCGACTGGGCTGCGTTCACCCTCGGCCTGACCGGGAGCAGCTCTGGCCATAAGTATGCAAGGCACACTAGCGCAATGAGTCAGACGGCTTCAGGGGATTGATCTGATCCTGCCGAATCCAGCCGATATGGGAGCGTTCATCGTCGCCGGTAAACTCGACATGCGCCCAGCCTGGCTGGTAGGCCAACAAGCCCACGACATCGCCTTTGATGATGTAGGGACCCCTTGAGCTATCCTCGCCTCGATTTTTTTGCAGATAGGCCCTCTCGGCGCTAACAGTAGCCAGGCCGATCCAGTGCTTGCTGGCGGTGCGGCTCAACGCCAGCCCGGTGCTGATCATAGGCCCCAGCACACTGCCGCAGCCAGGGTGCTCCTGCCCTTTGGGCACCCTCAGCTCGATGCTATCAGCAGTCGCCGCTACACTGCCGGGAAATGCCTGGTGGCTCCAGGTGGTGACCCGCATCGACGAGGCGTCATCGAGTTGGCCCTGGAGGTAGAAGGCGCAGCGCCGGCTTACCCCATCGCCAAGCTCTTCGGAGAAATAACCCTCAACCTTATGGTCCGGCGTAATTGCAATCATCAACCCCTCATATTGCCCTGGTGTTAGCGCAACACTGCCCGCCGTTACCGACGACGCACTAGCACTCAACAATCCTAATAACAGCAACCGTGACCAATTCACGTTTTTCATCCATGCTCCCTATTTGTGATAGCCATTTACCGACGTACGTCAGGTGTACTGGATGTAGAAGTATCCGGCTTCATCACCTTCCTTGCCGCGCCGGGCTCGATGGTCGATGAAGACATAGCCGATGCCATCAGCGAAAATGCCCTCATGGTCGGGGTTGATCTCGGCAATGTCTGCGTCGAGCAGTTGAAGATGGAACATGTAGCGAGGACTTAATTCGTAGACGGGGTCCTGCAACCAACTGGGCGTGCCAGATGATTTGGTCATCTCGATGCCGCCGAACTCACCGCCGATTTCCACATCGAATTCGTCCTCGGTCATTTCTTCGAAGTCGATGAACGCCTGGGTGAGCAGCAGCGGGGGATTGCTGGGGACTATAGGTTCGGGTGCAAGATCGTGCAGGATGACGCGGGCAAATCCGTTCTCGATCTGCTCCTGCAATTCTGACTGCTGATGAACCGTATAGCGGCGCTGGAGCGCGGCGTTGAAGCCTCCGCTCTGGTACTGCTGGGCTGCGATGAATACAGTGAGGGCCATACCCGGAGGTACGCACTGATAGCCGGCATAAAAGCGATCGGTCGTGGTGACCAGAGGGGTCAATAGCTCGCCTGTCTTGGGGTTAGACGGCCACAGCTTGAGGTCGGTGAGATAGGCGCCACCGCCGATGTGACCAAACCCCTTGTCTTGTTGTTTCAGGACAATCTTGTCCATGTCTATTCACTCCTTGAAAACCGGTGCAGTGCTTCTCCATGAGAGTCACCGTGCAGACAGCCCATTGCCAGGTCTCGCAAACGGCAGTGGATTCTGCAACAAGTGAACCCGGATTTCCAACATCCTCCAGGGCACTGAACTTCCGCGATTGCTGAGTAGGTCCTGCTGTTCATAGGACGCTTCGGTATCTGCTAAGGTACTGCCCTGCCTCGTAGGGGTACTTCCATTGCGTAGCCGTTCATGGACGGGGCCATGGAATCTGAAATATGACAAGGAGCGTTGACATGAAGTATCGAGGACGGCTGTCGGCCGAGCAGTTTGAGGCGTTCATGGCCCGCTATTTTCCGACCTTCATGGGTGGCAGTCTGTTGTGCATGCTTGTAGGGGGTGGCGGTATTGCCATGTGGCAGCACGGTTACCTGCGCGGTATGCCGGACGGCCATATGTACGCACTTGCGGCGGGGCTGATCATATTCCTGCTGATTTGCGCCGGGCAAATTGCCTTGATCCGAGGTTTTCGCTGGGGAGTATGGTTGGTATTACCGAGCTTGTTGGGCCCGGCAATCGCGGCTGTTGGCTTATTCGGCACTAGGTATGCCGGTGCCGGCCAAATGGGCATCCTCGTCATGTCTCTGGCAGGGTTGTTGGTAATCAACAGCAAAAAGCACCGGGCCATGCGTAAGCGCCTGGAAGAAATGCGATTGCAACGCAAAGGGGCCATGCCGGCCACGCGTTCGGACGAATTCCCGGATGGCCCACCGCCCGAAAAACCATGGATGACCTATCTGGTGCTGGGGTTGGTGGCGATCATCATCCTGGGCAGAATCTATCTGTTTTTCTGGGGGTGAAGCCAGTCAGCACCAGCGTCACGATCTGGAAGGCTTTGATGCCTGCTGCGAGCAGGATCAAAGCCAAGTGTGATCGCTAGCGCAGTTCAGTCCTGACCGCGACGCCCTAGGCTTGCGGGCCTGTGCCAACCAGGGTGGCCAGTCACCCGCCCTCGGCCAACTCTACGAACAGCAGAACCTAAGAACAGCAGAAACGGGAAGCCATGAAACATGCCGAACACTGCCAAAGCGATGTGGAATGCCAGAGTCGCTATCGAGCAGAACGATCCGGATCAACTCAAGGCCATACTCGCGCAACAGCCCGAGCTGGCCACGCTGTCGATCAATACCCAGCCCGGTTACCGCAACCTCATGCATATTGCCGCCGCCAGCGGTAACCTGGCCATCTGCGCCTACTTGCACGCTGCCGGGGTGGCGCTGGATGCGCCGGCCCCTAGAGAGTCGCGCGTCACGCCGCTGACCGAAGCGGCAGGCAGCGGCCAGTTGGCCACCGTCGACTGGTTGCTGCAACAGGGGGCGCGGGTCGACGGCGACCCGCAAGCGGTGGCCAACCCACTGCTCAACGCCTGCCGCTTCGGCCACCTCGAAGTGGCCGCGCGCCTTCTGCAGGCCGGGGCAGACGTGAACCGCCTGCATGCCAATCTGCACCAGACGCCGCTGGACCTCGCGCTGGTGTGGAAGCACGCCGAGCTGCAGGCCTTGCTCGAAGAGCACAGTGGCCAGGCCATCGTGACGCACAATCCCGACTGGTCGCAGCAGCACCTGGGCGCTATCGCCGATTACGTGCACACCACCGCCGGCCCGGTACTGCCGCTGGCCTATCGCTATGCGTTCGAGGGGCGCGAGGTGTCGCTGCGGATCGCCAACGTCGAGAACAAATGGCGTTACAAGCTGCTGTTCACCCTTGGCCTGGCAGACTTCGCCCCGGCTACCGAGCTGTTCGTCTGCCTGACCGACAACTGGCCAGTCAGCGCCAGCGCCCAGGCCTGCGATGCACCCGTGTCCTTCCCCATGCGCCTGCTGCACAACGCAGCCAGTTCGGTGGTCGCTGGGACGCCGATCGAGCAAGGACTGCTGGTGACGCCCGACAGCGACCTGGCCGCAGGCCTGACCTGGCCTGAGCAGGTGGCCGCCATGCTGGTGGTCGATTACCTGTGGAACCCGCAGAGCCAGGCACAGCCCATCGACGACCCGGTGAAGCTGCTGACGTTCGTCCCGCTGGCCAACCTCGACAGCGTCGATACCCCGGCAAAGCTGGCCAAGCTGGTGGAGAAAAAACGCAAGGCGCGCTGGAATGCGATCGCCCTGCCATTCGAACCCTAGCGGGGCGACCCGAGACGGCTTGTGCACGACAGCCAGCAGCCGCCCGCCAGGGCGACCCTGATCCTGCACTCACGCTGATGGCCAAACTGCTCAGCAGCCTTACCGAGGCCGTGGTCTACGCCATAGCCGTGGTCGGTACCGGCGGCGAGGCCTTGAGCAAAAATACCAGCTCCGGCAAAACTCCAGGAAGTGACCTTTGAAGAACATCGCCAATATCACGTTGTACGCCCCTGGCATCGTGCTGTTCGACCCTCTGACGCTGCAGGCTTTCCTGCAACGCGTCGGTTACCAGGGCAGCGATGTGTTCGACCTGTTCATCGACGATCAGGCGATCGGGGCCCAGGCCATCGGCGAAGGGGTAGTCTTCCCCATCTACCAGATACCCGACGAAGACTACGCGGTATTTCTCGAGCAAGGCGCCCTGCCACCCGTCGGCGCACAGCGGCATTTCACCTACCATGGCGCGCCACTGCATGTGACCTCGGGCGTGCTGGTTGCGGCGGACCTCGGCGCGCTGATGGACTGGGACGCAGCGTTCTTCTGCAACTATCTCGGAAACTACCCGCAACGGCTGAAGAACAACGACTACCTGGATGTGGCTCCGGGCCGGTATCTGGTTGCCATCAGCGGATACAGCGCACTGGCAGCGCCCCTGAATCCGTTCGGCTACGGCTTGCGATTGCAGGCGGTGCAGCAGTTGCCCCCTGCCATGCCAGACGAAGACTTCGACTTCTCGCTCGAGCGAGTGATGGGCAATCCGTGAACCGGCAATTACACAGGCTAATGACCATGCATATCGACGAACTGATTACCCTGGCGCAATACCGCAGCTTTCTCGACACGCTGGAGCAGCAACTGGGCCAGCCGGTCGGCCGGGTGCCGTTGGAAGAAGGTTTGAGCGACTTCTACGACCACTGCCTGGAACTGGCCAGGCTCGACCCCAGCGCACTGCTGGCCATCATCGAACAGCAGCGCGAGGCGAGCCTGCGCTACATTGGCGCCAAGCTCGAGATGTTCACCGAGCCCGAAGGCGGCAAGGACAACATCGTCAACGAGCCTCTGCCGTTGACGCTCCCGCTCGGGCACTTGATCGAGTTTGCCCTGCTTGAACAGGGCGATGGGATTGCCGCCTACCTCAAGCAGCTGCGCATCCCCAAGGCCCAGCAATACGCCAGGCAAATCAGCGCGCTGTTCGCCAAGAGCGCCGACTGAGGCGCAGCGGCTCAGCGCCCAACCAGCTCCACCTGCCCGGCATTGACCCGCACGGCATTGACCCGCACGGCCCACACCGGCAATTGCTGGAAGAAAAAACGCAAGGCATGCTGGAATGCGATCGCCCTGCCATTCGAACCCTAGCCAAGGCGGCGATGGGGCGCCTACGTGCACCCCGTGGCCAAATACCGACGTCCGAAAAAAGGAGCCCCTTGTTGAAACTCATCGACTGCAGCACGCCACTGAGTGACGGGGAACTCGCGCGCTTCGCGGCCTTGTTCGACGACAAGCTGCCCGAGACGTTCCTGCGCTTCTATCGGCAGCACAACGGCGGTTATCTGCGCGAAGAAGGCGAAGAGCCCGACCCGAGCGGTATCGACTCGTTCATCCCTGCCACCCATGGTGGCAACCCGATCGAGGCGTTGCACCAGACCTTCGCCGAAGGCTTCGCGCATCTGGTTGAGTTCGTACCTTTTGCCGCCGACAGGTATGGCAACTGCTACCTGCTCTCGCTGCGCGACCAGGATCACGGGCATGTCTACCTGCACCTGCTCGACGGTGACGAGCTGGTCCATATATCCGACTCCTTCGCAGAGCTGATCGATGATCTGCAGCAGCGTGCTGGCGCAGCCTAGGGCAGAGGCGCAAGCGACGCGTTTCAGCGCGCCATTTGAACAAGTACCTTCGCGAACTCGACTCAGGATACGGCTGATGAACACCACCCTCGAAGCCCTCATGCAAGGCGCCAACTACACTTCGACACCACCTGCGCCCTCGCCACTAGATGCCTCGCTGCCGGCAGACCTGCAGGCGTTCTATCGCAAGTACGGCCAGACCACGTTCTACCCCGGCGCGCCCTACAGCTTCACCATTCAGCAGGCCGACCAGCTGGAGCGAGCCGACCTCCATGTAGCGGGCGAGGACATCGGCGACGAGTTGTCCGAGTACTGGTATGTGATTGCCACCTGCGACGACCAGGCCATCTCCATCGACCTGCGCCCCGGTGAAACCTTTGGCCATTGCTACGACTCGTTCTGGGACAGCTACCCGACCGCCGATGACACGACCCTGGTGGCCCGTTCCTTTACCGAGCTGCTGCAGAAAATCGTTGCCGACAGCGGCCGCAGCCTGTTCTGGATCGACGGCCACCACTGAACCGCAGGCCTAGCCGGCAGCCAGCCCACCACCTGCCCGGCGTTGACCCGCACGGTCCACACGGCAAGCGCTGTTTCGGATCGGTTAGACAGCGTCCGCTGTGCGGGCAAAAACGCTGCTTTTTTCTGGCCGTTTGCTGCCCTCCACGAACGTCCGCTTTGGGTCGAAAGCGGACAGCCAACGGCGGCTACCAGGTGATACCAATTTTGATACCACTGACGGGGAAATGAGGGGGGCAGGAGGGGTGTTTTGCTGAATAAACTCAACCCCTTAGCACCGCCAGACACCCCTAGGAAAATGCATGGTGATGTTAGCGGTGGAGATCGAGTGCAGCGAAGGCATCACCGCTCAAAGCTATCGCAAGGGGTGGGACGAGCGCGGGTGCTGGAAAGACAAGCCGCTTCATCACCGGTCCTCGCACCCGGCTGGACATCGAGCCGGTGAACTCTCCAGAGAAGACCGCCGTCTTCGAGTCGGGCATCATCACCCGCTCGGCTACCCTGGTTGCGCGCCAGCTTTTCGAGACTCGGCTCAATACTGCGGATGCGCTGCATCGGTTCGGAGTTGGCCATTGCCTTCCTCAAGGAGTCGAGTCACGGCGTTGCGGTTCCGGAAAAGCTTCAAGGTCGCGCCGGGGGGGCGTATCACTGTAAGCGTTCGCTGAAGTCACCTTGCATGGCTTGGGCGCGCATCGACTTGTCTGAATGCGCGCGAGACAGGATCGCCCTATGATTCGGTGAGTCCACGTCTGATAATGCCTCGGATATCAATATTCAAGGCAGGGCCAATAATGGACTACCGTGCAGCTCTCTACGCCCTACTTGCCGTTCCCTTCTTCGTAGCGTGCCAGCCAGTACAAGCATCGACGTGGCAAATCTGCCGTATGGAGCTACATATCACTGATGTGTTGAAGTTTCCCTATCCAAAGCTACAGGCCCAGGTCGTGAAGGTAAGCCAGGCATCGACCACGACAGAATGCCCGGAAAAGGGGGCGACTATCACATTCGTACCGGAAACTGCTGATTACCAAAGCACGCTCCCACGCAGGCAGTGGCCCAAAAAAGGCCAGTTGATGCACATCAACTACCGATATCTGGATGGGACGTGTAAAGGCGATGGCCATCCCCATGAGTGCCGTATTGAACACTACCCCTTGGCGGGCACTTGGTAAGCGTCCGACGAACACATGTTCGCCAGATGTAGGTCGAAGAACTTGCGGCGCGCATGGGCCATGCAGCCGATTTCGGTGATAGCCATCCGATAGACCTTTTGGGATGCGACGTCAATTTGGGTACCTTCGTTCGCCAACTTCCTCAGGTCGTAATGGGCCGCTATGTAGCAATTGCTTGGTCCGATAGCGCGCGATATAACCTTGACGATGCTGAGATTGAGCTCGGCTGGGAATGTGTAGGTGACCTAGTGCTCAGTCCGCTGATCACGGATATCGCTCAACTGCCCACGCCAGGCTTTGATGAGTGGTACATCTTCGAGCGGACGCCAAACTGGACGAAGCTCTCGAAATTCAGAAGCGCTATTGCGTTTCAACCTTTCGCCGACGGTCGAGGCCGACGAGTTCTGGTCAAGAATGCAACCTGAGCACGCCCTTTTAGGCGCGTGCCCAAGCCTGCTTCTGATCACTTGAGACGAAGCTATTCACGAACGCACCCTTGCGCTCTGTACTGCCTTGGGACTTGCGTAGTGCCTGATGTGTTTGCCTGAAGATCTTCGTTGCCTGTGAGATCGAGCGCCGCGC
>NZ_JBKGGT010000029.1:0-44855 GCF_052041995.1 Pseudomonas sp. SMV7 | reverse complement strand
TTTCTTCCGCAAGAGCAGTTGGCTGTTCAAAGTCGTGTTGCTCATGATCTGGCCCGCCTTCGTCATCATCGGTACCGGTCACTGGCTCAGCCTGCTGCTGTGCTGGCGACCACGTTGGCCGAAGGTGATCCGCGAGGCTGGCAGGCCCGGCAAACCCATCCCGCCTGTGACAACCCTGGCCGATTACCCGCCAGCGATCCAGGAGCGCCTGCTCGCCAACGCCGACCGCTGGCAGCTAAAGCCCGGCAGGCGTCCAGACAAACAACCACGGAAGGCGAAAAAAAACACACCGACCGTATAGGAACGGGCAGCCCACACAAAAGAAACCCCGGACGCTGGGGAGCACGTCCGGGGCCAAGCGAAAGTCCTTGGGGACTTCCTGCGGCAACCCTGCCAACACCGGAGCAAAGCATTGGCTGGCTGCCCTACCATATCTGAGCAGCCAGTCAGGCAAAGGTTCCTGGGGGTTGCTGGCGCTGCTGCAGTGCTGCGATGACACAAGGCTGCAAACGCCCCTCGGCGATCTGCAAGTCACGGTGCAAGCCATCCACCAGGTCTATCAACAGGCGATGTTCCTGCAATTGGCGTTCGCTGACCGTACGCCGCAAGATCGTGTCGGCCAACGGGTCGCGCACGGTCAACTGGCGATTACCCTGGGCATCGGCGGCGCCAAGGTCGGCCTGGTAGGGGGTCAGGGCTTCGTTGAGCAGTCTGCAGATTCTTTCCATCCGGATCACTCGCTGCGTGGTGGGATATAAAGGAACTGACCAACAGACGCAGCGGAAAGTTCGTCACATCGCGCCTGCATCAGTGAGCATGCGGGGTGCACGTGACAGTTTGAATACGTCGCCAGGGGCGTACCTGCAGTGCCTGCAAGGCATGCTGCAAGCGTGGCATCGAGAGCGGCCAAGGTAATTCGGCGAGCACCCACAGGCCGCGGTTTCTCGCTTCCTGGGCAAGATCTTGCTGCTTGTCGCTAGCGTGGCCGACAAACAACAAGGCGCGTGCACGCTGCTGTTCGAGCAAGGCCAGGCCGGCCTGGGGCGGCATGGCATGGTCGAGGATCAGCAGGTCGGGGCGACGCTCCGCAGCCAGGCAAGCAGCGAGTTCAGTACTGGTTGCGCTGACCCGCACGTCGAATACACCCTGGGCGTTGAGAGCCTGGTGCAGAAGAATCTGGTGCGATGGGCGAGCCTGGTGGATCAACACGTAGGGCTGGTGCATGAGCCGCTCCTGAGGGGAGAGCCGGCTAATCTAGGCGCTGTGAAGGTCGACCTGAATAGGATTTTTCTGAGAGAGGCGAAGGAAAAGGCTGAGATGCTGAGGCCGCTTGCGGCCCCAGCAAGTAACATGATTACAGCGGCTTGCCGCGGTTACCGTGCTGGCTGACAAAACCCTGCACGGCTTTCAGGTCATTGGCCAGCACCGTGCAGCGCTCTTCACGGCTGAACAGGTCACTGAGGTGCGCCGGCAGTTCCAGTGCCTTGCCCACACCGGCCTTCTCCACCGCTTCCGGGAACTTCACCGGGTGCGCGGTACCCAGTACCACCATCGGCGTGTCGAGGCTGCGGCGGCATTCGCGCGCGGCCTTGACGCCAATCGCGGTGTGCGGGTCGAGCACCTCGCCGGTGGCAGCGAATACCTCGGCGATGGTTTCGCAGGTCTGCTCGTCAGTCACGGCCAGCGAGTCGAACAATTTGCGGGCTTCGGTCCAGCGGTCCTGTTCGACGCTGAAGCCACCGCCCTGCTTGAAGTTCGCCATCAGCTCGGCAATCGCGCCACCATTGCGGCCGTGCAGGTCGAACAGCAGGCGCTCGAAGTTGGACGAAACCATAATGTCCATCGACGGCGACAGGGTCGCGTGCAGGGTTTCCTTGACGTACTGATTGCCGCTCATGAAGCGGTGCAGGATGTCGTTGCGGTTGGTGGCGACGATCAGCTGGCTGACCGGCAGGCCCATGTTGCGCGCCAGGTAGCCGGCGAAAATGTCGCCGAAGTTGCCGGTCGGCACCGAGAACGCGACCGAACGGGCCGGGCCACCCAGCTGCAGGGCGGCGTGGAAGTAGTAGACGATCTGGGCCATGATCCTGGCCCAGTTGATCGAGTTCACCGCAACCAGGCGGGTGCCCTTGAGGAACGACTGGTCGGCGAAGCTGGCCTTGACCATTTCCTGGCAGTCATCGAAGTTGCCTTCGATGGCGATGTTGTGGATGTTGTCGCCGAAGATGGTGGTCATCTGCCGGCGCTGCACTTCCGACACACGCTGGTGCGGGTGCAGGATGAAGATGTCGACATTGTCGCAACGGCGGCAACCTTCGATGGCGGCGGAGCCAGTGTCACCGCTGGTGGCACCGATGATCACCACGCGTTCGTTGCGCTTGGCCAGTACATGGTCAAGCAGGCGACCCAGCAGTTGCAGGGCGAAATCCTTGAATGCCAGGGTCGGGCCGTGGAACAGCTCGAGCACCCACTCGTTGCTGTTCAGCTGGCGCAGCGGCGCCACGGCAGCATGGGCGAACTCGCCATAGGTTTCTTCGAGGATCTTCTTGAAGTCGGCATCGGCGATGCTGCCTTCGACGAACGGGCGCATGACCCGGAAGGCCAGCTCGTGGTACGGCAGGCCGGCCCACGAGGCGATTTCTTCCTGGGTGAAGCGTGGCAGGTTCTCTGGTACGTACAGGCCGCCATCGCTGGCCAGACCGGCCAGCAGGACGTCTTCGAAATTCAGGGCCGGTGCCTGGCCGCGGGTGCTGATATAGCGCATGGGTGCAAACCTTCGATACTGGGGCCGGGCCGCGCAGGCGGCCCGACGGCAAATTTAATTGAGCTGTTCGACGCGAATGCGCACGACCTTGCCGACCACGTCCTGCAGGGCTTCCAGGGCGACGATGGCATCGTTGATGTGCTGCTCGACCACGCCATGGGTCAGCAGGATCATCGGCACCAGGCCGTCCTGCTCCTCGGCTTCCTTCTGCATGATCGACTCGATATTGATGCCGCGCGCCGAAAGGATGCTGGCCACCTGGGCCAGTACGCCCGGGTGATCCTTGGCCTGGATGCGCAGGTAGTAGGCGCTTTTGCAGGCTTCGATCGGCAGGATCGGGTGGGCCGACAGCGAGTCCGGCTGGAAGGCCAGGTGCGGTACGCGGTTCTCCGGGTCGGAAGTCATCGCCCGCACCACGTCGACCAGGTCGGCGACCACCGACGAGGCGGTAGGCTCCATGCCGGCACCGGCGCCGTAGTACAGGGTGGAGCCGGCAGCGTCACCATTGACCATGACGGCGTTCATCACGCCATTGACGTTGGCGATCAGGCGGTCGGCCGGGATCAGCGTCGGGTGTACCCGCAGCTCGATGCCATCGGCGGTGCGGCGGGCCACGCCGAGGTGCTTGATGCGGTAGCCCAGGGCCTCGGCGTAGTTCACGTCAGCAGTGGTCAGCTGGGTGATGCCCTCGGTGTAGGCCTTGTCGAACTGCAGCGGGATGCCGAACGCGATCGAGGCGAGAATGGTCAGCTTGTGTGCGGCATCGATGCCTTCGACGTCGAAGGTCGGGTCGGCTTCGGCGTAACCCAGCGCCTGGGCTTCGGCCAGAACGTCAGGGAAGGCCCGGCCCTTCTCACGCATTTCGGTAAGGATGAAGTTGCCGGTACCGTTGATGATGCCGGCCAGCCAGTTGATACGGTTGGCCGACAGCCCTTCGCGGATCGCCTTGATCACAGGAATGCCACCGGCCACGGCGGCTTCGAAGGCGACGATGACGCCCTTCTCGCGCGCCTTGGCAAAGATTTCGTTGCCGTGCACGGCAATCAGCGCCTTGTTGGCGGTGACCACGTGCTTGCCGTTTTCGATGGCCTTGAGCACCAGGTCGCGGGCGACGGTGTAGCCACCGATCAGCTCGATGACAATGTCGATCTCCGGGTTGCTGGCAACTTCGAACACGTCAGCGGTAATGGGGGTACCGGTAATCTGGCAGTTCGGGTTCTGCGAGCGCATGGCGATCTGTGCCACTTCAATACCGCGCCCGGCACGGCGGGCAATCTCCTCGGCGTTGCGCTGAAGTACATTGAAGGTTCCGCCACCGACGGTCCCCAACCCACAGATGCCTACTTTGACCGGTTTCACTGTGAACTCCCCATTGAACGGCCGACACCTTTGCCGGCCGTGAAACATGCCGTCACCCCATGACGACGGCGCACTGAATTGGATTACCTGGCCAGTGCCAGCTTGGCGACCTGCGGTGCCGGCTGGTAGCCCGGAATGACCTGGCCGCTTTCCAGCACGATCGCCGGTGTACCGTTGACACCGATCGACTGGCCCAGCTGGAACTGCTTGCTGACCGGGTTGGCGCACTTGGCAGCCTTGATTTCCTCACCTTCGACCATCTTGTCCATCGCCGCACGGCGATCGCTGGAGCACCACACGGCCTGCAACTGCTGGTCACCCGGCGAACCGAGGCCCTGGCGCGGGAAGGCGACATAACGCACTTCGATACCGCGGCGGTTGAGCTCGGGCACTTCGGCGTGCAGCTTGTGGCAGTACGGGCAGGTGGTGTCGGTAAACACGGTGATGTGCGATTTGGTCTCGCCCTTGGCAGGATAAACCACCATCTCGGCGGCTGGAATGCCGTTGATGAGCTTGGCGATACCCAGGCGCTCGGCCTTCTCGGTCAGGTTGACCGGCTTGCCGTCCTGGATCTGGAACAGGTAGCCCTGCATCACGAACTGCCCGTCGGCGCTGGCATACAGCACGCGGCCACCCTGCAGCTTGACTTCATACAGGCCGCTGACCGGGCTGCTGGCCACGCTTTCTACCGGCACTTCCAGCTCGAGGTTCTGCAACGATTTACGGATGGCCTGCTCGGCGCCGGCAGGGCTATCGGTTGCCGCGGCAACGGCAAAGGTACTGGCCAGCGCCAACGCGGCGGCGGCGAAAAACTGGGTCACGCGCATGGGAACTCCTGAAGGCGGACAGGGGCCGGAGGGCGTCAGCTGCGCAAAATGCGCGATGACAATGCGGCCCTTGGTGCAAACCGCTCAAGCCTACCACATCACACTGCCAATGAAGGGCCCTGCAAGGACCGGTCGGCGGAACATGAAAAACATTCATCCACGCGGGTGATGCTGGGCGTGCAACTGCTGCAGGCGGGCCTTGGCGACATGGGTGTAGATCTGCGTGGTCGACAGATCGCTGTGGCCCAACAGCATCTGCACCACCCGCAGGTCGGCGCCGTGGTTGAGCAAGTGAGTGGCGAAGGCATGGCGCAGGGTGTGCGGCGACAACGGCTTGTCGATGCCAGCTACCCTGGCGTGGTGCTTGATGCGGTGCCAGAACGTCTGGCGGGTCATCTGCTCGCCACGCTGGCTGGGGAACAGCACGTCGCTGGGGCGGCCGTTGAGCAGTTCGGCGCGGCCATCGCGCAGGTAGCGCTGCAGCCACACCACCGCCTCCTCACCCATCGGCACCAGGCGCTCCTTGCTACCTTTGCCCATCACCCGCAGCACGCCCTGGCGCAGGTTGACCTGGTCGAGGGTCAGGCTGACCAGCTCGGTGACGCGCAGGCCGCAGGCGTAAAGCACTTCGAGCATGGCCCGGTCGCGCTGGCCGATGGCTTCGCCCAGCTCCGGGGCCTGCAGCAAGGCTTCGACGTCGGCTTCGGACAGCGACTTCGGCAGCGGCTTGCCCAGTTGCGGCATGTCCACTTGCAGGGTCGGGTCGATGGCCACCAGCTTTTCCCGCAGCAAGTAGCGGAAGAATCCGCGCAGGCCGGACAGGAAGCGTGCCGTGGAACGTGGCTTGTAGCCCTGGTCGAGGCGCCAGGCCAGGTGGTCGAGAATCAGCTCGCGGCCGGCGTCGGGCAGGCTGACGGAACGTTCCTGCAGCCAGCCGTTGAACAGGGCCAGGTCGCTGCGGTAGGACACGCGGGTGTTGTCGGACAGGCCTTTTTCAAGCCACAGGGCGTCGAGGAACTGGTCGATCAGGGGGTGGTCGAGGGCGGGCATTCGGGGCTGCTGGGTGTTGAAGATGGGCTTAGTGTTTCACAGCCACATGATTTTTGCCTGTACTGGCCTCTTCGCGGCTAAAGCCGCTCCTACAGGGATCGCACAGGCCCTGAGGGCGGTGATCCCTATAGGAGCGGCTTTAGCCGCGAGAGGCCGGCACAAAAGAATTCAGACCTGGGGCAGGACCGGTACCGGGCGTTTGTCCTCGTCGATGGCGACGAAGCTGAATACCCCATGAATCGCCCGCTCGCGCCCGTCCAGGTACATGTTCTCGACGAACACATCCACCTGCACCTGCAAACTGGTATTGCCGACCTTGGTCACCGAACCCACCAGTTCGACGATCGAACCTGCCGGGATCGGGTGCTTGAAGTCGATACGGTCGGTGGACACGGTCACCAGTGGCAGGCGGCAGAAGCGCGTGGCGGCGATGAACGACACTTCGTCCATCCACGCCAGGGCAGTGCCGCCGAACAAGGTGTTGTGGTGGTTGGTGGTGTTGGGGAACACCGCCTTGGTCACGCGGGTCACCGACAGTTCGGTGCGGCGCTGGATTTCCTGGTCTCGGGGGGTCATGACAATCACATCTACGGGTTTCAAAACGCAAAAAAGCAGCCCGAAGGCTGCTTTTTTCTCGCTAGGCGGCCGCGACCACCGGGCAAACTGCACTCAGGAGAGTTTTTCCTTGATGCGAGCGGCTTTGCCGGACAGGTCGCGCAGGTAGTACAGCTTGGCTTTACGCACGTCACCACGACGTTTCACGGCCAGGCTGTCGATCTGCGGGCTGTAGGTCTGGAAGGTACGCTCTACGCCAACGCCGCTGGAGATCTTGCGCACGGTGAAGGCGCTGTTCAGACCGCGGTTACGCTTGGCGATAACGACGCCTTCGAACGCCTGCAGACGGGAACGCTCACCTTCCTTCACTTTAACCTGGACGACAACGGTGTCGCCTGGTGCGAAGGTCGGGATTTCCTTGCTCATCTGCTCGGCTTCGAGCTGCTGGATGATCTTGTTGGTCATGCTGTGCTCCTAAGATGGATACGCGATCCACCATCGATACGTTTAACTATCGTCCCGCTCGCGGAGATATTCCTCGAGCAGCTTCTTCTCTTCTCCAGAAAGCGAGCGACTTTCCAGAAGATCGGCGCGTCGTTCGAAGGTCCTACCAAGGGACTGCTTCATTCTCCAACGCCGGATGTGTGCATGGTTGCCACTTAGCAACACGTCGGGAACACGCTGATCCGCATACACCTCAGGTCGGGTGTAGTGCGGGCAATCGAGCAGACCGTCGGTGAAGGAGTCTTCTTCCGCCGAGTCCACATGCCCTAAAGCTCCGGGCAGCAGCCGTGTAACCGCATCGATCAGTACCATGGCCGGCAGCTCGCCACCGGAAAGCACATAGTCGCCAATCGACCACTCCTCATCGACATGAGCCTCGATAAAGCGCTCGTCGATGCCTTCATAACGACCGGCGATCAGGATCAACGATTCCTGTTCGGCCAGGCCTTTGACCGCCTGCTGGGTCAGCTTGCGGCCTTGTGGCGAAAGGTAGATCACCTTCGCCGCTGCTCCGGTCGCCTGCCTGGCGTTGACCAGGGCGTCTTCCAGAGGCTTGATTTTCATCACCATGCCCGGACCACCGCCAAACGGCCGATCATCCACCGTGTGGTGACGATCTGTGGTGTAGTCCCGCGGGTTCCAGCAAGTCACCTGAAGCAACCCCTGTTTCACCGCGCGGCTGGTAATGCCGTACTCCGTGATGGCCGAGAACATCTCGGGGAACAACGTGATGACGTCTACGCGAAGGTTACCCATCGTCTAGAAGTCCGCGTCCCACTCAACCCGCATCACGCCTGCTTCCAGGTCGATATCGAGCACGCATTGCGCCGTATAGGGCAACAGACGCTCGCGATCATCCAGGCTGCCTGCGCAGGGCTTGACCACCATGACATCGTTCGCACCGGTCTCCAGCAGGTGATCGACCTTGCCGAACAGCTGTTCGTCCTGGTTGATGACCTTCAGGCCTACCAACTGGTACCAGTAGTACTCGTCGGCCGCCAGGCTGGGCAAAAGGCTCCGCGGAATGCAGATTTCGTAACCACTCAGAAGACGGGCTTCATCACGGTCATCGAGACCTTTCAGCTTCACGACCAGGCCCTTCTGGGAGCCACGACCGTTGACCAGCTCGACCTGCTTTACCTTGCCTTCGTGCCGAAGCGTCCAGCGCGGATAATCCAACAGGTTTTCAATCGGATCGGTAAAGGAATACACCTTCACCTCGCCGCGAACGCCGTGAACCGAAAAAATCTTGCCAACGACGATGAGGTCGTCAGCCTTTTCTGGCGTCGCGTTCATACTGCTCAGGCAGCAGCCTTGGCAGCGTCCTTCAGCAGCTGAGCAACGCGCTCAGACGGCTGTGCACCCTGGCTCAGCCAGTAGTTGACGCGCTCTTGGTTGACCGACAGCTTGACTTCGGCGCCAGCAGCGATCGGGTTGAAGAAACCTACGCGCTCAACGAAACGGCCGTCACGGGCGTTACGCGAGTTGGTCACGGTCAGGTGGTAGAATGGGCGCTTTTTCGAGCCGCCACGGGCCAGACGAATGGTTACCATGTGAACATCGTTCCTATAGTCGGTGCTGCAGTTGATACAGCAGCTGGTACTGCAAATCTGAATGCCAAATAGGCACACGGGTGCCCAAAAGGCCGCATATTCTCGGGGAATACACGGACATTTGCAAATGACTTTTTCGGCAAGGCACCGCCCTGCCGTCCAGATTCGCCGGTTGAGCCGCGAAATTCGCGGCCATTGCCCCACCAAGGTGGGGGTTCAGGAGGCCGGCCGGACAACCGGCAGGCATCCGGAATAGGGGTTACAGCTTGGGCATGCCGCCGCCAGGCAGCATCCCGCCCAGGCCACGCATCATCTTGGCCATGCCGCCCTTGGCGGAAAACTTCTTCATCATCTTCTGCATCTGCTTGTGCTGCTTGATCAAGCGGCCGACGTCCTGCACCTGGGTGCCGGAACCGATGGCGATACGGCGCTTGCGCGAGCCACTGATCAGCTCCGGATCGCGGCGCTCGGCCGGGGTCATGGAGTTGATGATCGCTTCCATCTGCTTGAACTGCTTCTCGGCCGCGCCCTGGGCGTTGCCCATCTGCGACAGGTTGACCCCGCCGATGCTCGGCAGCTTGTCCATCAGGCCGCCCAGGCCGCCCATGTTCTTCATCTGCTGCAACTGGTCGCGGAAGTCTTCGAGGTCGAAGCCCTTGCCCTTCTTCAGCTTCTTGGCCAGCTTGTCGGCCTTGGCCTTGTCGATGTTCTGCTCGGCCTGCTCGATCAGGCTGAGCACATCGCCCATGCCGAGGATGCGCGAGGCAACGCGGTCGGGGTGGAACGGCTCGAGGGCTTCGGTCTTCTCGCCCATACCGATGAACTTGATCGGCTTGCCGGTGATGGCCCGCACCGACAGGGCGGCACCGCCACGCGCGTCACCGTCGACCTTGGTCAGCACCACGCCGGTCAGCGGCAACGCCTCGCCAAACGCCTTGGCGGTGTTGGCGGCGTCCTGGCCGGTCATGGCATCGACCACGAACAGGGTTTCGATCGGCTTGACCGCGGCGTGCAGCGCCTTGATCTCGTCCATCATGTCGGCATCGATGTGCAGACGGCCGGCGGTATCGACGATGACCACGTCGATGAACTTCAGCTTGGCTTCCCGAATGGCCGCTTCGGCAATGGCCACGGGCTTCTGACTGATGTCGGACGGGAAGAAGGTGACGCCAATGTCGTTGGCCAGGGTTTCCAGCTGCTTGATCGCCGCCGGGCGGTAGACGTCGGCAGATACCACCATCACGCTCTTCTTCTTGCGCTCCTTGAGGAAGCGCGCCAGCTTGCCGGCGGTGGTGGTCTTGCCCGCACCCTGCAAGCCGGCCATCAGCACCACGGCAGGCGGTGCGGCGTTCAGCGCGAGGTCTTCGTTGGCCGCGCCCATCAGGCTTTCCAGCTCGGCCTGGACGATCTTCACGAAGGCCTGGCCCGGAGTCAGGCTGCGCGACACTTCGGTGCCGACCGCACGCTCCTTGACGCTGTTGACGAAATCCTTGACCACCGGCAGGGCGACGTCGGCCTCGAGCAGGGCCATGCGCACTTCGCGCAGCGTGTCCTTGATGTTGTCTTCGGTCAGCTTGGCCTTGCCGGTGACATGGCGCAGCGTCTGTGACAGGCGGTCGGTCAGGTTTTCGAACATGGTGATCCTTTCAGGCCCAGTAAAAGCCGAGGTTTGTCAGGCGCCCAGGGCGGAATGCACACCCGCCGGGCACAGCAAGGCGGCGATTATAGCGAAGTGCGGCGGCGGCGCACACCTTGGGAGATATTCGGTGACGGTGCCGGCCGCTTCGCGGGCATGCCCGCCGCCAGCGGATCCTCCGCTGCCTGCAGGCCCGCAGCAACCCTGTGGGAGCAGGTTGACCGATGAATGCCGCGACGCGGTCTGCCAGTCTTCCTAGAGCGCCGGGATCTATGCCAAACTCCGTCTCTTTAAAGGCTCGCCAACCAGGACTTATGGTCTCCTCACCCAGCCTCATCCCCAACCTGATCGCCGCCGTCCTCTATATAGCTGCGGCCGTCTACCAGGGCTCGTTCCTGGCCCGCAACCGCAAGGCCGACAAGCGCCTGCTCGCCCTGCTCGGCGCCTTCGCGGTGCTCGCCCAGGGCGGCGCGCTGTTCTTCCAGCTGATCACCCCGCTGGGCCTGAGCCTGGACTTCTTCAGCGCCGCCAGCCTGATCGCCGTGGCAGTCATCGCCCTGACTTTGCTGGCCTGCCTGCGCATACCGGTGGAAAACCTGCTGGTGCTGCTGTTCCCGCTAGGCGCGGTGACCGCGCTGCTGGCGCAGTTCGCGCCCCCCGGCACAGTGCCGCTGATCGACGAGGAGCCGGGCATCCTCGCACATATCCTGCTGTCGATCCTGGCCTATGGCCTGTTCACCATCGCGGTGTTCCAGGCGCTGCTGCTGTTGCTGCAGGACCGCCAGCTGAAAAACAAGCACCCATCCGGGCTGATCCGCAACTTCCCACCGCTGCAAACCATGGAAAGCCTGCTGTTCGGCTTCCTCTGGGCCGGCTGGTGCCTGCTGTCGCTGTCGCTGATCTCCGGCTGGCTGTTCCTCGACAACCTGTTCGCCCAGCACCTGGCGCACAAGACCTTGCTGGCCTGTGTCGCCTGGGTGGTATTCAGCGTGCTGCTGTGGGGCCGCACCCGCCTGGGCTGGCGTGGCCACAAGGCCATTCGCTGGACGCTGGCCGGTTTCTGCCTGCTGATGCTGGCCTATTTCGGCAGCAAGCTGGTTCGCGAATTCATCCTGCATATCTGACGGCCGCCCATGGATACCCTGCCGTACGCACCGCTATTCGGCACCCTGGCACTCGCGCTGTTGTGGTCGGCACTGTTCACTGCCGTGGATGCCGCCCGCCAGCAACTCAATGGCGCGCGCAACGGCGATGACGGCCCCGCGCTGCCTGCCCAGGCGCTGGTGCTGTGTGCCAGCCTGGGCAAGTTGCTGGTGCTGGGCCTGGCCTGCCTGGTCGGCCAACGCCACAGTGGCGAGCACGGTTTCTGGCTGGCGGGCCTGGCCGCCACCCTCACCTTGCTGGTGTTCGCCGAGTACCTGCCACGCCGCCTGGCCCGGCGCACCCCGCAGGCCTTCGTCAGCCTCGGTGCCAGCCTGCTGAAAGTGCCACTGGCCCTGCTGCAACCACTGGCCGGCCTGCTGGATGGCATCGCCAGGCTGATCCTGCGCCCGTTCCGCGTGCAACCCACGGCAGTGGCCGTGCATCCGCCGGAAGTGGATGATTTCGACGAGGACGACGAGCACGAAGCGCCGCGCCATGGCCTGCTCGACGGCCTGCAATCGCTGGACAAGATCACCGTCAACGACATCCTGGTGCCGCGCAACGAAGTGGACGGCATCAACCTCGACGAGCCGATTCAGCGCATCATCGAGCAATTGATCGTCAGCCGCCACACCCGCCTGCCGGTGTACCACAGCGACATCAACCAGGTTGAAGCGATCCTCAACACCAAGCTGATCAGCCACCTGCTGCCCAAGGCCGAGCTGACCCTGGAGAAACTCCACAGCGCCTGTTACGAGCCCTATTTCGTGCCGGAAAGCACGCCCCTGCAGATGCAGTTGCTGAACTTCCACAAACAGCAACGCCGCCTGGGCGTGGTGGTGGACGAGTACGGTGAAGTACTGGGCATCGTCACCCTGGAAGACATCCTCGAAGAAATCGTTGGCGAATTCGAGGACGAGCACACCCTGGACAACCCCCACGTCCATCCCCAGCCCGATGGCACCTTCGTCATCGACGGCACCGCTTCGCTGCGCGAAATCAATCGCACCCTGGGCTGGCACCTGCCCTGCGACGGCGGGCCGAAAACCCTCAACGGGCTGGTCACCGAAGCGCTGGAAAGCATCCCGGAAAGTGCCGTTTGCCTGAAGATCGGCCGCTATCGCCTGGAAATCCTCGAAACAGAGGACAATTGTGCCAGCAAGGTACTGGTGTGGACGGTGACCCGATAGCTATACTCGGGCCACGCTTACCCAGCCTCGCCGTCCCGCCTGCTATCCGCACCCGGCGCTCCACGGCCAGTCCGCCCCACTGACACGCCCTGCGGTCCTGCTTCAACACCCCGAACAGTGCCCGCCCCCGCCCCTATCCCCCTTGGGCTATCGTCAGTCTGGCGTGCACAACAACAAAACGCTCCGGCGCCCGCGCTGCCGTGCTGGCTTTTCTGCTTCGCACGCCGTCGCCGGCCACGCCCATGGAGCCGGATCAGACTGTCAGGGACCTACTCAATGACAACCAGCAGCACTTATGCCGAAGCGCCTGCCGCGCCGGTCAACTCGCCCGCGCGGGTCGCCACTGCCAGTTTCATCGGCACCGCCATCGAGTTCTATGATTTCTACGTCTACGCCACTGCCGCCGCCCTGGTGATCGGCCCGGTGTTCTTCCCTTCCGGGTCGGGCACTGCGCAGATGCTGGCGGCCTTCCTCACCTTCGGCATCGCTTTCCTGGCGCGCCCGCTGGGTTCGGCACTGTTCGGTCATTTCGGCGACCGCATCGGCCGCAAATCGACCTTGGTCGCCTCGCTGTTGCTGATGGGCGTGTCCACCACCGCCATCGGTGTGTTACCGGGCTATGACAGCATTGGTGTATGGGCGCCGATCATCCTCTGCCTGTTGCGCTTCGGCCAGGGCCTGGGCCTGGGTGGCGAATGGGGCGGCGCGGCGTTGCTGGCCACCGAGAACGCACCGCAAGGCAAGCGTGCCTGGTTCGGCATGTTCCCGCAGCTGGGGCCGTCGATCGGTTTCCTCGCCGCCAATGGCCTGTTCCTGACCTTGGCCCTGGTGCTCAGCGACGAGCAGTTCCGTGCCTGGGGCTGGCGTATTCCGTTCCTGCTCAGCGCGGCGCTGGTGCTGGTCGGCCTGTATGTGCGGCTGAAGCTCGAGGAAAGCCCGGTGTTCGCCAAGGCAGTCGCCCGCCAGGAGCGGGTGAAAATGCCGGTGGTCGACCTGTTTGCCAGACACTGGCGGCCGACCCTGCTGGGCGCGGCGGCCATGGTGGTGTGCTACGCACTGTTCTACATCTCGACAGTGTTCTCGCTGAGCTACGGCGTGACCACGCTGGGCTACAGCCGCGAAACGTTCCTCGGCCTGCTGTGCTTCGCGGTGGTGTTCATGGCCCTGGCCACGCCCCTGTCGGCCTGGCTCAGCGACCGTTACGGGCGCAAGCCGGTGCTGGTCGTCGGCGGCCTGCTGGCGGTGCTCTCGGGCTTCACCATGGAACCGCTGCTGACCTCGGGGTCGACCGCAGGCGTGGCGCTGTTCCTGGCCATCGAACTGTTCCTGATGGGCGTGACCTTTGCGCCGATGGGGGCATTGCTGCCGGAACTGTTCCCGACCCACGTGCGTTACACCGGGGCGTCGGCGGCGTATAACCTGGGCGGTATCGTCGGAGCCTCGGCGGCACCGTTCTTTGCCCAGAAACTGGTGAGCATGGGTGGGTTGAGCTGGGTCGGCGGCTATGTGTCAGCGGCTGCGGTGATCAGCCTGCTTGCCGTGCTGAGCCTGAAAGAGACCCGTAATACCGCACTTTGAATGATTGGGGCCGCTTTGCGGCCCCATACGATCTCCGATCAGAACTCGACCTTGACCGCCTGCGCAGCACGGGTCGCCTTGGCCCGCGCCAGCTCGACCGATTCGTCCCGCGCCAGGCACACGCCCATGCGTCGCGTGCCGTTGATTTCCGGCTTGCCGAACAGGCGAATGGCGGTATCCGGCTCGCTCAGCGCTGCGCCCAGGTTGGCGAAGCTGGTCTGCTGCGACTGGCCTTCCGGCAGAATCACCGCCGAGGCCGACGGGCCGAACTGGCGCACGGCCGGAATCGGCAGGCCAAGAATTGCCCGGGCATGCAGGGCAAACTGCGACAGGTCCTGGGAAATCAGGGTGACCAGGCCAGTGTCATGCGGGCGTGGCGACACTTCGCTGAACCACACCTGGTCACCCTTCACGAACAGCTCCACACCGAACAGGCCACGGCCGCCCAGGGCATCGGTGACCGCCTTGGCCACACGCTGCGACTCGGCCAACGCCTTCGGGCTCATGGCCTGCGGCTGCCACGACTCCTGGTAGTCGCCTTTTTCCTGGCGGTGGCCGACCGGCTCGAGGAAGGTCGTGCCGCCGACGTGGCGCACGGTCAGCAGGGTGATTTCATATTCGAAATCGATGAAGCCCTCGATGATGACCCGGCCCTTGCCGGCACGGCCGCCTTCCTGGGCGTAATCCCACGCCTTCTGCAGGTCGGCAGCGCTGCGCAACAGGCTCTGGCCCTTGCCCGACGAACTCATCACCGGCTTGACCACGCACGGGTAACCGACATCGGCCACGGCCTCGGCATAGTCTTCATAGGTGTCGGCGAAGTGGTACGGCGAGGTCGGCAGGTCCAGCTCCTCGGCCGCCAGGCGGCGGATGCCTTCACGGTTCATGGTCAGCTGGGTGGCGCGGGCAGTCGGCACCACGTTGAAACCTTCGTTTTCCAGCTCGACCAGGGTGGCGGTGGCGATGGCTTCGATTTCGGGGACGATGTAGTGCGGCTTCTCGGCCTCGATCACGGCACGCAGGGCAACGCCATCGAGCATGTTGACCACGTGGCTGCGGTGCGCCACCTGCATCGCCGGGGCATTGGCATAACGGTCGACGGCGATCACTTCGACGCCCAGGCGCTGCAGCTCGATCACCACTTCCTTGCCCAGTTCGCCACAGCCGCAGAGCAGTACACGGGTCGCGGTGGGCGACAAAGGGGTTCCGATACGGGTCATTTCAGGTCCTCGAAGGCGTCCGGGGCCGCACCAGGCTTGGCGCCGCCCGCTGAAAAAGGACCGCTATTCTACACCATCAACCGGCGGCAGCGGCCCGCCGGGCACGAAATGCCATGGCCAGCCACACCGCGGTGACACCGGCAAACTTCGAGGCCATGGCCGTACCGACCACGGCGGGGGAGAGGGCACCGATCATGCCGAAGAAGATGAACGTGTCCACCGGGATGCTCAACGCCGAGCTCAGCCACAAGCGGTCGCGCAGCGGGCGGCGGGTAATGCTGAACACCAGCCAGTCGATCAGTTCGGAAATGAAGAAGGCAGTGGCACTGGCCAGCGCGATGGCCGGCTCAGAGGTGACATAGGACAACACCAGCGCCACCAGCATGGCGACCAGGGCGCCATGGCCGAAGCGGGTCTGCACCATGTCGCGCAGGATGAACACCAGGCCGCCCCAGGCGGACCAGATGATGTCCAGGTGCGGGGCGCTGGAGAAGGCGTAGTTGATCAGCACTACGCTGCTGATGTAGGCAAGCAGATAGAACATGGCGACGGGTCTGTGGGCAAGCCGCACAGATTACCGCTGGCTTCCCGAGCAGGCAACGGTACTTCCTGCAGGAGCGGCCTGCAGGGCATTCAGCCCTGGAAAACCAGGCCGGCCTCTTTCGCCCTTGCATGACACAGCTGCAGCACCGCACGGCGCTCGTCATTGTCCATCCGCCCCCAGCGGCTGATTTCCGCCACGCTGCGCTGGCAGCCGGTGCAGATATCCTGCTCGTCCAGCGCGCACACGTTCACGCAGGGCGAGGCCACCGGCCGTTCCACGGCATCACTCATCGTCGACCACCAACTCCCGCGCATAACGCTGGGCATTGTGCACGTAGTGCGCGGCGCTGGCTTCAAGCATGCGCTTCTGCTGCTCGGTCAGCTCGCGCACGACCTTGCCCGGCGAGCCCATCACCAGCGAACCGTCGGGAATTTCCTTGCCCTCGGCAATCAGCGCATTGGCGCCGATGATGCAGTGCTTGCCGATACGCGCGCCGTTGAGGATGACCGCATTGATGCCCACCAGGCTGTAGTCGCCCACCGTGCAGCCATGCAGCATGGCGTTGTGGCCAACGGTAACGCCCTTGCCCAGGGTCAGCGGCGAGCCCATGTCGGTGTGCATCACCGTGCCATCCTGCACGTTGCTGCCTTCGCCGATGTCGATCAGCTCGTTGTCGCCGCGCAACACTGCGCCAAACCACACGCTGGCATTGGCCTGCAGGCGTACCTTGCCGATCAGGGTGGCGGTGGGTGCGGCCCAACTGGTGGGGTGGCTTTCGACCCGCAGGTCGCCCAGGCGGTATTTCATGCTTGCTCCTCAGGCTGCGACGCAGACGGCGGGGTAGGCCCCGCTCAGTTTTCGATGTAACGCTCAGGCGGCTGGTGCAGGCTGATGCCGGCATCGAACAGCAGGTTGACCAGCTCGACGATCATGATCGCCGACAAGCCCCAGATCTTGTACTCGCCATAGCGATAGCTGGGCACATACCAGCTGCGCCCCTGGTAATCGATACGGTGGGTGTGGTCGCGCGGGTCCTGACGGAAAAACTCCAGCGGCACGGTGAATACTGCCGCGATCTCGGCGTCATTGGCGCGGTATTCGACAAAATCCGGAATGAGCCCGACGAATGGTGTCACTTTCAGGCCATGCAGCGAAATCAACGGGCTGAGCGGGCCGATGACTTCCACCAGGCCGGGCGGCAGGCCGATTTCCTCTTCGGCCTCGCGCAATGCGGTGAACACCAGGTCCGGGTCCTCCGGATCGCGGCGGCCACCGGGGAAGGCCACTTCGCCACCATGGGTGGACAGGCCTTTGGCGCGCAAGGTAAGAACCAGTTCGGGCGCTTCGCTACGGGTAATGGGCAGGAGCACCGCCGCTTCGGGGAACCGTCGGTCGGTTTCCAGTGACGCGGGTTGGTGGTTGCTCATTCGGCGAAGTAGCTCGTCCAGCATTGCGCACGCTCGTATCCAAGGCCTGCCCTGCATGATGCACCAAAGCCGCGCAGCACCCAAGCCCCGGACGCTTGCGGTGGCCAGGCTGTCGCGCCAAGATAAGCCTGAGCGAAAGGAACCCGACATGAAATTCTGCAGCACGTGCGGCCAGCTGGTGACTCAGCGGATCCCCGCAGGCGACAGCCGCCTGCGCTATGTCTGCGAGTCCTGCCAGACCATCCATTACCAGAACCCCAACATTGTCGCTGGTGTGTTGCCGACCTGGGGCAGCCAGGTGCTGCTGTGCCGTCGTGCCATCGAGCCGCGCCGGGGCTTCTGGACCCTGCCCGCCGGGTTCATGGAAAATGGCGAGACCCTCGACCAGGCCGCCCGTCGCGAAACCGTCGAGGAAGCCTGCGCCCGGGTCGGCAGCCTGGCCCTGTACCAGCTGTTCGACCTGCCGCACATCAATCAGGTGCATGTGTTCTTCCGCGCCGAGCTGGCCGACCTCGATTTTGCCATCGGCGTCGAAAGCCTGGAGGTGCGGCTGTTCGAGGAACACGAGATACCATGGGGCGAGCTGGCTTTCCGCACAGTCACACGCACACTAGAATGCTACTATCGCGACCGCATCGGGCAGCAC
Organism: Pseudomonas sp. SMV7; assembly: GCF_052041995.1. Taxonomy (NCBI): domain Bacteria; kingdom Pseudomonadati; phylum Pseudomonadota; class Gammaproteobacteria; order Pseudomonadales; family Pseudomonadaceae; genus Pseudomonas; species Pseudomonas sp. SMV7. The sequence goes on along the minus strand of NZ_JBKGGT010000029.1, from coordinate 26,859 downwards.
TACCCCATAGGCCATGAATACCTGCCGCCGATGACTGTCTCGACCACTACCTAGACGCTTTCAGGGATACCGTTACATGCGCTGGTTGCTTGCCCTTTTCTGCCTTTGCGTTACCTCGGTGTCACAGGCGGCGTTCACCGAGACCATCATCCGCAAACCCCAGCCGGCAGCGCAGACTCCATCGCCTTCGCAGCAGGCGATGCAGCCTTTGATCGACAAGGTGCTGGTGATCAAGTCCGAGCGGCGTCTGCAATTGATCAGCCGTGGCGAACCGCTGAAAACCTACCGTATCTCCCTGGGCAAGCAGCCCAAGGGCGCCAAGGAACGCGAGGGTGACAAGAAAACCCCCGAGGGCCTTTACTGGCTGGACTGGCGCAAGCAAAGCGACCGCTTCAACCTGGCCATCCACATCAACTACCCGAACGTCAGCGATGCCGCCCGCGCAAGCCGTGAAGGGGTAAGTGCCGGCAGCATGATCATGATTCACGGCACGCCGATCAGCGACGAATACCCGGAGTGGTACTTCCATACGCTGGACTGGACCGATGGCTGCATTGCCATGCGTAACCGCGACATGCAGGAAGTGTGGGACCTGGTGCGCGATGGCACGCTGATCGAGATTCGCCCTTGATCTAGAGCCTGTGCCGCGACTCTGTAGGAAGTATCTTTCAAACAGGCGAGAACTCGCCTGACAGGCGCCTAGGAAGGGTACTGCATCCAGGCCAACACCCGAATTATTAGCATCCACGCAAACGAGTACGCAAGCCGTACACCATTTGCGGGGTGCCTGAATGCCGTGCCGAATTCGCCATGTTGCCGTCCTGGCGCTAGCTGGTTGCCTTGGCGCAGCATTGTCCAGCCCCCTGGCGCTGGCCGACGACCCCGCCAGCCAACAACTGCTCGATCAGCAGCACACCCTCCGCCAACTGGAGCGGCAACAACGGCTGGAGCGCTGGCAGCGCATGCCCTCCCCGGCCGAACGCCCCACGGCTGTCGCCCCCGTGCCAGAGGACAAACGCTGCTGGGCTATCGACGGCGTGCGAGTGGCAGGCAACCGCCAGCTTGATGCCGCGGAGCTGGCGGCAACCCTGCGTGCGCTGGTCTCGCCTTGCATGGGCGTCACCGACATCAACCAGCTGCTGAAGGCCATTACCGGGCTGTACCTGCAGGCCGGCTACCCGGCTAGCCGCCCCTACCTGCGGCATCCGCCGAAGGACGGCGAGACGCTGGATATAACCGTTGTCGAAGGCTTCGTCGAGTCCATCGAACTGGCCGACGCCGAGTTGCCGCTGTCGCTGGCGGGTGCCTTCCCCGGGCTGCTCGGCCAGCCGCTGTACCTGCCGGACCTCGAGCAAGGCCTCGACCAACTCAACCGCCTGCGCGCCTACGACCTCACCGCCGCCCTGCTGCCGGGCGAGCTGCAGGGCGGCACGCGGGTCATCGTGCAGCCGCGCAGCGTAGCCTCGCGCTGGCATGTCGACAGCCGCTTCGACAACCGTGGCAGCGCGCTGAGCGGGCGGCACCGCCTGAGCCTCGGCATCGGCCTGGACAGCCCGCTGGGCCTGAATGACGACCTGCGCCTGTCGCTGACCCACAGCGTGCTGCATGCCCCCGGTGAAAGCCAAGGCCTGTCGTTGTACTACAGCGTGCCCTACGGCGCCTGGACCTTTGCCCTCAGCGCCAGCCAGCTGCGCTACGAGGCACCACTGCCGGGCAGCGACAAGCGCGCCGATGGCAGCAGCAGCTATCAGGCCCTGAGCGCCGAGCGCGTGCTGTGGCGCAACCAGCAAGGCATGCTCAGCGCCAGTGTACGGCTGGACCGCAAGCAACTGGTCAACCGCAGCGCCGGCGCGGTCATCGTCCAGCAGAGCCCGACACTGAGCAGCGTCGAAGCCGGTATCAACCTGCTGTGGCTCGAAGCCGGCCTGTGGAATGGCTACCTCGGGATTGGCCAGGGTCTCGACGCGTTCGGCGCCGACCACTCGCCACTCGGTGCAGAACGCTTGCGTGCGGACTTTCGCAAGTACCGCGCCAACCTGCTGCACCTGCGCCAGGGCCCGCCCGCCACCCCCTGGCGCTGGCAAAGCGAACTGGGCCTGCAGTACAGCAGCGACGCCCTGCCCGCCGTGGAGCAACTGCTGGTCAGTGACGATTCGGCCGTGCGCGGCTTTCGCCTGCGTACCTACTCCGGCGCCAGCGCCGCTGCCTGGCGCAACACCTTCAGCCAGGCACTGCCAACTGCCTGGACTGCCCCCTTGCAGGTACGCCCCTACCTCGGCCTGGACCTGGGCTGGGCCCGCACCGCCGCAGGCAAACCGTCACAGCGCCTGGCCGGTGCCGCCGCCGGCCTGGAACTGAGCCTTGGCAACAGCCGCCTGCGGCTGGACTACCAGCGCGCCCTCTACGCCAGCGACCTGCCCCACCGTTTGCTGGAACCCGGCTTCTGGGTGCTGGACTGGACCCTGAACATCTGACTCACCCACAACAATGAGAACGAGAAAATGCAGAAACTCTCGCCGCTATCGTCGACCCGCCCTGATACCTTGCGTTGGGCCATCTTCCTGGCATTGCTCGGGTCCAGTGCCGCCCTGGCTCAGGGCGGCCTGGAGGCAACCCAGGGCCCGGGTGGTACCCCGATCATCAACAACGGCCACGGGGTACCGGTCATCGACATCGTGCCGCCCAACGCCAGCGGGCTGTCCCACAACCAGTTCATCGACTACAACGTCGGCACGCCTGGCGTGGTGCTGAACAACGCCACCGTGGCCGGGCAGTCGGAGCTGGCGGGAGCCCTTGCGGCCAACCCGCAATTCCAGGGCCAGGCCGCCTCGACCATCCTCAACGAAGTGGTCAGCCGCAACGCCTCGCTGATCGAAGGACCACAGGAAATCTTCGGTCGCCCTGCCGACTACATCCTGGCCAACCCCAATGGCATAACCCTGAATGGCGGCAGTTTCATCAACACCACCCGCGCCGGCTTCGTGGTGGGGACGCCACAATTCGAGGAGCAACAGCTCAAGTACCTCGATACGCTGAATGCCAGTGGCACCCTGCACGTGCTGGAGCGTGGCCAGAGGAATGACAACGGTGCCCTTGAGCTGATCGCGCCGCAGGTCGACAGCAAAGGGCTGCTCATGGTGGGGCAAGCGCTCGATGTCACCGTGGGGCGCAACCGTATCGAGCGGGCCAGCGGCGAAATCGTCGAGCATCTGCCAGCCACGGCGTCGAGCATCGATGCCAGCTTTCTTGGTGCGATGCGCGCCGGGCGTATCCGCATCGTGAGCACGGCCGAAGGCGCCGGTGTGCGCGTGGCTGCGCCGCAGGTGTTCGCCAGCGAGGGGGTCGACATCCAGTCGGCCGGGGCGCTGCAGGTCAGCGGCAAGGCCGAAAGCCCCAGCGAGCTGCATGCCGGACGGGGCCTACTGAGGCTCAGCGCAGCCGACGACCTCACCCTGGAAGCCGTCGAAGGCCGCGCGCCACACATAGAAGTCAAGGCCGGCCAGAAGCTCACCCTCGGCGCCAAGACGATCGAGAGCATCGAGCGCGACAAGGACAGCTGGGAAAACAAGTTCCTGTTCATTACTCGCGAAACCTACAGCCGCGACACCACCACCACCCGCCAGCAACAACAGGGCACGCAACTGCTTGGCAGCGACAGCGTAAGTTTGCACTCGGGCACAGACATGCGCATGACCGCCGCCACCGTCACCGCCGGCAAGGCGCTGACAGTGGACAGCGGTGCCGACCTGACCATCGTCGCCGGTATCGACAGCCAGCGCACCGAAGAGCAGGTGCGCCATCGCAAGGACTTGTGGCGTGGTGACAGCGACACCGACATACGCCAGGAATATGCCCGCGGCAGCGCACTCGATGGTGGCCAGGTAAGCGTCCAGGCCAGCGGCAACCTCGACATTCAGGGCAGCAGCCTGCGCAGCCGCGGCGACCTGGCCATTCGCGCCAGGCAGGCCGACATCGGCACCACCACCCTGAAGCACCGCGGCAGCCAGGACGGCTATCGCGGCGACCTGGTCTCCGGTGCCTTCTTCGCCGACCGCAAAGGCAAGGACAGCGAAGGCCAGAGCGTTGCCGGCAGCACCATCGCCAGCGACGGCAAGCTCACCGTCACAGCCGACCAGCTCGCCATCAAGGGCAGCACCGTCCATGGCAAGCAGGATGCCGTGCTGTACAGCGAAAAAGGCTCGCTGGCCATCGAGCCAGGCCAAGGCAGCAGCACCTCGACCGACCGCAACCGCGACAGCAAGCTGTTCGGCCTGCTTGGCAGCAGCCAGGAAAACACCGAGCGCAAACAGCAAGTACTGGTCAGTGATGTGGCTTCGTCCGGCAACCTGCGCCTGGCCAGTGCCGACGAAATGCGCATCCAGGGCGCCAAGGTCGCAGCGGGCGGACAACTGCAGGTCGAAGCCAAGGGCGACCTGCTGGTTACCAGTGCGCAGACGGTCGATGAACGTCAAACCCGCGACCAGCAGCGCAACTTCACCGCCAGCGCCGGGCAGACCCAGGATGCCGAGGACGGCAAGCCCGGGTCCCGGCAATACGCCGCAGGCGTGGCTTATGAGGTGGTGACCAGCACCCGCCAGCAACGCACCAGCACCCAGGTGCCCAGTGTGCTCACAGGGGCCTCGGTGGGCCTGGATAGCGGCGCCAACCTGCAGGTCAACGGCTCCACGGTAACCGCCAGCGCTGGCAACCTTGATGTTCAGGCGCAAGGCATCACGCTGGCGGCTACCCGCAACGAGCGCGACCTGGACACCCGCACCACCCGCAGTGGTGGCGGGCTGAAGGTTACCGGTGGCATCGACCGGGTAGGCAGCCTCTTCGAAGGCCATCACCAGCGCGAGCAGCTGAAGGATAGCGCCAGCGAGGTACAGCGCAGCACCCTGCAGGCCAGCGGCGACTTGAAGCTGCAAGCCGACACGCTGGTTACCGAAGCGGCGCGCGTCGCGGCGGGCAACACCCTGCAGGTAGAGGCCAAACGCATCGACAACCGTGCGCTCGAACAGACCGAGGAGCGAGAGCAGCACCGCAACAGCTGGGCAGGCTCCCTGGGCGCCAGTGTCGAATACCGTGACCTCACCCGCCCCATCGAACGCCTGGTGCTGGGTGAGGAAGCCGCACGCTTCCAGCAAGCCTCGCCCGAAGACGCCATGGTGGCCCCCAGCGTTGGCGGCGACATGACCGTCGACCACCTCAAGCGCCTGGAGAACCAACGCCGCGGTTTCGCCCAGGTGAGTGAACTGTCCGGGGCCCAGGTGCAAGTCAAGGCCGATACCCTTGACGACCAGGGCACCCGCTGGCGCGCCAATGCCGGCACGCTCGGCATCGAGGCCCAGGAACACCGCATGCGCGCGGCGCAGGACACCCGGCAAACCTCCGTGCAGCGCCTGGCGTTCAGCGGTGATGCACGTGTGGATACCAGCAGCGGAAGCGACCTCAATGTACGTGCCGCCGGCAAAGGCGGCTCGCTGACCACCCAGGACACCACCAGCACGGCGGTCACCGCCAGCCTGTATGGGCAACAGGGTATCCAGGTGCAACTGGGCAGTGAAGGCCGCTACGAAGGCACGCGCATCGACGGCGGCGAGGGTGACGTGGTCATGAACAGTGCCGGCTCGCTGGCCTTGCCGCAGGCGACCGACCGGGCCGAACAGCAGGCAGGTCAGCTCGACGGCAACGCCTGGGCCAAGCTGGGCAACCGCCCCGGTGGCACCGGTGTCGATGGCCGCGGCTATCTCGACAATGCGCAGCAGCACACCACCAGCAGCAACGCCCAGGTAGCCCAGATCGACGCCAAGGGCCAGGTGCAACTGAGCAGTGGCGGCGACCTGCTGCTCGAAGGCACCCGTATCGGCAGCCCCCAGGCCAAGGCTGGCGACATCCTGTTGCAGAGCGGCGGCCAGCTCGCGGTCAAGGCGGCCAGCAACACCCGGCAAGCCATCGGCAGCAAGCTCGGCGGTGGCCTGGAGCTGGCAGTCAAGACTGGCGACATCAGGGGCGGCGCCATCGGCGGGCACTTCAGCCACGGCAAGCAGGACGAAGATGCGCGTCAGGCCGTCGACGCCCAGTTCGCCAGCAAGGGTACGCTGAGCCTGGGCAGCAGCGCCCAAGAGGACACCGCAGTGCACCTGCAGGGCCTGCAAGCTTCGGCTCGGGAAATGACGGTGAAGGCCCCCAGCGGCGGAATACGCCTGGAGGCGTCCGCCAACCAGGAGCGACGCAACAACCTCGACATCACGGCCGGCGCCGGTTTCGACATGGCCAAGGGCGAGCTGGACAGCCGTGGCCTGCATGGCCGCCTCAAGGTCGACCTGGACAAGCGCGACAACCTGGAGTGGAACGCCGGCAACCTGCGTGCCGAGCGCATCGACCTGCAAAGCCGCGGCGACACCCGTATCGAAGGTGTCACCCTGGAGGCAGGGCGCATCGCCGGGGTGGTCGACGGTGACCTGTACATCGCCAGCCGCAAGGACAACGTCAACACCCTGAGCATCAAGGGCGATGCCCGCTTGAGCCAGGAAAAAAACCCGCAAGGCTACGTCAACGCGGCGACCGCGGTGGCAGGGCCATTGGCCGGCAAGGTCAAGGAAAAGGCAGGCTCGACCCTGACCAAGGCAGACCCGGGCTTCTCGCCAACCTTCAACCTCGACGTAACCCATGTGCAACGCGACAGCGTCGGCCAACAGACTGCGCTCAAAGGCAGCGAAGGCATCGACCTGCAGGTCGGCGGTAGCGTGCAGCTGGTTGGCGCTCGCCTGCAGTCGGCCCGAGGGGATGTGGCCCTTGACGCGCAATCGGTGACCCGCGAGACGCTTGCCGGCAATGACTATCGCCGGGACGTGTCGATCGATGCGTCCAATTCACCGGTGGACCTGGGCACGGCATTGGCCGAGATGGTCAAGGGCAAAGGCGCGGCGGACGGGGAGAATGCGCTGGACCTGGGGTTGTTGCGGACCAGCGGGCATAGTCGCAGCGAACAATGGGTTTCGAGTGTGCAGGGCAAGACCAAGTGAAGCGCCCTGCATGGGAGCGGGCTTGCCCGCTCCCATGCCTGCCCAGCCTCTGCTTGCCTACCAGCGAAGGTCTCGCCGGCCGGCCAGCGCCTGCGGCCCGAGCCACTGCGCCCCACGTAGCAAAGGCGTGAGCGCCGCGTCGGGCTGCAATTCGTACACTAGCTGGGTCCGGCGCCCCTGCAGGTCTGCCTCCATTGCCAGTTGATGCTGCCCCGGTTGGGCCAGTTGCCCGCGCAGGTGCCAGCCATTACGGCAGTCCATTTCCAGCCAGCCCTGCCCCAGGCCGAGCGACCACGGCTCGCTCAGGGCAAGGTCGGTCACGACCAGGCGGCCATCGCTGCCCTGGCAGCGGCGCCCGGCGCCCTGAACCCGCAGCGTGCCCTGCCATTGCCCGGCCACGCGATAATCCGTGGCTATCGCCGTCTGCGCGCCCATGGCCGTCGCTTCCAGCTGCCAACGCCATGGCCAGCCTTCACCACGCAATCGCCAGGCCTGGCCCTGCCAGCCCAGCTCCGCGCTAGCCTGCAGGCGCCAAGGGTGCACGGCCCAGTGCAGCGGCCCGACCGGCCCCAGCTGTTGTGCCTGGCCACGCCACAGGCTGCCACTGGCTTCGCGCACGGGCAGGCCGAACGCTCCCACCACCCAGCTGGCCGGCAGCTCCAGCAGCAGCGACACGACGAATACCAGCATCACCCAGGCCACACTTGTTCGGTTCATGGTTGCACCACCAGCTCGAAGCGCAGCCCCTTGCCGTCTTGTTCCAGCCCCCATTGCAGTGGCTGCACGCCTTCGGCACGCAGGCTCTGCAGCCAGCCTTGCAGCACAAGCGCGTCAGCCACCTGGCCACGCAGTTGCCAGACCTTGCCTTGCGCATCGACCTCAGCCAGTTCGATACGCCGGGCCTGGGCCGACTGACGTAGCCGTTCCAGGTTCAACCCCGGGCCGCTGTGCAGGCTGGCGGCCTGTTCCGCCAGCCCCCGCCATTGGCTGAGCTCGCGCCATTGCGCAAGGCCGGCGCGCAGGGCCAGCACGGCCAGCAACAGGGCAATCAGTACCCAGGCGAACCTGAGGCGATGACGCTGTATCCAGTCATGGTTCATGTGGCGGCTCCCAGATCGAATACCACTTGGCCGGCTTGCACCTGAACAGTGGCGCCCGCGGCGCTCGCCATGTCGTGCCATGGCGGTGCAATGCCCTCACCCGTCAGGCGCACGTGCCAGCGTTGGCCATCGAAGCGCACCGCGCGCAGGTGCAAGCCGGGGTGCTCACCCAGCCAGGCCTGCAATGCCGCTTGCAGGTCTGCGAGCTGGCGCAGGCGCACGCGTTGTTGCAATTCTCCTTCACGCAGCCGTCTGAGCACCTGCGCGGCGTGACGCGGGCTGGCCTGGGTGCCGGTCACGGCAACCACCTGGCTGCGCCAGAGTTGCGCCTGGCGCCATTGCTGGGTCATCCACAGCCCGGCCCAGACAGCAGCCAATGCCAGGCAAGCGGCAAGCAGGCGTCGCTGCGACCGGGATACCAGCGGCGACGCACGCGGTTTGCGGGTAGCCTCGAACAGGCCCGGCAATTTATCGAGCGATGGCAACGCCGATGGCCAGTCACCGCTTAGCGACACCGTGTGCAGCCCCGCCCACGGTTGTGGAAGCGCATCCCCCAATGCCTGCGGCCAAGCCAGCCAATGTTCCTGGCCGTCTGCGCCCAGCCCTTTGCACAAGCGCAGCTCGGCGCTGCGCTGCCAGTGCCAGGCAGCGCCCGCCGCGGGTGTCGGCAGTAGCTGCAACTCGGCCCAGCAACGCTCCAGCGGCACGTCCCATTCGGCACACTGAGTCCGCCAGCCGTCCAGTTGCTGCCGCGCCATCACCAGCAAGCGCAGGTAACCGGGCTCACGTGCCAGGCAGGCGCAAGTCACTTCATCCGGGGCCTGCAGCAAGCGGTCTTCGAGCAGCAGCGGCCATTCTTCACGTTTGAGCCCGGGCGGCGCCGGCACGCGGAAATGGCTGCAGGCCTCGGCAGGCACGACCAGCGCGGCACGCGCCTGCAGGGGCAGCGGCGGCTTGCCCTGCCCCTGGCTTTGCACAACACCGCCATCGACCAGCGCCCAGTGCCAGGTTGCACCCGGTCGCAGCAACAACCAGGGCCGGGCCGCTGTGCGCCGGCGCCATTCAACTTTCATGAGCGCCCCCATGGGAGCGCGAAGGTGCAGACATAGGCGGCCCCGTCACGCTGCAATTCCAGGCGCACGCCACGGCCGGGGTGCGCGGGTTGGTCGGAAGGCCAGGCCAGCCAGCGGCCGCCCTGGTAATACAGAACATTCATGGCGCTGACCCGCTCGAGCCGTTCACGCTCGAGCCAGCGCGGCGCGGCAGCGGCGTACAGGTCGGCCGAGCTTTCCAGCAGCAGGCGTTGCTCACGGGCCTCGAAGCGCAGGCGCTGGCGTTGCAGGCGCGAGCCACCTTCGGCTGGCGGCAGGCCGGTGGTGGCGACCCACAGCAGCTGGTTGCTGGCTGGCTGCCAGTCGAGCCAGCGGCTGGCCAGGGGCAGGCGCTGCTCGTAGATACGGCGCATCACCGGGCTGTCGAAGCGCCGTTCCAAGGCCAGGCAAAATTCCAGTACCGAGGTTTCCTGGGTGGTGTCCTGCAAGCGTTCGCGCACCTTGAGCCAGCCATCGACCAGGGCGGCGAGCAGAATGCCGAGCACAGCGGTCAGGGCCAGGGCGACCATCAGTTCGATCAGGGTCAGGCCAGCCTGGCGGTGCTTTACAGGTTTGCCGCCCGGGTGGTCGGTGTATCCCGCTCCTACAGGGGGCAGGCACGCCTTTGAAGATGGCGGCCAGCTCATGGGCGCTCCAGGAATACGGTGTACTGGCCCAGTGGCAAGCGCTGGTCGCGATCGGCGAACAGCAGTAATTCGCCGCGACGCAAGTCACGCACGCCAGTGCGGCGCAGCTGCAACTGCCAGTGGCACGCCTGGCCACCCTGGCTCAGCTCACCGCTCACCTGGTTGTTGCCAGGCCAGTACTGCTCGACGGCAAAGCGGGTTTGCAATTCGCGCGCACACAGCAGGCCGAGGCGGTGTTGCTGCAGGTTGCCCTGCACAGCCAGGCGCTGGCGCAACACCTGGCTGGTGATCACCGCCAGCACGGCAGCGATCGCCAGGGCCACGGTGACCTCGAGCAAGGTGAAGCCGCGCTGATGCCGCTTCATGGCGCCACCGCTATGTGCAAGCGGCCGTCACGGCGCCAGGTCCAGCGCTGGCTACCATCGGCCCAGCGCCAGCGCACGCTGCCCGGCTGCGCCCAGCCATGCGCGGTGAACAGCAGTTGAGGTTGCGGGCTGGCTGGCCAATCCGGGTGCAGGCCTTCGGGCCAGTCACCCAGCGCAACCGCTTCGGGCGCCCAGGCCGCGCCTTCGCGCCGCACGAACTCCGGGCGCTGGCCGTTCCAGCGCAGGCCGCGCAGTTGCCCGGCATGCCGGGCCAGTGCGGCCTGGCTGCGGGTCTCGGCCGCCAGCCGCTGCAAGGCCTGGTCGACACTGGCCTGGCCGCTGCCGAGGCTGACCACCGCCAAGCCGCTCATCAGCCCGGCGATGGCCAGCACCACCAGCAATTCGACCAGGCTGAAACCCCGCTGCCGGCGCACCCGTTACAGCTCCCAGTTACCCAGGTCGGCATCCTGGCCTTCGCCACCCGGCAGGCCGTCGGCACCCAGCGAGTAGACGTCGACCCGGCCATGCTCGCCGGGCATGCGGTACTGATACGGAGTCCCCCACGGGTCTTCAGGCAGGCGGCGCACGTAGCCGTCACTGCGCCAGGCCCGCGGCAGCGGTTCCTGGGCCGGCTTTTTCACCAGCGCAGCCAGGCCCTGCTCGTTGCTGGGAAAGCGCAGGTTGTCGAGACGGTACATGTCCAGCGCCTGCTCCAGGGTGGCCAGGTCGGCCATGACCTTCTGTTTCATGGCCTTGTCCTGGTTGCCGAGCACGCTGGGCGCGACCACGGCGATGAGCAGGCCGATGATGAAGATCACCACCATGATTTCCATGAGAGTGAAACCGCGCTGGCGGTGGCGTCGATGCTGCATGGCAATACTCCTTGCGTTCACAGTTGCAGGCCCTGGTTGAGTTGCATGATCGGCAGCAGCACGGCCAGCACGATGAACAGCACCACGGCGCCCATCACCAGGATCATCAGGGGTTCGAACAGCGCCATGGCAGTGTCGACCTGGCGGGCGAAGCCGCGCTCCTGGTCGTCGGCCACACGCTCGAGCATCTCGGCCAGGGTGCCGCTGGCCTCGCCACTGCCGACCATGTTCACCAGCAGCGGCGGGAATTGCTGGCTGGCATCCAGCGCGCGGTGCAGGCTGGTACCGCCCTGCACCTGCAGGCGCACCTGCTCCATGGCCTGGTGGATACGCCGGTTGCCGACGGTTTCGGTGGCCACTTGCAGGGCTTCGAGCAGGGCCACGCCGCTGCCAGTGAGAATGGCCAGGCTGCGTGCCAGGCGCGCGCTTTCCAGCACCTGCAGCAGGTTGCCGATACGTGGCAGGCGCAACAGCAGCTGGTCGCGGCGCAGGCGCCATTGCGGCTTGCGCAGCAACCAGCCGCCGAGGCCAGCGAGCACCCCAGCCAGCCCCAGCAGCCAGGGCCCGCCACGTACCAGCCCCTGGCTCAGGCCGATCAGCAACGAGGTGACCAGCGGCAGGCTCTGCCCGGCATGGGCGAACTGCTCGGTGAGCTTGGGCACGACGAAGGTCATCAGGCCGACCACCACCGCCAGCGATACCCCCATCAGCACCGTGGGGTAGATCAGCGCAGTGCGCGCCTTGTGCTGTTGCCGCTGCACCTGCTCCAGGTGGTCGGCCAGGCGGGCCAGCACCTGGGCCAGACGCCCGGAGCGTTCGCCGGCCTCGACCAGCGCGCAGTACAGGCCGCTGAACGGTGCGCCCTGACGCGCCAGGCTGCGGGCCAGCCCCAGGCCTTCGGCAAGCGAGCCGCGCAAGGCTACCAGTACGCTGTGCAGGGCGGGCTGGGGTAATTGACGCTCGAGGGTCGCCAGGGCGTCGACCAGGGGGATGCCGGCACCTGTCAGGGTGGCCAACTGGCGGGTCAGCTCGCACAGCTGGGCGCGGCTCAGGCGCTGGCGCCGGGGCTGCCGGGTACCGGCCTCGTGGCGCTGCAATCGGCGGGCGAACAGGCCCTGCTCGCGCAACAACTGGCGCGCGTGGCGTTCACTGTCGGCTTGCAGGCTGGCCTTGTGGGTCTTGCCGCCAAGATCGACGGCCTGGTAGCGATAGGTCGGCATGGCTCAGCCCTGCACCACGCGCAGCACTTCGGCCAGGCTGGTCTCGCCACGCGCCAGGCAGTCGCTGGCCATCGCCACCAGGCTCTGCCGGCGTCCGGCCAGGTAGTCGTGCATGGCCAGTTCACTGGCACCGTCATACAGCAGGCCGACCAGCCCGGGGTCCAGTTCGATGAATTCGTACAGGCCCAGGCGTCCGCGGTAACCGCTGCCCTGGCACTGCTCGCAGCCTACCGCATGGTAGCTGCTGCCGAGTGCCGCCAGCTCGGGCCACAGTTCACGTTCAGCCGCCTGCAGCGGTTGCGCCACGGCGCAGCTGCACAGGCGCCGCACCAGGCGCTGGGCCAGTACGCCGCGCAGGCACGAGGCAATCAGGAACGGTTCGATGCCCATGTCACGCAGGCGGGTCACCGCGCCCACCGCGCTGTTGGTGTGCAGGGTGGACAGCACCAGGTGGCCGGTGAGGCTGGCCTGCACGGCGATCTGCGCGGTTTCCTGGTCGCGGATTTCGCCGAGCATGATCACATCCGGGTCCTGGCGCAGGATCGCCCGCAAGCCGCTGGCGAAGGTCAGCCCGGCGCGCGGGTTGATGGCGGTCTGGCCAATGCCGGCGATGGCGTACTCCACCGGGTCCTCGACCGTGAGGATATTGCGGCTGCCATCGTTGAGGCTGTTGAGGCTGGCGTACAGGGTGGTGGTCTTGCCCGAACCGGTCGGGCCGGTGGACAGCACGATGCCGTTGGGCCGCGCCAGGCAGCCACGCAGGCCTTGCAGCACCGCCTGCGGCATGCCCAGGTTGCCCAGCGCCAGCAGGCTGGCCTGCTTGTCGAGGACGCGCATCACCACCCGTTCGCCATGGATGCCAGGCAGGGTCGAGACCCGCACGTCGACCTCGCGCCCGGCTGCCCGCAGGGTGATACGGCCATCCTGGGGCTGGCGCTTTTCGGCAATGTCCAGGCGCGCCATGACCTTGATCCGCGATACCAGCATGGCGGAAAGCGCCCGCGGTGGGCGCAACACCTCGCGCAGGTGGCCGTCGACCCGCAGGCGCACCACCAGGCTCTGCTCGAAGGTTTCGATGTGGATGTCCGAGGCGCGCAGGCGCAGGGCCTGGCCGAACAGGCCGTTGATCAGGCGGATCACCGGGGCTTCGTCGTCGCTTTCCAGCAGGTCCTCGATGCGCGGCATCTCGCTCATCAGGCTGTCCAGGTCAACCTGCTCGCCGATGCCTTCGATCAGTGCCTCGGTGGCGCTGGCCTCCGCCTGGTACAGCTGGCCCAGGCGTTCATCGAACAGCGCAGGCTCGAGGTATTCGAGCAGGCTGGGCTGGCCATGCACGCGCAACAGTTCCTGCAGCTGGGCGCTGTCGGCATCGGGCCGCAGCCACAGCTGCCAGCCCTGCTCGGTCGGGGCCATGGCCACCCCGCTCTGGCGCGCCTGGCGATAGGGCAGCATCACCAGTCACCGCCTTCCAGGCGCGCGCGGCTGGCAGGGAATACCTGCAGCAACTGCGGGCTGCCGGCTGCGAGGTCCGGCAGTTGCAGCGGCGTGCTTTGTTGCAGGCTGCGGTACTTGCCTTCGCTGAGCCCGGCCAGGCTGGGCCCGTCACGCAGGATACGCGGGCGAATGAACACCATCAGGTTCTGTTTGGTGTTCTTGCTGCCGTCGGAGCGGAACAGCCGGCCCAGGTAAGGGATATCGCCCAACAGCGGCACACGCTGGTCGCTGGTGCTCAGCTCGTCGCTGATCAGGCCGCCAAGGATCACCAGGCCGTTGTCCTCGACCATGACCTTGGTCTTGATCTCGCGCTTGTTGGTGATCACGTCGCTGGCCGCGCTCGAGTCGGCGATCGACGACACCTCCTGGACGATATCCAGGCGCACACTGTTGTCGATGTTGATCTGCGGCTTGATGCGCAGCTTCACGCCGACTTCCTTGCGCTCGATGGTCTGGTACGGGTTGGCGTTGTTCTGGGTCACCGAACCGGTGACGAAGGGCACCTCCTGGCCGACCAGGATCGACGCCTCGGCGTTGTCCAGGGTCAGCAAGGTGGGCGTGGACAGCAGGTTGAAGCCACTCTTGCCCTTCAGTGCATTGACCAGCATGGCAAAGTTGAAACCACCGCCGAAATGGCCGATGCCCGCCGTGGCACCCGTAGTCGATGACAACAGGTCGCCCAATGCCTCGCTGTCGCCGCTGGCGGCCGCCCCGGCGATACTGGCGATGTTTACCCCATTGCTGCCGAAGTTGACGATGCCAGCGCCAAACTTGTCGTCGGCGAACAGCCACTGTACGCCCAGTTCCTGGGCACTGCTGTCGGAGACCTCGGCAATGATTGCCTCCACCACCACCTGGGCGCGCCGGATATCCAGCTGCTCGACGATGCTGCGGTAGGCAGCCAGCTCGCTGTCGGGGCCGACCATGACCACGGCGTTGGTGCCTTCCTCGTATTCCAGGCGGATACCGCTGCCACCACTGGCGGCCGTCACCGGCCTGTCTTTGGCCTCGGCTGCATTGGCGCCTTCGGCCGGCACCATGCCTTCCTGGCCGAGGCCACGCAGCACCTTGACCACTTCGCTGGCACTGGCGTGGCGCAGGTAGATCACCTGGGTGCCGGTGTTGTCCGTCACTTCGCCTGGGCGGTCGAGATGTTGCAGCAAGCTGGCGATACGATCCAGGTTGCTGCGCCAGTCGGTCACCACCAGTTGCTGCGCTGCCGGATACGGCGTGATCACACCCACGCGCGGGTCGATCAGCGGCTTGAGAATGCCGAGCACTTGTTCGCTGGCCGCGTTGCGCACATTGAATACCCGGGTGGCCACGCTGTCGCTGCCCTCGCCCTGCTGCCCGGCCGGCTCCACCGGCACCGGCTCCAGGCGCGCGGCCTGATCGGGGACGATCTTCACGCTGCCGTTGGGCAGGTCGACAGCGGCATAGCCCTGGGCGCGCAGCTGTGCCAGGAAGATGTCGTAGATCGCATCGGCGTCATGCATGTCGACGGTGCGCACGGTGACCTTGCCTTTGACCCGGGGGTCGACGATGAAGGTCGTGCCGGTGATGCGCGATACGCTGTCGATGAACTCGCCAAGATCGGTGTCGACGAAGTTCACCTCGTACAGGGGCGTGCCATTGTCATCGAACACCGGTTCTTCGGCACTGGCCATCGGCAAGGTCACGGTCAAGGCCAGGCTCAGCGCGGCCACTAGGCAATATCTGACAGGCATCGTTCATCCTTGCCGCTTGAAGCCGGTCACGACGGGGCGTGGCGGCCAGGGCAGGCGTTCACGCCGCCCCTGGTTGTTGAAAATCAGGCCATCGTGGTCGATGTCCTGCAGCACGATCCCCGGTGCCAGGCGCTGGCCACGGGCCAAGGTGCGCACCTGCTCGCCATAGCGCAACACCACCACGCTGGCGGCCAGTGGCTGGGCCTTGAGGCCGCCGAGGTAGTGCAACGGCAGGCGGGTAAGGGCGATGGCTCCATCGTCGACGGGCACCTGCCAATGGCCAGCCATCAACCCGGGCAGCGGCGGGTCGGCCATGCCGGGCGCAATGGCCGGTTGCGGCTGGCGGCTCAGTTGCAGCACGCACTGGGCGGCCAGCCAGCCGGCCAGGGTCAGGCCAGCGCCAGTGAGCAGGCGCGAGATGAGGATCACGAGGCCAGCTGCCGTGGATGCCAACCCGGGTGCCCCTGTACGTAGCGCACCTCGGGCAACTGCAGCGGCGCCAATTGCCAGTCCGCTGGCTGGCGGGCGAGCCAGGCTTCAACGCTTTGCCACAGGGGCTCACCGGCCTCGGCCTGGAATTGCAGGCCGAAGGTGCGGCACAGGCCCTGTGTCGGTGCCAGGTCGCTGATGCGCTTGCCTTGCGGGCTGTAGCTGACCCGCCAGGGCTGGCCTTGCCAGCGCGGCAGGTCCTGGCTGTTGTCCAGCAGCAACGGGTCGCCGAACAGCTGCTCCGCAGCGTTCTCCAGCACCTGCTCGACCTGCCGCGCTGGCGCTTCGACCACCGGGGCCGGGTAGCCACCGGTGAGGCTGATCAAGTGTTCGCGGGTAATGGCCGCCCCAGCTGGCAGCGGGTAGTCATAACGCAGGCCGGGCAGCAGCACCGGCATGTCGCTGTCGCCGGCCAGGGCCTGGTGCAGCAGGCGGTCCCAGCTGCCGCCGCGGGTATCACGGCGCCACAGCGCCTGGGGCGCGCGGGCCAGGGGCTGATCGAGCCAGGCCGCATGGCCGGCGCGCTGTTGACGCAGCTCGGCCTGCAATGGTGCGACACGCAGCTGCGCAGCGGGGGCCAACTGCTGCTCGAAGGCCGGGAAGAAACGCCCATCGAACTGCCACAACCCGGCCACACGCCGACAGCGCAGGCGGAAGGCGCCGCTGCCCCGGCAACCGGCGAACAGCACCGGTACCCGGCGGCCGCTGGCCTGGCTCACCTCGACCGGTGCCGGCCACAGGTCCTGGCCACGGGCGCACAGCAGCACGTCAATTTGCGGCACCCGCTCGGCCAGCCACAGCCCGGGGCCAGTGCCGGCATCGGCCAAGGCCACCACCAGGTCGGCCTCGCGGCGTGCCTGCTCGAAGACCGGCTGCAGCGCCTGGTACCACTGCTTGAGGGAGGCTTTCTGGTCCTGGGCGTAGGGATCGGTCACGCCGACCACGGCAACCCGTGCACCGCCACGCTCGAACAGGTGCAGGCTGTCCACGCCGAGGGTCTGGCGCTGTGCCTCTGCCAGCCCGGCCCCCAGCGTAATGGCGCTGGCCTGGCGATACAGGCCTGGGCAGCGTTGTGGCCACAGCACGCGCTCGTCACTGCTGACCCGCGCTTCGGTCCCCAGCAACTGGCTGCCTTGCACGCCGCTTTCACCCTGGGTCAGGTAGGCCAGGCCGCTGCCATTCCAGCCCTGGCCGTTCTCCAGGGTCAGGCTGTTGCCTGCCCCGGCCTCGCCGCGCAACTGCTCGAGCAACGCCGCCAGCACTGCATAGCCGCCCAGCTGGGCAGAGGCCGCCTGGCTGGCATCGAGCAGGGGTGCCAGCTGCGGATAGGCGAGGCTGGCGGTGCTGCCCGTCATCCAAGGCGCGCGGCCGAGGTGGCTGACCGGCCCCAGGCGCGTGGCCGGCACCACGGCCTGGCCAGGCTGGCGAGCATCGAGGGTATCGGCCACATACAGCAGGTCGAGGCTGGCGTTGCCGCCCCGTTGCCCAGGAAAGGCGGAGCAGGCGCCAAGCAACGGCGCCAGGGCACCGACACCCATCCAGCCAATCACTTCGCGCCTGTGCACACTGCTTGCCATCGAAGCCGCCATCCTTTTCCATGTCCATTCTGGGCCCCGGATGTTGCGGCGTCGGTATTACAGTTTGATGGCAGAAATCAGACAACCATTCCAGAGTGATCTGTAGGTCCTGTTTTTAAGCGCGCCATGTTTTAAGCGCCCGTTAACATTTCTGCCAATGAATCATCATATTTGCCCACTAAAGTCGCGGTTTCCTCCAACTCAGCCAACAAAAGGACACCCTGATGAGTCGAGATACCGGCGACAACCTGGACCGGAACCAGAGCGGCAACCTGCCGATGGCCAGCGTCATGGACGCCTACCTGAGCCGTCGCAGCGTGATGCGCGGCAGCCTGGGCGCCGCCATCGCCATGATTGCCGGTACCGGCCTGACAGGCTGCTTCGACGGTGGGGGTTCGGATCACGATGATCCCGTCACCGAGCCGCCGGTGACCGAGCCGGAAAAGCCAAAACTGGCATTGGGCTTCCAGTCCATCCCCGGCTCGCGCACCGACGCCTGCGTGGTTGCAACCGGCTACAGCGCCTACGTGCTGGCGCCCTGGGGCACGCCGCTCAACAATAACGGCAACCCGTGGAAGGCCGACGGCAGCAATACCTCGACCGACCAGGCCAACGCCATGGGCATGCACCACGACGGCATGCACTTCTTCCCCATCAATGGCAGTTCGGAAGATGGCCTGCTGGCGATCAACTTCGAGTACATCGACACCGCCGCCCTGCACCCGGCTGGCCCGACCACCGATAGCAACGGCAAGCGCCCGGTCGAGGAAGTGCGCAAGGAAATCAACGCCCACGGTGCCGGTGTAGTGCGCCTGCAGAAAGTCAGCGGTCGCTGGCAGGTGGTCGACAACGACCCGCTGAACCGCCGTTTCACCACGGCCTCGCGCATGGAAATCACCGGCCCCCTGCGCGGCACCGAGCATGTCAGGACCAAGTATTCGCCGGACGGCACCCATTGCCGCGGCACCAACAACAACTGCGGCAACGGCTATACCCCATGGGGTACCTACCTGACCTGTGAAGAGAACTGGCCAGGTATTTTCGTCAACAAAGGCACCCGCCCTGAAGACCAGCGCCGCATTGGCGTGAGCACTTCCAGCGGCCAGTACAAATGGGAAACCGCGGCGGGTGACAGCAGCGAGGTGGCTGACGAATTCGCCCGTTTCGACGTCACCGTCAAAGGCGCCAGCGCTACCGACGACTACCGCAATGAAGCCAGCACCTACGGCTACATCGTCGAGATCGACCCATACAACAGCAGCACCCTGGCCACCAAGCGCACGGCGCTGGGCCGTTTCCGTCACGAGGGCTGCGCCCCGGGCCTGCCGGTCGTCGGCAAGCCACTGGTCTGGTACATGGGTGACGACTCGAACAACGAATACCTGTACAAGTGGGTGTCCACCGCCGTGTGGGATGCCGCCGACGCCAACCCGGCCGACCGCCTGGCCACCGGCGCCAAGTACCTCGACCAGGGCAAGCTGTACGTGGCGCGCTTCAATG
The DNA here is from genome assembly GCF_052041995.1 of Pseudomonas sp. SMV7. Lineage (NCBI taxonomy): Bacteria > Pseudomonadati > Pseudomonadota > Gammaproteobacteria > Pseudomonadales > Pseudomonadaceae > Pseudomonas > Pseudomonas sp. SMV7. The sequence goes on along the minus strand of NZ_JBKGGT010000029.1, from coordinate 7,749 downwards.
CCGACGGCACCGGGGTATGGCTGCTGCTGGACGTTGCCACCACGACCACTGCCGGCAGCACCCTGGGCGCCTTGTATGGCGACCTGCCGGGGATCATCCTCAACACCCGCGGCGCCGCCGATGCCGTAGGCGCAACGCCGATGGACCGCCCGGAATGGACCACGGTCAACCCACTGAACGGCGACGTGTACCTGACCCTGACCAACAACAGCGCGCGCACCCCGGAAAAGGTCGATGCAGCCAACCCGCGCGGCCCGAACCGTCACGGCCACATCATTCGCTGGCACGACAGCGACGACCAGCTGAGCTTCACCTGGGACATCTTCGTGTTCGGCGCCAATGCGGCCGGCACCGCCGACATCAACCGCTCGGGCCTGACCGAACTGAACCAGTTCGCCAGCCCTGACGGCATGAGCTTCGATAGCCGTGGCGTGCTGTGGTTCGAGACCGACAACGGCGAGAGCACGGTGACCGACTACACCAATGACCAACTGCTGGCGGTGATCCCGACCAATCTGGTCGATGCCAGCGGCAAGCAGGTACCGGTGAATGCCCAGAACCAGGTGGACCTGCGCCGCTTCTTTGTCGGCCCGAATGGTTGCGAGGTGACCGGCATTACCTTCACCCCCGACAACAAGACGCTGTTCGTCAACATCCAGCACCCGGACAACTGGCCCTATACCGACAAGGCCACCGATGCCACCCCGGCCGGGACCACGGTAAGGCCGCGGGCCGCGACGGTGGTGATCCAGCGTATCGATGGCGGGGAGATCGGCACCGCCTGAAAGGGCGCCGGTCAGTCAGCCTTGTGCTGGCCGTACCGGCCTCTTCGCGGGTAAACCCGCTCCCACAGGTACTGCACAGGGTTCAAAAACTGTGCGTTCCCTGTGGGAGCGGGTTTACCCGCGAAGAGCCCGGCGAATATCACCAGACAATCGGCTCGCGGCTACGCACCCGCACCTGCTGCGCCGGCACCCGGGCATGCCACTGCACCACCCCCAGCGCCTCCACCTGGAACTCGCTGCGTATCACCCGCCCCTCCTCCGCGAAGGACAGCTGCAACAGGTAATAGCCGCTGTTCAACAGCAACCCTTCGCTCAGCCGCTCGAACGTTTCGTCATCCACCGCCCCCAGCGCCTGGCGCAGCGCGGCGGCATCCACATAGCCGGACGCCGGCCGGCCGCTGACGATGCGACCCAGCAGCGAGCGCGGATAACGCCCTTCGTACAGCGCCTCCAGCAAGGGCAGATGCTCCAGCCCCAGGGCATTGGCATTCAGCCGCCAGCCGCTGGTCTGCGGCAAGGCGCACAACATGGGGTAACGCCCTTGGCGGCCAGCATCCGGCTCCAGCAACAGGTTCAGTTCGCTGGTGTCCAGCATCGCCTGGTTGGCCGCCAGCCGCGCAGGTTGCTGGCGCAGGTACTGGGCGCTCTCGGCGCCTTGCAGGCGGGTGTCGTTATCGGCATCGAGCCAGTCGGCCAGGGCATCGACCAGGCGTTCAGCGGCCATGTCATTGCCCAGCAGGTAACGCAACTGGCGCTCGGCGCGCTCACCATCGGCACCGAGCAAGGCATTGACGTTGAAGCAGGTGTGCTGGTCGCGCACCCGCAGCTGCGCCTGGCCGGCAGCAAAGTCGTAAATCAACGGCTGCCCGCGCAAGGCCTGCCAGAACAGCGGGCTGAGCCGCCAGGCGGGGTCACGCAGGGCCTGCCCGGCATAGGCCAGGCCTGCCTGTTCCATGGCCCGGGCCTGCACCCGCTGGTGCAGCAGGCGCACCTCATCCACCTGACGGCGGCCATCTTCCACCAGCCAGACCATGCCCGCGGCCAGCATCGCCAGCACCACCATTACCATCAGCAGGGCCGCGCCCCGCTGTTGCCTGCCACCCATTCATGCACACCCACAAGCGAATGAAAACGCCAGTCAACACGTCGGGTGTTGCAGCGAGATGGCAGCAGCCGATCGTCATGTGCCCGTCATCTGCACAAGGCACGATTGCCCTTCCTTTTCATGACCTTACAGGAGTGGACGCAATGGGTGGCATTGGAATCTGGCAACTGGTGATCGTACTGCTGATCGTATTCCTGCTGTTTGGTACCAAGCGCCTCAAGGGCCTGGGTAGCGATGTGGGCGAGGCAATCCAGGGCTTTCGCAAGTCCATGGGCGGCGACAACGACGCCAGCCCGGCTGGCCGCACGCAGATGCCGCAATGCCCGCTGACCGGCCAGGCGGCACAGCAGCACACGGACCGCCAGGCCTGATGTTCGAGGTAGGCTTCAGCGAACTGTTGTTGGTAGGCGTCGTCGCACTGTTGGTGCTGGGCCCGGAGCGCCTGCCGCTGGCGGCACGCACCCTCGGTCGTGGCCTGGGCCAGGCGCGCCGGGCCATGCAGACCTTGCGCGCGCAAGTGGAACGGGAGATCGAGCTGCCTGGCTTCGATAACGCGCCCTTGCAGCGCCTGGAGCAGGAACTGCGCCAGGGCGTCCGCCTCGGCGCAGACACCGCCAATGGAGCGGCCACGACACAGCCAGGGAGAATGCCTGAATGAGCATGGCAATGAACCCGACGGCCAGCATGCCGCTGACCGAACACCTGCGCGACCTGCGCAAGCGCCTGGTACGCTGCCTGGGGCTGGTCGCGCTGCTGTTTGCCGGCCTGTTCCCCTTCGCCCAGACGCTGTACACCCTGGTTTCCGAACCGCTGCGGCGCTTTCTGCCAGAAGGCGCCAGCATGATCGCCACCAGCGTCACTTCGCCGTTCCTGACACCGTTCAAGCTGACTGCGATGTGCGCGCTGTTCGTCGCCATGCCGCTGCTGCTGCACCAGGCCTGGGGGTTCATGGCGCCCGGGCTGTACCGTCGCGAACGGCGCATTGCCCTGCCGTTGCTGGTGTCGAGCATCGTGCTGTTCTATGCCGGCATGGCCTTCGCGTTCTTCCTGGTGTTCCCGATGATGTTCGGCTTCTTTGCCAGCGTGACGCCCGAAGGCGTAGCGATGATGACCGACATCAGCCAGTACCTGGACTTCATCCTGGCGCTGTTCCTGGCGTTCGGGCTGGCCTTCGAGATCCCGGTGGCGACCTTCATCGTGGTCTGGGTGGGGTTGGCCGATGTGGCCACGTTGCGCCGTAGCAGGCCCTACGTGATCGTTGGCTGCTTTGTGGTGGGGATGGTCCTGACGCCGCCGGATGTGTTTTCACAGACGATGCTGGCGGTGCCGATGTGGCTGCTGTTCGAGGTAGGGTTGCTGGCTTGCGCCTGGTTGAAGCGGCCCGAGCAGGGCAAGGAGATTGTGGCTGGGTTGTAGGGCCCTTTCGCGGGCAAGCCCGCTCCCACAGGGATGTCACTGGTTCTGAAGACTGTGATGTCCCTGTGGGAGCGGGCTTGCCTGCGAACGGCCTTGATGCGATCTAGAACTCGGCGAGCCGCCAGACCTCGTAGGCTGGCGTCTCGTACGGGTGGCTCTGCCTGAGTGCAGCGACGACCTGGGCAATCAGCTCGTCGGCCACCACCAGCTCCACCTTCCACTCCTCCACCACCTCGACCTGGCCGGTTTGCCCGAGGTACGGCTGACTGCCGTCCAACGGGCGGAACTGGCCCTGGCCGAGGGTTTGCCAGGCGCAGTGGTCATAGTCGCCGATGCGCCCGCCACCCGCGGCGAACACAGCAGCCTTGACCACTTCGACGTGGCTGGCAGGGACGAAGAAGGCGAGCTTGTACACGCCTCAGTTCACCCACACCCGGGCGTTGCGGAACAAACGCATCAGCGCGGCATCTTCCTGCCACTCGTCCGGGCGCCAGGAGTTCTGCACGGCGCGGAACACACGTTCCGGGTGCGGCATCATGATGGTCACGCGGCCGTCGCGGCTGGTCAGGCCGGTGATACCACGCGGCGAGCCGTTCGGGTTGGCCGGGTAGGCTTCGGTGACCTTGCCGTGGTTGTCGACGTAGCGCAGGGCCACGCAGCCGGACACGTCCGCAGCCAGCAGTGCCTCTTCGCTGGCGAATTCGGCATGGCCTTCACCGTGGGCGATGGCGATCGGCATGCGCGAACCGGCCATGCCCTGCAGGAAGATCGAGTTGGATTTCTGCACCTCGACCATGGCCACGCGCGCCTCGAACTGCTCCGAGCGGTTGCGCACGAAGTGCGGCCAGTGCTCGGTGCCCGGAATCAGCTCGTGCAGGTTGGACATCATCTGGCAACCGTTGCACACGCCCAGGGCGAAGCTGTCGGTACGCTCGAAGAAGGCCTGGAAGGCGTCGCGGGCGCGGCTGTTGAACAGCGCAGACTTGGCCCAGCCTTCACCGGCACCCAGCACGTCACCGTAGGAGAAGCCGCCACAGGCGACCAGGCCCTTGAACGCTTCGAAGTCGACACGGCCAGCGAGGATGTCGCTCATGTGCACGTCGATGGCAGCGAAGCCGGCGCGGTCGAAGGCGGCTGCCATCTCGACCTGGCCGTTGACGCCCTGCTCACGCAGGATGGCCACTTGCGGGCGAATGCCTTTCTTGATGTACGGCGCGGCGATGTCTTCGTTGACGTCGAAGCCCAGTTTCACCGACAGGCCCGGGTTGTCTTCCTCGAGCAGCAGGTCGAATTCCTGGTCGGCGCAGTCGGCGTTGTCGCGCAGGCGCTGGATCTGGTAGCTGGTTTCAGCCCACTGGCGCTGCAGCATGCGGCGGTCATCGTCGAACAGCACTTCGCCGTTCAGGCTGATGGACACTTCACCGTTGTTGACCGGCTTGCCGATCACCGCGACGCATTCTTCGCCCAGGCCAGCGGCGCTGAACTGTGCCAATACGTCCGGGGTGGCATCCTGGCGAACCTGGATGACCGCGCCCAGCTCTTCGTTGAAGAGAATGGCCGGCACGTCGGCCTTGCTGTCGGTCAGCGGGTCGAGGTGCAGGTCGAGGCCACAGTGGCCGGCGAAGGCCATTTCCAGCACGGTGGTGACCAGGCCGCCGTCGGAACGGTCATGGTAGGCCAGCAGGTGACCGTCGGCGTTGAGGCCCTGGATCACGGCGAAGAACGCCTTCAGGTCTTCGGCATCGTCTACATCCGGAGCCTCGGCGCCGAGCTTGCCGTAGGTCTGGGCCAGGATCGAGGCGCCCATGCGGTTCTTGCCGCGGCCCAGGTCGATCAGGATCAGGTCGGTCTCACCCTTGTCCATGCGCAGTTGCGGGGTCAGGGTGCTGCGGATGTCGACCACCGGGGCGAAGCCGCTGACGATCAGCGACATTGGCGCGGTGACGCTCTTCTCGATACCGTCCTCGCTCCACTTGGTCTTCATCGACATGGAGTCCTTGCCGACCGGAATGGTCAGGCCCAGCTCCGGGCACAGCTCCATGCCGACAGCCTTGACGGTGTCGTACAGGCGGGCGTCTTCACCGGGGTGGCCGGCAGCGGACATCCAGTTGGCCGACAACTTGATGTCGGAGAGTTTCTCGATACGCGCGCCAGCCAGGTTGGTGAGTACCTCGCCAATGGCCATGCGGCCCGACGCCGGGGCGTCCAGCAGGGCCAGCGGGGTACGTTCGCCCATGGCCATGGCTTCACCGGTGTAGACGTCGAAGCTGGTGGCGGTGACAGCGCAGTCGGCCACCGGTACCTGCCACGGGCCGACCATCTGGTCGCGGGCCACCAGGCCGGTGATGGTGCGGTCGCCGATGGTGATCAGGAAGCTCTTGCTGGCCACGGCCGGGTGGCTGAGCACGCGCTGTACGGCGTTGTCCAGGTCCAGCTGGCTCGGGTCGAAGTCATCGCCCAGCTCGGCTTCGCGGGTAACCGAACGGTGCATGCGCGGCGGCTTGCCCAGCAGCACGTCCAGCGGCATGTCCACCGGGGTGTTGCCGAAGTGGCTGTCGGTAACGGTCAGGTGCGGCTCGGCGGTGGCTTCGCCGACTACCGCGAACGGGCAGCGCTCGCGTTCGCAGATGGCCTGGAAGCGCTCGAAGTCCTCGGCGCTGACGGCCAGCACGTAGCGTTCCTGCGACTCGTTGCTCCAGATTTCGTGCGGGGCCATGCCCGGCTCGTCGTTGGGCACGTTGCGCAGTTCGAAGCGGCCACCACGGCCGCCATCGTTGACCAGTTCGGGGAAGGCGTTGGAGATACCGCCGGCGCCGACGTCGTGGATGAAGGCGATCGGGTTCTTGTCGCCCAGCTGCCAGCAACGGTCGATGACCTCCTGGCAACGGCGCTCCATTTCAGGGTTTTCACGCTGTACCGAAGCGAAGTCGAGGTCCGCCGAGCTGGCACCGGTGGCCACGGACGAAGCGGCGCCGCCGCCCAGGCCGATGAGCATGGCCGGGCCACCGAGCACGATCAGCTTGGCGCCGACGGTGATCTCGCCCTTCTGGACGTGGTCTTCACGGATGTTGCCCATGCCGCCGGCGAGCATGATCGGCTTGTGGTAGCCGCGTACCTCTTCACCGCGCGGGGTGTTGATGGCCTGCTCGAAGGTACGGAAGTAGCCGGTCAGGGCCGGGCGACCGAATTCGTTGTTGAACGCGGCGCCACCCAGCGGGCCTTCGACCATGATGTCGAGGGCGTCGACAATACGGCCTGGCTTGCCGTAGTTCTGCTCCCACGGCTGTTCGAAGCCCGGGATGCGCAGGTTGGACACGGTGAAACCGGTCAGGCCAGCCTTGGGCTTGGCGCCGCGGCCGGTGGCGCCTTCGTCGCGGATTTCGCCACCCGAGCCGGTGGAGGCACCGGAGAACGGCGCGATGGCGGTCGGGTGGTTGTGGGTTTCCACCTTCATCAGGATGTGCACCGGCTCCTGCACCGCACCGTACTGGCGGGTGTCAGGGTTCGGGAAGAAGCGGCCGGCCACATTGCCGACGATCACCGAGGCGTTGTCCTTGTACGCAGACAGCACGCCTTCGCTGTGCATCTGGTAGGTGTTCTTGATCATGCCGAACAGGCTTTTTTCCTGGGCCTGGCCGTCGATGTCCCAACTGGCGTTGAAGATCTTGTGGCGGCAGTGCTCGGAGTTGGCCTGGGCGAACATCATCAGTTCGATGTCGTTCGGGTTGCGCTTGAGGCCCTGGAAGGCATTGACCAGGTAGTCGATCTCGTCTTCGGCCAGGGCCAGGCCCAGGTCGATGTTGGCCTTGGCCAGAGCGTCACGGCCACCGGCCAGGATGTCCACCGAGGTCATCGGCTTGGGCTGGGCGTGGCTGAACATGTCAGCGGCCTGCTCCAGCTGGCCGAGCACGCGCTGGGTCATGCGGTCGTGCAGTTCGGCAGCGATCAGCTCGGCATCGGCGGCGCTCAGGTCGCCAGCGACGTAGTAGGCGATACCGCGCTCGAGGCGCTGGATGGCCTGCAGCCCGCAGTTGTGGGCGATGTCGCTGGCCTTGCTGGCCCACGGCGAAATGGTGCCCAGGCGCGGTACGACCAGGAACAGGCGGCCGCTTGGCTCCTGTACCGGCACGCTCGGGCCGTACTTGAGCAGACGGCCCAGCACCTGCTGCTGGTCGGCGGTCAGCTCGCCGTCGACATCGGCGAAGTGGGCGAATTCGGCATACAAACCAGTAACAGCGGGGACTTTCTGGCTCAGTTGCTCGAGTAATTTACCGTGGCGAAAGGCAGAAAGGGCAGGAGCGCCGCGCAGGATCAACATCGTCGGGACAGCCTCAGGAAGGGGTGTGCTTAGAGGCCGTGCATTCTAGCCTAATTCGCAGGGTTTCGGCACCCGCCCTAAGCCACGACTGCCGGGCGGTGGAACCGGACTTCGGGGTCAGATTT